>JAIVHI010000211.1 GCA_020201155.1 Loktanella sp. | reverse complement strand
GGATGCCAGCGTTCTGGGGCTGGCCGATGACCCGCTGATCCCCGCGAGCGTGGTGCTGGCAACCGCCGCGACAGGCACGGTTCACGACCCATTGGGCGACGTGCTGAACGCGGCGGGGCTGGGGGAAACTGTGACACTTCTGACCACCGGCGAACTGCCTGACGCGGTCCTTGCGGATTATGCCGCCGACCTGCTGGACGGACGACGCTTTGCACCCGACCCAGCTGTCGTGCAAGCCGCCTTCGTGCAGGCCGGCCTTCCGGTCGAGCCCTATGCCGAGACCGTGCCATCCGCACCCGCAGGCTTGACGGATTCACCCCGGATCGAGGCATCCGCGATCATGTCGGATGCGGACTGGGTCAGCCTGCAGGGCATCTGCAATCGTTGAGTGCACGGGAAAACGGAAATGCTGCAATATGCGGCGAAGGTCGGCTTCGAGGCCATTGTGGTCATCGGACCAAGGACCAAGCATTTGGGTGGGCTTAGGGGCGGCTCACCTCTCAAAATAGTTGCGAAGTTGTCGATCCGAGTTCCGATGCATACAGTAAAGCTAAATGGGAAAGCACACATTGGAAGCGCGATGGGCAAGGCCAAGCCGGTAGCAACTGTATTTATTGATACAAACATATTGAAGTTTTCAGCGGTCAAGAAGCACGTATATCGCGCAAAGAAAACGACCCTGAATTGGGGCGGCACAGAGTTCGAGACAGAATATCACGAACCGCATACGGTCAACGATCTGCATAAAATCAAAAATGAAGTCCAGAAACGCGATGCCGTGCTTCTAGGTATGCTTGCCTACGCCGGAATTTCAGAGTGGCTTAAATTCTACATTCACCGCGAAGTTGATCTGGAAACCTGGGGGCTGCCCGGAATGGCAAGCCCATCTGGGCGATTTTTCGGATGTCCCATCCACGAAGTTCCCGACCCGGTTGCGCCGCAGTCGCGCATAATCCTTGGCGGCAACAAGGAGTTCAAAGAGCACATTCTTGATTTTGTGTGCAGCATCAAGCATCCGCGCTTTGTCAAACTGACAAAAATGACTGGCGCGTATCAGGGCGCAAACAAGCCATTGAACCTGAACCAAGCACTAGATGCCTACCACATTTGGTGTGCGGAATCGGCTGAAATGGATTACTTTTTGACGATGGACTATAAACTGCAAAAAGTAGTTGTGCGGTCAAAAATTAAAACGTCGGTGAAAGTCGTAACGCCAGACCAATTGCTGCGCCGAATTATTCCAAAATTTGGGTTGGTGGGGGCCATCAAGTTTATGTGGAACGGTTATAAGTTCGCAAAATCCCGCCTGGGCTTTGATGAGGGCAAAGGTTGGACATAGGGTGTCGGCCACGACAGAGTTTTTTTTACACAAACCAGGGTTGGTTGTTTCGTGGCTCAAAGAGACGGGTTTTCAGAGGAGTTACCAAGGGACGAAGGCGAACGACCGCTCCGTCCGCCAACCGAACATAAGCATTGGCCACCATTTGGGCCCCTTCGCCGTAGAACCTTACCCGCAGCCTGCACCATCTACCGCAAAAGGCCCCGCATCAATATGCAGGGCCGTTTGCGAACGGGCGAATACTCAGTTGCGCGGATAGGCGTCGGCAAATCCCATGCCCTTCACCACTCCCATGGCGCGCTGAAGGTCTGCGGCGCTGCCGAACGGTCCGGCGGCCACGATCTTGAGCCCGCCACTGCGGCCCGAGGACACCGGGATGCCCTGCGCACCAAGGCGCTGGATCAGACGGTCGGCGTTGGAATGGTCGCCGAAGCTGCCGACCTGGATGAAACGGTGCGACAATGCGGGCGGGGTCGCCTGCGGCTGTGCCCGCACCGTCTGGGTCACCGCGGGCGCGACCTGCGCTGCCGGGACAGGCGGTTTGGCGCGGGTCCGAAGGGCCGAGTCTGCCGGAAGGCCACGCTGGCTGTTGATGCGTCCGTCGTCCCAGACACCCTGGTAACCGGTAGGCGGCTGCGGCGCGGGGCGATCCGCGATCGCAGGGTTGGTGCGCAGCACGGCGGGCGGGGCCTGCACGAAGGGGGCTGTCGCACGGCGCGTCACCTGCGGCTCGGACATGGTGTAGGGCAATTGGGTCTGGGGCCCGCACCGCAATGGCAGCCCGTTGAAGGTCCGCATGTTCGCGCTGTTTGCGCAGGCGGCGCTGGCCGTCTGCTGGGGGGCCTGAAGCGGCGTCTGCGGCATTGGCACCGGCATCGGCGCGGGGGCCTGCGCGACCGTGGTCGGCTCGGCCGGATCGGCGCAGACGATGGGCAGGCCGGTGGATGCGTTCACGTAGCGGATATTGTCGGTCGCCGCGCGGGCGCAGACCTCGGCCAGCGTCAGGCGCAACGGTTCCTGTGCGGCCGGTGCGCTGGTGGTGGCCGATGCGACCTGTGGCGCAGGGCCGCAATCGACGGGTTCGCCTGTGCGGGCCGAAACGAAACGGGGTTGCACGCCGGATTTGCCTTCACAGGCTTCGGCCAGCGTGATGCGACGCTCGGTCGGCTCTGGCTGCGGGGTGATGACCTGCGGAGATGGTGTCGCCGTGCGGACCGGCGCAGGCGTCGCGGCCGTCGGGCGCTGGCCTGTTCGCGGCAATTCGATGGTCGCCGGCCCGGCGATGTCGGCGGTGGCGCCGCTTGGCGGTGGGGCCACGCGCACGGGCGATGAACGCGGCGCGGGTTCAGGTTCGGGCGCGGCAGCCGGTGCTTCCGCGACGGTCGTTTCCGGCTCGGGTTGGGGGTCTGGTGCGCCAAAGGTGGGCTGGAACCCGCATAGCTGATCGCGCGAGCGGTTGACCCGCGGCACCCAGTTCACCGCACCGCTGATCCCGGCGCGGATGAAGGCGCATCCTTCGCTGTCGACATACTGGTTTCCGTCGAAGCTGGAGGGCGGAAACTCGGCCGGAACCCCCGAAGACTGGGCCAGCGCCGGGGCGCCTGTCTGCGTGAACGTGATAACGACTGCTGCGACGAAAGCTCTTACGGCCATCTGATCCCCCACAAAATGTTGTGGAAGCGTAGCCGACAATGCATAGCCGGTAAACCCATTGTGTCCGAAATGTGGCGACAATCGCCCTCTATTTGGTGCCGAACATGCGGTCGCCCGCATCCCCTAGCCCCGGCACAATATATCCATGCTCGTTGAGCCTTTCGTCCACAGCCGCCGTGACGATCGGCACGTCGGGGTGCGCCTCTTTCATGCGGGCGATGCCTTCGGGTGCGGCCAGCAGGCAAAGGAACCGGATGTTGGTCGCACCGGCCTTCTTCAACAGATCGATGGCCGCAACGGAAGAGTTGCCGGTGGCCAGCATCGGGTCCACGGCAATGACCAGACGGTCTTCCAAAGCCGTGGGGACCTTGAAGTAATACTGCACGGGCTTGAGCGTCTTTTCGTCCCGGTAAAGCCCGACAAAGCCGACGCGGGCCGAAGGGATCAGTTCGAGAACACCGTCGAGCAGACCATTGCCCGCCCGCAGGATCGACACCAGCGCCAGTTTCTTGCCCGCCAGAACAGGCGCGTCCATCGTCTGCATGGGCGTCTCGATCGCTTCGGTCGTCAGCGGCAGTTCGCGCGTGACCTCATAGGCCAGAAGCTGCGAAATCTCGCGCAACAACTGCCGGAAGACAGCGGTCGAGGTGTCGGACTTGCGCATCAGGGTCAGCTTGTGCTGCACCAGCGGGTGGGTGACGTGGGTCAGATGCTCGGTCATGCTTTCTCCAATCTGGCCCGGACGGCCTTTTTCGTGGCGTCATCGCAGAAAGCCGCCGCGATGGCGGTTTCATTCAGGGCGCGGAAATCATCATCGCCATAGCCGAAGACCCGCGCAAGACTGTCGTATTCCGCCGTCATCGTGGTGTGGAAGAACGGCGGATCGTCCGTCGATACCGTAACGGGGACGCCGGCCTCGCGCAGGGTCTGGATCGGGTGATCCTCCCACCGATCGATGGCCCGCAGCACGATGTTCGAGCCGGGACAGACCTCCAGCGTGATGCCCTCTTCCGCAAGCCGCGCGACCAGATCGGGGTCGGTCACGGCGTTGACGCCATGCCCGACGCGTTCCACCTTGAGCAGATCGAGCGTCTCTTGCACCATGTCGGGCCCGCCCCATTCACCGGCGTGGGCGGTCAGATGCATCCCCGCTTCGCGTGCCATGTCGAAGCTGTAGGCGAAATCACCGGGGCGGTGCATCATCTCGGCCCCCGCCAGCCCGAAGCCGGTGAGAAAACCGTTCTGGGTCTCGACCGCGCAGCGTGCGGTGCGCTTGGCCTGTTCGGGCCCTGCGTGGCGGATGATCGTGGCAATTGCCTTGAGCGTGATCGTGCCGGACATCTCGTCCGCCGCCTGTTCCATCGCGGCAAGGTAGTCGCGCCATTTCACCACGTCACCGCCGCCGCAGAAATCGGGCGAAACGAAGGTTTCGGCGTAGACGACGCCATGGCTGGCGAATTCCTCGAGCACGGCCTTGGTCAGGCGGTAGAAATCCTGCGGTGTCTGAAGCGGCTCGCAGGCGGCCTCGTAGACCTTGAGGAAATGCGCGAAGTCGCGGAAAATATAGCCGCCGTCATCGTTGAAGATGCGGGACAGGTCGATGTTCTTTTCGCGCGCGAGGCTGCGGATGAAATCGGGTGGGGCGGATCCTTCGAGGTGCGTGTGCAGCTCGACCTTGGGAAAATGCTGATATGTCATAGAAAGCTCTTTCCGTCGCCCGAGTGGGGCACGTCAAGGTGTGCCGCGACACTTGCCGCCACGTCGATAAATCTCACCTGACCGAATTCGCGCGCGCCCACACCCGCCACCAGCACGGGAACACGTTCGCGGGTGTGGTCCGTGCCGGTCCATGTGGGATCGTTCCCGTGGTCGGCGGTCACGATCAAAAGATCATCAGGCCGCAGCTTTTCCAGCACTTTACCCAAACTTTCGTCAAACCACGCCAGATGATCGGCGTAGCCCTGCGGGTCTCGGCGGTGGCCGTATTCGCTGTCGAACTCCACGAAGTTGGCGAAGACGAATGCGCCATCCTCTGCCGCTGCGACACTTTCGTGCAAATGCTCCATCAGTTTTCTGTCCGGCCCCTTTCGCACGTCGTCGATACCGCGCATGGAAAAGATATCACCGATCTTGCCGATGGCGTGGACGGGATGCCCGGCGGCATGCACGTCGTCGCAAAGCGTCGGACTTGGCGGGGCGATGGCGAAATCGCGCCGGTTCGCGGTGCGCTTGAAGCCGGTGTCCGCGTCGCCCAGGAAGGGCCGCGCGATCACCCGCCCGACCTTCATCGCATGCAGGGTCGGCGCGATATCCGCGCAAAGCGTCAAAAGCCGGTCGAGGCCGAAATGCTCTTCGTGCGCGGCGATCTGCAGCACGGAATCGACCGATGTGTAGCAGATCGGCCAACCGGTCTCGATGTGGCGGGCGCCTTCCGCGGCGATGACCTCTGTCCCCGAGGCATAGCGGTTGGCAAGGATGCCGCCCGTGCCTGCGGCCTCGCAGATCATGACGGTCAATTCGTCGGGGAAGGCGGGTTCTTCGTTGGGGAAGGTGTGCCATTCCCACGGCACCGGAACGCCAGCGAGCTCCCAGTGACCCGAGGGCGTGTCCTTGCCGTTGCTGGTTTCGGTAGCAGCGCCCCATCCGCCGGTCGCGGGGCCTTCGGGTGCCTTGCCGCCTGACGCCAGATGCAGCGCGTGGCGCAGGCCCAGACTGTCCATCACCGGCGTGTGCAACCCGACCGCGTCGATGATGTGGCCGACCGTGTTCGCGCCGGTGTCGGGGGTGGTGCCGTTGAAGAACCGGTCGGCGTCGGGTGCGCCGCCGATACCGACGCTGTCGATGACGATCAGGAATGCACGGGGCATGTCAGGTAACCTCTTGATGGATAAGCGGTGGCAAGGCGGGCTTGTCACCGATGGTGA
This sequence comes from Loktanella sp., assembly GCA_020201155.1. GTDB lineage: Bacteria > Pseudomonadota > Alphaproteobacteria > Rhodobacterales > Rhodobacteraceae > JAIVHI01. The sequence goes on along the minus strand of JAIVHI010000211.1, from coordinate 2,838 downwards.
TCGCCCCAAGGACGGCGCGGGCTGCGGCCTCGGCGGCGTCTTCGGTGCGGGCGTGGATGGTGGCAAGGGGCTGCCCGCGCGTGACGGGCTGACCAAGGGCGAGCACGTCGGACAGGCCGACTGCGGGATCGATCCGGTCGGTTTCAACACGCCGCCCGCCGCCAAGGGCAACGACGGCAAGGCCCAGCGCTTCGCCATCGATGGCGGCGACATGACCGTCGGCGCGTGCGGGCACGTCACCCACCACCGGGGCCTTGGGCAGATGCGCGTGCCAATCCTGGGCCATGTCGGGCGGACCGCCCAAACCCGCGATCATCGCAGAGAACCGTTCCATCGCGGCACCGGATGTCACCGCCTTGGTCAGCCGATCCCGTCCGTCGGGCAGACCCGCCATTTCAAGCAACTTGGCACCCAGCGCCAGCGTCAGGGACCACAGGCGCGGCGCGGCTTCGGTATTGCCCGAAAGAACCTCCATGCAGGCCGCGACCTCGACCGCGTTGCCCAGCGCAGGTGCCAGCGGCTGGTTCATGTCCGAGATCAGAGCCGCCGTCGGGCAGCCCGCCCCGTTGGCGGTATCGACCAGCGCGCGGGCCAGGGCCGCCGCATCCTGGGGCGTTTTCATGAAAGCCCCCGTCCCGACCTTCACATCGAGGATCAGCCCGTCCAGCCCCGCCGCGAGCTTCTTGGACAGGATCGAGGCGGTGATCAGATCGACGCTTTCCACCGTCGCGGTCACGTCGCGCACGGCATAGAGCCGCTTGTCGGCGGGCGCGATCGCACCTGTCGCGCCCACGATGGCGCAGCCGATGTCGCGGGTCAGGCGACGCAGGGTCGCTTCGTCTACATCCGTCGAGACGCCGGGCACGGCTTCCAGCTTGTCGAGCGTGCCGCCCGTATGCCCCAGCCCACGCCCCGAGATCATCGGCACATAAACGCCGCAGGCCGCGAGTGCCGGGGCGAGAATCAGCGACACGCAATCGCCCACCCCGCCGGTCGAATGCTTGTCCAGCACCGGCCCGTCCAGATCCCAGGCCAGCACGTCACCGCTGTCGCGCATCCCGCGCGTCAGCGCGACACGGCCTGCGTCCCCCAGCCCGTTCAGGCAAACGGCCATGGCGAAGGCCCCCGCCTGCGCGTCGCTGACGGCCCCCGAGGCCAGCCCTTGGGCGAACCAGATCAGGTCGTCCTCGGTGGGAAGATCGCGCCGCCGCAGCTTCGCTATGATCGCGCGGGCATCCAACGGTCAGACGCGGGACATGTAATCTTGGTCGAAGGCGCCGGGCAGCAAATCGCCGACAGTCGTCTCGAACCGGCCGCCATCCATCGTGGCGAGGGTCACCTTGACCTCGCCCTTGGCGAATTCAGCCAGCTTCTGGCGACACCCGCCGCAGGGCGACACCGGCTCCGGGCTGTCGGCGATGACCGCGACTTCGGCGATCGCGATGTCCCCGCCCGCGATCATCGCGGCGATGGCCCCCGCTTCGGCGCAGGTGCCTTCGGGGTAGGCCACATTCTCGACGTTGCAGCCTTTGTAGACGGTTCCGCCCACGGTGCGGATCGCAGCGCCGACCTTGAACTTGGAATAGGGAACATAGGCATTTTCACGCACGGCGCGGGCATCGTCGATCAGGGACATGGGTCGGACCTTTGTTTGGGTTTGCGGCAGGGTGCCGCCGGGCGCAGAGGGATGCAAGCGGAACCCTTGGCCAGGCAATCGCGTTGAAGACATGACCAAGACAGAGGACTCTGCAATGATCCCCCCAACCAATGCCAAGGTCGTCCCGAATGTCGACGACGTGCCGAATGACGATACTGCCCCGATGACAAGCGCCCAAGCAGATATCCTGCGCACCCTTTGCGAAGATACCGGCGAACCCTTCGACGCCTCGCTGACCGAAGGTCAGGCCGAGGCGCGGATCGCCGAGCTCAAGGAAAAGAGCCAAGGCTGACACCTATAGCGGGGTTGTCGTGAACCGCCCCGGCAGGCTGACCTCCAGCAGTTCCAGATCGTCGGTGGGCTGTGCATAGCGGGTGGCCATGCCGGGCGGCACGACGAATGCGTCGCCGGGCTCCAGCCTCACGGGCGCCTTGTCGCCGCCTTCAAGCGTCAGCCCGCCTTCCATCACGAAACTGAAGTGGATATCGGCGTCGTGGCGCGTCCATTGCGGATCGCCCTGCCCGCGTCGCAGCACCTTGACCCCCGCGACATCCCCGGTGTTAGCGGCGATCGTCGTGTCGCGGGCGATGAAGCCGGGCAGCGTTGCGGCATTCCAGCCCGACTTGGACCCCTCGTTGAAAACGAACCTTTGGCCCTGCCATTCACGGTCGGGACGCAGATGCGGTGTCGGCAGTTCCATGTCATGGTCGATCTCGGTGATATGCTCGGCTGGCACCCCGATTTCGACGACCTCGATCCCATCGCTGGCCTCTAGCACGCGGTGGCGGATTTCGGGCGGCTGGATGAAACAGTCGCCCGCGTGCAGCCGGATCGGGCCGCCCTGATCTTCGTAGACGACATCGACCCAGCCCTTGTAGCAAAAGATCAACTGAAACCCGACGCGGTGGAAATGCACCATATCGGGGACCGGACCGCCATCGGGGATGCGAATGTGGCTGGCGATCATCGACCCGCCCAGCCGCGTCGGCACAAGGTCGCGATAGTGCATACCCGCGCGCCCGATCACCCATGGCGCCTGATCCTTGAGCCGCCGCACCACAAAGGCATGTTCGGTCGCCGGCAGGTCCAGCGGCGGGTTCAGCGGGTGAACGCTGACGCGCGTGCCACCGGGGGCGGTCAGCGCGGCCTTGGTCCAAGGCGCGTCGGTCATCAACCGCAGG
>JAIVHI010000210.1 GCA_020201155.1 Loktanella sp. | reverse complement strand
GGGCAAGAGTGTGGCCGACCCGAACCCCGACGGCAGGATCACGATCTGACCCTCCGCACCGGGCCCGAAAAGGCGGCGGTGCAGCCCCTGAAGGGCGGCGCGTCCCCGGGCAGAGCGGCAGGCCGGTCCGGTCGCAGCTTGCAGATGCCCGAGGATCGTGGCGCCCATCTCGCTGCGCTTCACGTCGGGCACGACCGAAAGGGTCTGCTGGCGAAGCATCCCCGGCACCCAGAAAACGCCCAGCCCGACGATGGCGGCCATCAGGCTGGCCGAGGCCAGCCACCGCAGACGGCCCTGCACCGGTTGCGCTGTGAGCAGGGATTTGCGGACGGTCTCGATCGCCTCGATCATCAGGGCGTCTTCGATTTCCAGCGTCTCCGACGCATCCGCATCCGGCGCGAAAAGCGCGGGACGCTCACCGGGGTTGAGCCGCGCCACAGCCGGAAGCGACCAATGCGCCAGCGGGCGATCCGCGGCATCCGAAATCACCAGCGTGGCGGACCCGAACGACACGACGACGTCACGGCGTTGATCCTGCGGGCGCGCGCGCCAAAGCCCGCCGCTTTCGAGCCGTTCGTATTGCGTCAGTGCCGTCATCTGCCCGGTATATCCCGATGTTTTCGTGATCCTAGCCGAAACAATGCGGCTGTCACAGGGGAAGCATCAAGCGGATTGCGCCGCATATCCCGGCCCGATGTGCTTGGGCTTTCCAAGGGTGCTTCGGTCTGCCATCTCCTTTGCAGTCAAACCCCATTAACCAAGGTCATCCCCATTGCGCGCGCTGCAGGACACCAGCAAGAGCCACCCGATGGACGAAGGCGACGGCGACGTGCGTCAGGCGGTGATCTGCGTGCTCGTGGCGATGGGGATCTTCGGCGTCGTCGACAACTATGTCGGTGTCTGGGCCGATCTGGGGGCCAGCGTCTGGCAGTTCCATTTGTTGCGGGCGGGTCTTGCCCTGCCGCTGATCCTTGTCGCGGCGGCGGTGGGCGCAGGCACGATCCGCCCCGTCAATGCCGGTCGGGTGGCGCTGCGGTCGGTCGTCTTGGCAGGGGCGATGCTGTTCTATTTCGGCTCGCTGGGCCTGATGCCCATCGCCTCGGCTCTGGCGGGCCTGTTTTCCTCGCCGATCTGGATCATCGTCTTGTCGGTCATCTTTCTGCGCCGCAGGATCGGAGCGTTTCGCATCAGCGCCATCCTTTTAGGCTTCGCGGGGGTGCTTTTGGTCCTGCAGCCGGACCGGGACGCGCTGGGTCTGACCTTTCTCTTCCCCATGGCGGCAGGCGTCTTTTATGCCATCGGCGCGATCTACACGCGCCGCGCCTGCGGGAAAGAGGATGCGCTCAGCCTTCTTGCCGGCAATTTCGCGGTCATGGGGCTGATGGGGGCTGTGGGGCTGGCCGTCTTCGCAGGGCAGGACAATGGCTATCTGGCGACGGGCTGGGTGCCGATGACCCCGACCCTCTGGGCGGTTGTCGGCGCGCAGGCGGCAGGATCGCTGATCGCGGTCTATCTTTTGATCCGCGCCTACCAACTGGCCGAGACGGCCATCGTGGGCACATTGGAATATGCGGTCATGATCTTTGGCCCGGCCTATGCCTGGATCGTGCTGGGGCAGGGGTTGGGACCTTTCGCCATACTGGGGCTTGCCGCGATCACGGTCGCCGCGGTCTTGATCACGGTGCGGGGGCGGCAGTGATTATCTCGCGGGGGCGCAGGTTCATCTTCGTCCACATCCCCAAGACCGGCGGCACGGCTTTTGCCCATGCCTACGACGACCGAGCGATGAAGGACGACATCCTGATCGGCGACACCCCCAAGGCACGGCGGCGCAGGGGGCGGCTTTCGACCCTGTCTCCCGCCGGACGTCTTTGGAAGCACAGCACCCTGCGCGACATCGACGGGATAATCGGACCAGAGGAAATGCAGGCGTGGCAGGTCGTGACGCTGGTCCGCAACCCATGGGACCGGCTGGTCAGCTATTATCACTGGCTGCGGGATCAGCGGTTCGCACATCCCGCGGTCGCGCTGGCACAGGCGCAGGGGTTCGGGGATTTCATCCGCCACCCGCAGACCCAAGCCAGCATCCGCAACAGCCCGGCCACGTCCTACGTCACCGATGCCCGCGGTGTCCTGCGGGGCACCTGCTTTGTCCGTCTGGAACATGTCGCCACGGATGCGCAGCCGCTTTGGCAGCACCTGGGCTTTTCGCTCGACCTGCCGCACCTGAACACGAGCGCGCGCGACCGCGATTACCGGCGCTATTACGGCGCCGACACAGCCGATCTGGTGGCGCAGATGGCAGCCGCGGATATCGCCCGGTTCGGTTACCGTTTCGATCCGGCGTGATTGTCGCCCGAACAGGGAAAATGAGACAGTTCAACGAAAATTAAGGACTGTGGTCCAAACAATGCCCTGAACTTGCCTCTTTGTCGGCCAACGACGGACCCGGGAATCACCCCAACTGGTCCCACCGCGCCGGAAATCTCAAACAGGCGCCATAAAGGGGAAAGACAGATGTTCGACTCGTTGCCGCACGCCAATGCCTTCGCAGATGCCACCCTGTCCGAAATCGCGACCGGGCTTGTCGCGGGCACCAAGGTCGCCACCAAGATGGGCTGGCGTGTGGTCGAGGCGATCGCTCCCGGTGATATGGTGCTGACCTTCGACGGTGGCATGCAGGAGGTGAAGAATGTCACACGTCAGGTGGTCTGGGCGGGCGGGGACCTGCGCGATCCCGACAGCTGGCCGCTTTTCGTGCCCGCCGGTGCGCTGGGCAATCAGGCCGACATGTCGCTGATGCCCGGGCAGGCCGTGCTGGTCGAAAGCGACACTGCCGAGGCCGTGTTCGGGGACCCCTTCGCCATGATCCCCGCCAAGGCGCTCGACGGCTTCCGCGGGATCACACCGACCGCACCCAGCCCCCGGATCGAGGTCGTGACGCTGGAATTCGCACAGGACGAAGTGGTCTTCGCCAACATCGGCGCGTTGTTCTTCTGCCCTGCCGCCGTGGATATCTTCTCGGATCGGGCAGAGGCGACCTATGCCTGCCTGACGCTGGAACAGGCCGACCTGCTGGTCAGCTTTCTCGAAGAGGAAGACATGGGCCGCGCGTCACCGCAAAGGGCCGTCGCGGCCTTCCGCGTCGCCGCCTGACCGGCGTCTTGGGGGCCAGCCCCCAAACCCCCGGGATATTTCCGGCAAGATGATGAGGGCGCGATCACCGACCGCGCCCCATCGGTGATCAGGCGGCCTTCTGCGCCTCGGGTCCGAAGCGGCCGTAGAAGGTCTGGCCCTTGTCGGCCATTTCGCGCAGCAGGGCAGGGCAGGCGAAGCGGTCGCCGAACTGTTCCGTCAACTGGTCGCAGCGTTCGGCCGCATAGGGCGCCCCGATGATGTCGAGCCAGCTGAACGGGCCGCCCGACCAGGGCGCGAAACCCCAACCGAGGATCGCGCCCACATCGCCTTCGCGGATGTCTTCCAGCACGCCCTCTTCCAGCGCGCGCACCGCTTCCAGCACCTGCGCGAACAACAGACGGTCCTGCACGGTCTGCACGTTCGGCTGGTCTTCCGCCGTGGCGTAGCGGGCGGTCAGCCCGTCCCAGATACCGGTGCGTTTGCCCTTGTCGTCATAGGCGTAAAAGCCGGACTTGGACTTGCGGCCCAGACGGCCTTCGCCTTCCATCCAGAACAACACCTCGTCCACCTCGGCGTTGGGATAGGCGTCGCCCATCGCGGCTTTGGTGGCCTTGGCGATCTTGACGCCAAGGTCGATCGAGGTCTCGTCGGTCAGTTGCAGTGGCCCCAGCGGCATGCCCACGTTCTTGGCGGCATTCTCGATCAGCGCCGGTGCCACGCCTTCCTTCACCATCCGGATGCCTTCATTGATGTAGGGGATGATGCAGCGGTTGGCGTAGAAGAACCGTTCGTCGTTCACCACGATCGGCGTCTTGCGGATCTGGCGGACGAAATCCAGCGCCTTGGCGACGGCGCGCGGGCCGCTTTCGGCGCCCTTGATGATCTCGACCAGCATCATCTTTTCCACGGGGCTGAAGAAGTGGATGCCGATGAACTGCGCGGGCCGCTTGCTGGCCTTGGCCAGTTCGGTGATCGGCAGGGTCGAGGTGTTGGTGGCGAAGATACAGTCCTCGCCCACGACGGCCTCGACCTTTTTCGTCATTTCCGCCTTCACGCCCACGTCCTCGAACACGGCTTCCACGATCAGGTCGCAGCCCTTGAGTGCGTCAAGATCGGTCGTCGCGGTGATAAGGTCCAGCGTCGCCGCCTTCTTGTCTTCGGTGGCCTTTTTCCGCGCGATGCCCTTGTCCATGTAGTCGGCGGTCAGGCTTTTGCCCTTGTCCGCCGCCTCCTGCTTCTGGTCGATCAGCACGACCTCGATGCCCGCAAGCGCCGAGACGAGCGCGATGCCGGCGCCCATCATGCCCGCACCCAGCACGCCGACCTTCTTGACGGTCTGACTTGGCACGTCGGGGCGGTTTGCACCCTTTTCCAGCGCTTCCTTGTTGATGAAAAGCGACCGGATCATCGCCTCGGAGCTGGGGTTCATCAGGATGTTGGTGAACCAGCGCGCTTCGATCTGGATCGCCGTGTCGAAGGGCACCATGGCACCCTCATAAACGGCGGACAGCAGGGCCTTGGCCGCCGGATAGACGCCCTTCGTCTTGCCGTTGACCATGGCCGAGGCGCCAACGAAGGTCATGAAACCCGCCGGATGGAACGGCTCGCCGCCGGGCATCTTGTAGCCCTTCTGGTCCCACGGCTTGACGATATCGGCGTCCGTGGCGCCCAGCACCCAATCCTTGGCGGATTGCAGCAGGTCCTCGGGTGCGACCACCTCGTCCACCAGACCGGCGGATTTGGCGCGCTTGGGGTCCGACAGCTTGCCTTCCAGCAGGAAAGGCGAGGCGGCCATGGCGCCCATCTTGCGGACCAGACGCGTGGTGCCGCCCATGCCCGGAAAGATGCCGACCATGATCTCGGGCAGGCCGATCTTGGCTTTGGGGTTGTCGGCCACGAAAATGCGGTGACAGGCCAGCGGGATCTCGAAACCGATGCCCAGTCCGGTGCCGGGCATGGCACAGGCGATGGGCTTGCCGCCCTTGTTGGTCTTGGGGTCCATGCCCGCACGCTCGATCTTGCGCAGGATGCCGTGGCACTGCATCACGCCTTCGAAGACGCCGCGCGCAGGCTCGTCACCGGCATCGTGCTTCATCTTGGCGATGATGTTCAGGTCCATCCCGCCCGCGAAGGTGCCGTCCTTGCCCGAGGTGATGACGATGCCCTTGACGGCGTCATCCGCCAGCGCCTGATCGACCAGCGCGTCGAGGTCGATGAACCCCTGCTGGTTCATCACGTTCATGGATTTGTTCTGGGTGTCCCAGGTGATGACGGCGACGCCGTCGGCACCGGTCTTCATGGTGAAATCGGTCATGTTGTCCGCTCCCTTACACGCGTTCGATGATGGTGGCGGCACCCATGCCGGAGGCGACGCAGAGGGTGGCAAGGCCCACCTCCTTGTCCGCGCGCTCCAACTCGTCCAGCAGGGTTCCGATGATGATGGCACCGGTGGCGCCCAGGGGGTGACCCATGGCAATGGCGCCGCCGTTGACGTTGACCCGCGACTGATCGACGTCGAAGGCCTGCATGAAGCGCAGCACGACCGAGGCGAAGGCTTCGTTCACCTCGAAGAGGTCGATGTCCGAGACGCTCATGCCGCTGGTCTTCATGATATGCTCGGTCACCGGCACGGGGCCGGTCAGCATGATCGTCGGATCGGTGCCGATCTTGGCGGTGGCGCGGATGCGGGCGCGGGGCTTCAGGCCCATGGCCTCGCCCCATTCCTTCGACCCGATCAGCACGCCGGCAGAGCCATCCACGATACCTGACGAATTGCCGGCGTGGTGGATGTGGTTGATCTTTTCCAGGTGCGGATACTTGAGAAGTGCGACGGCATCGAAGCCGGGCATGACCTCGCCCATCTCCTTGAACGACGCGTTCAGGGCACCAAGGCTCTGCATGTCGGTCTGGGGGCGCATGTATTCGTCGCGGTCAAGGATCGGCAGGCCGTTCACATCCGTGACCGGCACGATGGACCTGGCGAACCGCTGATCGTCCCATGCGGCCTTGGCGCGTTTCTGGCTTTCGACGGCCAGCGCGTCGGCCTGATCGCGGGAAAAGCCGTATTCGGTGGCGATGATGGCGTTCAGCACACCGGCGGACAGCCGGGCTGCGGTCACCTCGTGCAGCGCGCCGTCCTTGCGGCCCTTGCCGCGCGGCGTGCGCACGGCGTCAAAGATATAGGCTTCGGTCATGGTGTCCTCCGTTACGATGCAGCGGGCAGGGCCCGTGGCATCAGGTCATAGGGATGTTGCCAGCCGGGAAGGCCGGCGATGTTGGTCAGCCAACGGTCGATGTTGGCGTGGGCCGCACGGTCGAAACCGAAGGGCTCGTCGTAGAAAAGATAGCCGCAGCAGGACAGATCGGCGTTGGTGACGGCGTCGCCCACGATCCAGTCGCGGCCCTGCAGATGTGTGTCCAGCGTCTTGTAAGCGGCGACAAGGCGGCCTTGGGTAAAGGCGATGACCTCTTGCGGGCGTTTCTCTTCGGGCAGGAAATTCGCGAGGAACCGGGTCATGCCTGCAGCCGACGACAGCTTGTGATTGTCCCACAGAACCCAGCGCAGCACCTCGTAGCGGTCATCGCCGGTGCCGCCGAAACGGCCCGTCCGGTCGGTGATCCATTGCTGGATCGCACCCGATTGGCTCAGGCGCAGGCCGCCCGTCTCGAGCACGGGGGCTTCACCCATGACATTCGTCGCGCGCCATTCCGGCCTGCGTGCCGCCCCGGCGAAAAAGTCGACAAAGACCGGCTCCCACTCCAGCCCCGCAAGCTCGAGCGCCAGCGCGGCCTTGTAGGAGTTGCCGCTTTCTCCGAAGCAGTGAAGCCTGATCGTCATGGGTCGTCCTTTCCGAGATGTCGGACCGGGGGTTTCACACCCCCGGACCCCCGTGGAGTTTACGCGCCGAGATGAAGGGGAGCCCGGCGCTTAACCCCGTCTTAACCGCATCGATGACAAACTGACCCTGCGCCAATAGCTGGAGAGCGATTTGGCGTCCGAGGTGAAGCCCCGACCGGTGCTGCTGCGCCCCCGCCTTCGGGTGGGGGAACTCTCGCCGGTTCGGGGTGGAGCTTGTGCTCTTCATCTCGGCCCAAAAACTCCCGCCGGAGGCTCCGGTGCTTTCAGCTCTCGCATCGGTCACTTCTTGCGGGCCTCCAGCTCGGAATTGAAGATCCGCAAGCGGTGACCGAAGGTATCGTCGTCGATGACGCTGTCGAAGTTCTCGAAGAGAAACGACAGCGCCTCTCCTTCGTCCAGTCCCGCCTCGCGCGCGAAGCGTTTCAGGCGGCGATAGCCGTCCTCGGTCATGGCGACCGGAAAGCGGCGGGTGAGGCGGAGACGTTTGGGCATCGGCTGTCCTTCGTGTCGGAAAGGGTGGGGGCTGGCCCCACCGATCCTAGAAGCTTGCCGCGTCCAGCGCCATGACGCTCTCGGCCCCGGTGTTGATCCGCGCGAGGTGCATGCCCGTAGCGGGCAGTTGCCGCTGCATGTAGTAACGGCCCGTCGCCAGCTTGGACTGGTAGAAGTCCACGTCGTCGGCACCTGCATCCAGCGCCTCGAAGGACGCCTTGGCCATCCGCGCCCACATGTAGCCCAAGCAGACATGACCCATCATGTGCATGAAGTCATAAGAGCCCGAGAGCGCGTTGTTGGGGTCCTTCACACCGTTCTGCATGAAGTACATCGCCGCCGCCTGCAGGTCCTTGGAGCCCTGCTTGAGCGGGTCGAGGAACTGGGTCTTCAGGTCATCGTGGTCTTCGTTTTCCTTGATGAAGGTCTTGATCATGTCGAAGAACGCCATGACGTGCTTGCCGCCGTCCTGCGCGAGCTTGCGCCCGACCAGATCCAGCGCCTGAATGCCGTTCGCACCTTCGTAGATCATCGCGATCCGGGCGTCGCGGGCGAACTGGGACATGCCCCATTCCTCGATGTAGCCGTGGCCACCATAGACCTGCTGGGCCGCCGTGGCGTATTCAAAGCCCTTGTCGGTCAGGAAGCCCTTGATCACGGGCGTCATCAAGGAGATCAGCCCCAGCGCCTCGGCGTCGTCGTTGCGATGCGCGCGGTCGATCAGATAGGCGCCCCAGAAGGTAAAGGCGCGTGCCCCTTCGACAAAGGACTTCTGGTCCATCAGGTTGCGGCGGATGTCGGGGTGCACGATCAGCGGATCGGCAGGGCCTTCGGGGTTCTGTGTGCCGGTGACGGCGCGGCCCTGCAGGCGGTCCAGCGCATAGGCCACAGCGTTCTGATAGGCCACTTCGGCCTGTGCATAGCCCTGCAGGCCCACGCCCAGACGCGCTTCGTTCATCATCACGAACATGGCGCGCATGCCCTTGTGTTCCTCACCGATCAGGTAGCCTTCGGCTTCGTCGTAGTTCATCACGCAGGTGGAATTGCCGTGAATGCCCATCTTCTCTTCGATCTTGCCGACAGAGACGCCGTTGCGGTCCTTGAGGTTGCCGTCCTCGTCGTGGCGGATCTTGGGCACGATGAAGAGGCTGACGCCCTTGATGCCGTCGGGGCCGCCGGGGATCTTTGCCAGGACCAGATGGATCACGTTGTCGGACATGTCGTGGTCACCGGCCGAGATGAAGATCTTCTGACCCGTCACCTTGTAGGTGCCGTTATCCTGCGGGACCGCCTTGGTCCGCATCAGGCCCAGATCGGTGCCGCAATGCGGTTCGGTCAGGTTCATCGTGCCGGTCCATTCGCAGGACGCCAGCTTGGGCAGGTACATCGCCTTTTGCGCATCCGTGCCGTGGGCCAGAATGGCCGAGAAGGCCCCGTGGGTCAGGCCCTGGTACATGTTGAAGGCCATGTTGGCGCTGACCATCGGTTCGTTCACAGCCGTGTGCATGACGTAGGGCAGGCCCTGACCGCCGAACTCCTCGGGGGCGTCGAGAGCCGTCCAGCCGCCTTCGCGGACCTTGTCGAAGGCCTCTTTGAAACCGGTGGGGGTGCGGACCACGCCGTTCTCGAGCGTGCAGCCTTCGGTGTCGCCCACCACGTTCAGCGGTGACAGCACTTCGGACGACAGTTTGCCGACCTCTTCCAGAACGGCGCCGGTGAAGTCGCGGTCGAGGTCCGCAAAGCCCTCGATCTCCTGTTCGGAGACGCGGAGCAGGTCGTGCAGGACAAATTGCAGGTCCTTGATGGGGGCGGTGAAGGTCGGCATGTGGTCTCTCCCTTTGGTCGTGTCGGCGTCGCGGATCAGGCCGCGGCGGATTTGGTCTTGGACAGTTCGGCCAGCTTGGCGGCCCCCCAGTCCATCTGTGCTTTCAACTCGGCGATGGCTTCGTCGAGCTCGGCGCGCTGCGCCTCCATGTCGGCCAGATGCTTGGCGGCCAGTTCATGGGACTTGGCAAGCTGCGTTTCCTGCCCGTCGTCCATGTGGTAAAGGTCCAGAAGCTGGCGGATTTCCTCGAGCGAGAAGCCAAAGCGCTTGCCGCGCAGGATCAGCTTGAGCCGCGCACGGTCGCGCTTGGTGAACAGGCGTTTCTGGCCTTCACGGACCGGGAACAGCAGTTCCTTGGATTCGTAGAAGCGAAGCGTGCGCGGGGTGACGTCGAAGGTGTCACACATCTCGCGGATATTGAGCGTATCAGTGGTCATCGAACATTCCATGCTGGGAGGCTTTGATACCCCCCATGTGCGTGCTTGAGATGATACCTACAACAATCCTTGACGCTTACGTAAACGGAACGCCACGTCACTTTATTGCTGACGAAAGGTCAGCAAATCCGGTGGGGCGGCATCGGCAAGATTGTGAGCTTTGGCCGAGAGATGCGCACTGCGGCATGCACCTCAGGCGAGCGTGTTCGCCACGTCGTCGCGCAGTTTCTTCAGTTCCGCCATCGTCTCGTCCAGCTGGCGGCGCTGGTCGGCCAGTTCTTCGAGTTGCGCACTGGCCTTGTCGACCCACAGGCGCATCTGTGCCTGATCGCCCTGCTCATCGCGGATCAACAGCCACTGGCGGATATCCTCGAGCGGGAAGCCGAACCTGCGGCCCCGCATGATCAGTGTCATGCGCGCGATCTCGCGCGGACCATAGAACCGCGACCGTCCTTCGCGCTCGGGCGTCAAAAGCTCGATATACTCGTAATAGCGCAGGGTCCGCGGTGTCACGTCGAACTTCGCGCACATCTCTTTGAAGGAAAGCCGGATTTCACTCATGCCATAGAGGTAGTGCAGCATTCGGCATCGATCAACGGCCAACCGGCCGTTCAGGGCCCAAGACCGCGAAAACCGCCACTGCAAGCAAGACCGGCCCGGACAACGGGGCCAGATCGACGGGCGGCGGCGAATTGTCCGCGATGCCTCACATTGGACTTGCGTCCCCGGGTGCAAGCGACAACCCTAGGCGCGACCAAAGGACAACCCCCATGCCCACCGACGAAGACGACGCACAGGCCCAGCGCCGCATCACCATCGCCCGCCGCTTTATCGAGGCGATCCCCCATGCGCAGGTCATGGGGATGACCCTGACCGAGATCGGCGACGGCGAGGCCGAAATCGCCATGCCCTACGACGCGCGTTTCGTGGGCGATCCCGAAACCGGGGTCATCCACGGCGGTGCGGTCTCGACGCTGATGGATACCTGCGGCGGCGCGGCGGTGATGAGCCACCCGGCCGCGCCACATGGCACTGCCACCATGGACCTGCGCATCGACTACATGCGCGCGGCGACACCCGGTCAGCGGATCACGGCACGCGCGGTGTGCTATCACGTGACCCGCTCGGTCGCCTTCGTGCGCGCCACGGCCACCGACGAGGACACGGACAACCCCGTCGCCACGGCGACCGGTGCCTTTACCGTGGAAGGGGGGCCATCATGAAGGCGCCGGAACCTGTTCAGGTCGTCAAGGAGCGCCGCGACCGCACCCTGCAATCGCTGATCGACGGCGTGCCCTACATCCAGTTCCTGGGCATCCGGTTCGATCGCCGCGGGGACGAGTTGACCGCGATCCTGCCCTACGACGACAAGCTGATTGGAAACCCGATGCTGCCCGCTCTGCATGGCGGCGTGACGGCGGCCTTTCTGGAGACGGCGGCCATCATCGAACTGTCCTGGGCGATGATCTGGGAAGACATGGAGTCGGGCGGCAACGTCGACCTGGCCCCGCGCCGGCTGCCCAAAACCATCGACTTCACCATCGATTACCTGCGGTCCGGCCTGCCACGGGATGCCTACGCCCGCGCACGGGTGAACCGGTCGGGGCGCCGCTATGCCTCGGTCCATGTGGAAGCCTGGCAGGACAACCGCGCCCGGATGTTCGCACAGGCCACCGCACATTTCCTGATGCCCGCCCGTGAGGGGTGACACGGCCCGTGGCAGGGGGGCCAGCCCCCCGTCCTGCGGACTCCCCCCGGGATATTTCCGGCAAGATGATGAGCAGGACACCGCATGACTGACACAGGTGGCCGTGTGGGGCCGCTGCCGCTGACCCACCGGCGCGTTCTGAACATCGCGGTGCCCATCGTGATCTCGAATGCCACGGTGCCCATTCTGGGTGCGGTGGATACGGGCGTGGTGGGGCAGATCGGGCTGGCTGCACCCATCGGTGCCGTGGGGATCGGTGCGGTGATCCTGTCGGCGCTGTACTGGATCTTCGGCTTTCTGCGGATGGGCACGACCGGCCTTGTCAGCCAGGCGGCGGGGGCGGGGGCCGACTACGAGGTCACCGCTTTGCTGACCCGCGCCCTGATGATCGGCTTTGCCGCGGGGGCCGTGATCATCGCCTTGCAATCGCTTTTGTTCACGCTTGCCTTCACGGTCTCGCCCGCCAGCGCCGAGGTCGAAAGCCTTGCGCGCGACTACATGCAGATCCGCGTCTGGTCCGCCCCCGCCACCATCGGGCTTTACGGCGTGACCGGCTGGCTGATCGCGCAGGAACGGACCCGCGCGGTGCTGGCCATTCAGGTCCTGATGAACGGCGCGAACATCGGGCTGGATCTTTTGTTCGTGCTGGGCTTCGACTGGGGCGTGACCGGCGTGGCATGGGCCACCTTCATCGCAGAATGGTCGGGGCTGGCGCTGGGGCTCTGGCTGTGCCGCGATGCCTTTGCCACGCCCGCCTGGCGGGCCTGGGGCCGCGTCTTCGACCGGCTGCGGCTGATCAACATGGCGGCGGTCAACGGCGATATCCTGATCCGGTCGGTGCTGCTGCAGTCCATCATGATCAGCTTCCTGTTCTTTGCCGCGGGCTTCGGGGATGTGCCATTGGCCGCCAATCAGGTGCTGGTGCAGTTTCTGAGCATCACCGCCTTCGCGCTGGACGGTTTCGCCTTTGCCGCCGAAACGCTGGTCGGCAACGCCTTTGGTCGCCGCGACCGGTCACGCCTGCGCCGTGCTGCGATCATCACCAGCCAGTGGGGGGCACTGGTCTGCCTTGCGCTGGCCGCGGTGTTCTGGTTCGCGGGCCCGGCGCTGATCGACGTGATGACCACCGCCCCGCTGGTCCGGGCCGAGGCGCGCATCTACCTGATCTACATGGCGCTGGCCCCGATTGTCGGGCTGGCCTGCTGGATGCTCGATGGCATCTTCATCGGGGCCACGCGGACCAAGGACATGCGCAACATGATGATCCTGTCCACGGCGGGCTATTTCGCGCTGGCGATCCCGCTGAGCGCCGGTTTCGGAAACCACGGGCTTTGGATCGCGATGCTGGCCAGCTTCGTGCTGCGCGGGGTGACGCTGGGCTGGCGCTATCCGGCGCTGGAGGCGGCGGCCGACCGGCCTGCCTAAAGCCAGTCGTCCCGGCCCGTGCCCACGGCATCGGCGACGCATGCGAATCCGTCCCGTTGCAAGAGCGCGTCCAGCCCCCGCGCGATCTCGTCCACAAGGCCGAGCCCGCGATAGACCAGCGCCGTGTAAAGCTGCACCGCCGACGCGCCTGCGCGGATCTTGGCATAGGCCTGCTCTGCCGATCCCACGCCGCCGACGCCGATCAGCGGCAGGTCCGTGAGGGTCGACAACCGGGCCAGTGTCCGCGTCGATGTCTCGAACAGGGGCTGGCCCGACAGCCCGCCCGCCTCGTCCTTGTGGGGCGAGGTCAGCCCCGCGCGCGACAGGGTCGTATTCGTGGCGACGATGCCCGACAGCCCCTGCTGCACCGCGACATCGGCCACGTCCGCCAGACCGGCTTCGTCCAGATCGGGCGCGATCTTGAGGAACACGGGCACCGGGCGCGCCAGCCGCGCATTCGCCACCATCACCCCGCTCAGAAGCGCCGAAAGCGCGGCCTTGCCCTGCAGGTCGCGCAGCCGTTCGGTGTTGGGCGAAGAGACGTTGACCGTCGCAAAGGCGATATGGGGCCCGCAGCGCGTCAGCACCGTGGCGAAATCCGCTGCGCGGTCGGCGCTGTCCTTGTTGGCCCCAAGGTTCAGCCCGACGGGGCCGGGATAAAGCGCCAGCCTTGCCGCGATGTCCTCCATCCCGTCGTTGTTGAACCCAAAGCGGTTGATGGCGGCACGGTCCTGCGTCAGCCGGAACAGGCGCGGCTTGGGGTTGCCGGGCTGCGGGCGCGGGGTCGCGGCGCCGACCTCGAGAAATCCGAAAGCCGTGCGTCCCAAGGCGCGCAGGGCGGTGGCGTTCTTGTCAAAGCCCGCCGCCAGCCCGATGGGGTTCGGCCAGTCAAGTCCCGCCACCTGCGTGCGCAGCCGGTCCGTGGTGACGGGGCCGCCCCGCGGGCCAAGCCCCGCGTTCAACGCCTTCAAAGCCAGACCATGGGCCGTCTCGGGATCGACGCGGCGCAGCAGGCGCAGCCCGGTCTGCTCCAGCACGCTCATCCGAGGTCGGGGAACCGGTGCGCCCCGTCCACGACTGGCAGGGGCTTGTGCCAGACCACGTCCGACAGCCGCAGCGGGCGGTACAGGTGGGGAAAGTCCTGCCCGCCGCGTGAAGGCTCCCACCGCAGGTTGTCGCCCAGCGTTTCGGCCTCGACCGCGGCCAGCACCAGCCCGTCGACACCGGCAAAGTGCTTGGCCGCCGTTTCCTGCGCCTGCGCGGCGGTGGAAAAGTGGATATAGCCGTCAGCCAGGTCGATCGGGGCGCCCCTGGTCGATCCGTCAGCGGCGAGAGCCTCCCATTCGGGGGCGCGGAAAATCTTGTATATCAACATGCCCGTGTTCTGATGCGGCGCCGGATGCCCGTCAAGCGGGCACTGTCATATACCTGAAGCAATGTCAGGGCAAATGGGGGCCGATGGCGTTTGACTCGCACACAAGCCGACGCCAAGCTGAATCCAGTCCAACACCTTAGGGGAAAACAAATGCTCAAGCATATCCTGTCCACCAGCGCCCTCGCGCTTATCGCGGGCACCGCATCGGCAGACATGTCGGTGACGATCCTGCACACCAACGACTTTCACGACCGGTTCGAACCGATCAGCGCCTACGACAGCGGCTGCTCTGCCGAAGACAATGCCGCCGGCGAATGCTTTGGCGGTGTGGCCCGTCTTGTGACGGCCGTCGCCGACGCGCGCGCGCAGGCCGAGAACCCCGTGCTTTTTCTCGATGCGGGTGACTGGTTCCAGGGCACGCTGTTCTACACGCAATACGGTGGCGACGTCGCGGCAGAATTCATGACCCTGCTCGATTATGACGCGATGGCCGTGGGCAACCACGAATTCGACGACGGCCCGCAGGGCCTGTCCGACTTCGTCGATCAGGTCGCATTCCCGGTCATCAGCGCCAACATCGACGTCAGCCAGAACAACCTGCTGGCCGACAAGATCGAAAAGTCCACCGTTCTCGACGTGGACGGCGACCAGATCGGCGTCGTGTCTGTCCTGGCCGAGGATACCGCTGAGACCTCATCGCCCGGCGACACTGTGATCTTCAGCTCGATCGTCGACGGCGCGCAGGCCGAGGTGGACCGCCTGACCGAAGAGGGCGTGAACAAGATCGT
>JAIVHI010000155.1:2450-4144 GCA_020201155.1 Loktanella sp. | reverse complement strand
CCCCGTTCTTTACAGCCCAAAGGAGAGCAGGACGCCATGGTAGACGAACCGACAGGCAAAACGGATGACACCACCTGCGCCACATGGAACATCCATCGCGCGCGCGGCCAGGACGGACGGGTCGACCCTGACCGGGTGGCAGAAGTGCTGATCCGCGACGTCAGTCCTGCAGGTCGTCACGAGATACTGGCCCTCACGGAAGCGGATGACGAGACGCCCCCACACGCAGGCATCCTCGATCTCGACCGGATCGAGACGGCCACCGGGCTCCGGCATGTTCACCGGGACCGGTCAATGAGATGGGGTGACAGCAGCCACGGCTTTCTGGGGGCGATCCTGTTCCTTCACCCTGACTTCACCGTCGAAGCGCGCGCCGTTCTTGATCTGCCGGGTCATTGCCATCGCGGTGCGGTCATCGTGGAGGTCATGCGGGACGGGACACCGCTGCGCATCGTCACGACACATCTGTCGTTATCACAGCCACTGCGCATGGCGCAGATGCGTATCCTGGGCCAGTACCTGTTTCGGCAGCGCGAGATGCAGACGGTATTGCTGGGCGATCTGAATGAATGGCGCCCTTGGGGTGGCATGGCGTTGTCCAGGGCTCTTACGGGTGTCTCTTTTCACGGCCCGGTGCGCCGGACCTTTCCGGCAAGCCGCCCGCTTTTGCCACTGGACCGCATCTTGTCCGACAGGCCCGGCGCCGTCGGTCAGATGCAGGTGATCGATACACCAGGGGTGCGCGCCGCGTCGGACCACCTGCCGCTGTCGGCGCGGGTGCGCTTGGACGCGACCTAGCTGCGCCAGACCGGCCAGATCCGCCGGAACACGCCGTCGCGCAGGATGATGGCATGATGAAGGGCCGCACCGATGTGCAGCAACACAAGCGCCACGAGCACGAACCGCCCGTAGAAATGCAGGCTCTTGGCGATCTCGGCTATCGCTTCGTTGCGCGGCAAAAGCGGATGCAGCCCGATGGCGCCCAACCCCTCGATCGGGAAGCCACCCATGGTGACACGCACGTAGCCTGTGATCGTCATGAAGAAGACCATCGCGTAAAGCGCCACATGGGTCGCCACCGCCACCCGCTTTTGCCACCCCGGGACGGTGGCGGGCAGTGGCGCTGGCGGATGCATGACGCGGTAGGCCAGCCGCACGATCATCAGCAGCAGAATGATGACGCCAAGGTTCTTGTGCAGAATGAAAAGAAAGTTCTGTGTGCCGCGGTCCAGATCGTCGCCGACCATGATCCCACCGACCGGCAGCATCACGAAGATCGCAAGGGCGACGATCCAGTGCAAAAGCCGGGCCGGACCCCGGTAACCGGTCATCGGTGACGCCATATCGCCGCCCTTTCATTCATATCGCTTTGGTTCGAACAAACGGATGTGATCGCGTCGTGTCAATCGCTTTGGTGATTTCCGTTGACTTGACCTGTCCGACGCTATGTCTGGCGGAATGAGCGAGACATTTCCCCCTGTTGTGACGGCTCTCGGCCACCGGAGACCGGTTGGCCGGTCCCCGTCGACCCTGCACGGACTTCTGGCGCGATTCGGTCTTGTGGCCGTCTTGAACTTCGGCGTTTTGCTGGGCCTTGTCGCCATATTGATGCACCTTGCCGATGAAGGGCCGGGTATCGGCGCTGTCTTGGCGTTGGGGCTTTACGTGGCCTTCAATGCGCTCTTGTTCCGGGG
>JAIVHI010000155.1:0-2393 GCA_020201155.1 Loktanella sp. | reverse complement strand
GTGGGTTTTTCCCTGGATGAACCGCCCCACCCTTCCCCGGATGAGCGGCAAGGTCGTCTGCGTCCTTCAGATCATCGCGCTGATCGCGCTGGTGACGCCGGTCCTGACCCCGCCCTTGGCCCCGGTCGTCGCGGCGGCAGCGCTGCTTCTGGTCGCATGGTCCTTTGCGGTGGACATCCGCTGGCTGTGGCAGACCCGGACCGCATGATCCGCTGGTGGCTGATCCTGCCGGGGCTGATCGCGGCGACGGCGCTGCTTCACCTCGTGCTGATCCAGCCGAACCATCCCGGAGCGATGACCTGGCAGGCGCTCTTGCTGTTCCCGCTCGAGCTTCCGGTGATCCTTTTCGCCCTTTTGGCCCTTCCGGGGCGGGCGCGCCTGTTTCGGGTGGTATTGGTCGTCATCCTCACCACGGTCGCGATGCTGAAGGTCGCGGATTACGCCAGTTTCACGGCCTACGGGCGCAGCTTCAATCCCGCGACCGATCTCGGGCTGATCGACGCCTCGTGGCAGCTGGGGTCGGGGGCGATCGGTGTGCCATTGGCCGTGTTGGCCGTCATCGTCGCCTTCCTGACGATACTTCTGACCGCAGCGCTGCTCTGGTGGGCCACCGGCCGTTGGGCCCGACTGCAACCACCGGCACCGCTTGCCCCCCTCTGGCGGCGCGGTTTCGCCGGTCTCACTGTCCTGTCGGCGGCGGTGATGGTAGGTCAAATCGGCGAGTCCAAGGGCAAGTGGCAGATGCCCGTCGACCCGCCCGGAGCCGCCTTTACCGCCCGCCTTGCCTATGACCGCGCGGTTCTGACGCGCGACACCCTGCAAGAGCTGGTCGCCTTCACACGGGCCGCCCAAAGCGACCCCTTTGACGGTGTGACACCCCTTCTGGACCATATCGGCGGGCGCGACGTGTTGATGATCTTCGTGGAAAGCTACGGTCGTGCGAGCTTTGACAACGACCTTTATGCGCCGACCCATGTCGCCACGCTGCAGGCCGCGGAATCCGCCCTTGCCGAAGATCCCGACATCGCCATGCGATCGGGCTGGCTGACCGCACCGATGATCGGCGGGCAAAGCTGGCTGGCACATAGCTCCATCGCATCTGGCCTGTGGATCAGCAACCAGACCCGCTATCGCACGCTTCTGGCCAGCCCGCGCAAGACGCTGTTCGATCTGGCCCGCGAGGCAGGCTATCACACCGCCACCGTCGTGCCCGCCATCGTGCAGGACTGGCCCGAGGGCGTGCGCCTTGGCTTCGAGACGATCCTTGCCGCTGCCGATCTGGGCTACGAGGGGCTGCCCTTCAACTGGGTGACGATGCCCGATCAGTTCACGCTCAGCGCCTATGACCGCCTGCTGGCCCAGTCCCGGCCCGACGACAGGCCGCTCTTCACCGAAATCGCTCTCATTTCATCTCATGCGCCATGGGTGCCGGTGCCCGAGATGATCGACTGGGCGGATGTGGGCAACGGCACGGTATTCAACGAAGTGGCCCAATCGGACGACCCGCCCGACGTGGTCTGGCGCGACCGCGACCGGGTGCGCGACCAATACCGGCAGGCCATCGACTACGCGCTGCAAGCGGCCACCGGCTACACGCTTCGCCAGACCGACGACATGCCACTCGTCATCATCCTCGGAGACCACCAATCCGCCAATTTCGTCTCGGGGAGCGACAGTTTCGACGTGCCGATCCATGTGATCGGCCCGCGCGAGGTCGTGGCCCGCATCGACGGCTGGGGCTGGACCCCCGGCCTCGTGCCTGATGGCGACGTCGCCCCCTGGACGATGGACCTGTTTCGCGACCGGTTCCTCAAGGCTTTTTCGTCCGGCGCACCCGATGTGCTGCCAAAGCCGCCGGTGCGGCTTACCCCTTGACCGCACCGGCCATGATGGCCCGCACGATCAGCCGTTGCAGCGCAAGGAAGGCCAGCAGCGCCGGCACGACCGCCACGAGGCAGGCTGCCGCCAGCACCTGCGTGGTCGAGGCACTGGTGGATCCCGCGAAATTATAGATCGCCACCGAAATCGGAAGCTGGCCATCGCGGGTCAGCAGGATGAACGGCACAAGAAACTGCGACCATCCCATGATCATGTTCAGGATGAAAGCCGAGGCCAGCGCGGGCGCGGCAAGCGGCAGTGTGATGCGGGCCAAGATTTCAAGACGCCCGCAGCCGTCGATGGCCGCCGCCTCTTCCAGGGACAGGGGGATCGTATCGAAGCCGGTCTTGATCAACCAGACCGACAGCGGCACGCCGATGGCCATATAGACGCCGATCACCGCTGAATGACTTTCCAGCAGCCCCAGCCTGTCCATGTAGCGATAAAGCGGGATGATCACGACAAGGGGCGAAATCATCTGCACCAGCAGGATGCCGACCATCACCGGACCCTTC
>JAIVHI010000154.1 GCA_020201155.1 Loktanella sp. | reverse complement strand
GCCTGACAGCGGGAACCCCATCACGCGCGATGATGACCTCCTCGCCAGCATCAACAGCGGCCAGAAGCTGCGACAGCTTTCCCTTCGCCTCGGCAACATTCATCTGCATCTCAGAAATTCCTTTCGGCTACATGGTCCAAATATAGACTACATAGCGACTTAGTTCAATCTTGGTCCAATATAGATTAGGTAATGCCAATCGGGATAATCACCATGCCAATCAGTTCCCTTCGGTTATCTGATCGCCGGTTGGGCCGGATCCGGAACCACATGGTCGCGGGCTACCGACATGGATTTCAAAATTGCATGGACGCGATCACCGGACCGCAGCGCCATCTGTGCAGCAGCCCGCCGGGTAATGCGGGCAAGGATCTCGTTTTCCCCGACAGCGATATGCACCATGACGGCAGGGCCATGGCCCTGAACAATATGCGTTATTTCACCGGCGATGATATTCTGCGCCGACAGGCCCAGCGGTTTATCGCGTGACAGGATGACCTCATGCGCCATGATCCGCACCCTGATCCTCGTGCCCGGCGCACCCTGCACGCCAACCAAAAACAGCGGTCCGGCCGACGTTTCCAGCCGCGTCACTCCATCAGCCGCATGTTCGGTCACGATCGCAGGCAGCATTGCGGCCACCTCGCGGACACCCATGGCGCGAAGCGCCTCTGGATCGGCCATGACTGCGGCTGTCGTGCCTGTGCTAAGAACCCGTCCCTGTTCGATCACGACTATCCGATCTGCCAAAAGCTGTGCTTCGTTCACGTCATGTGTGACAAGCACCACTGGCATGGCAAGATGAGCGCGCAGTGCGATAATTTCGCCATAGAGCTTTTCGCGCGTGGCCCGGTCCACCGCTGAGAACGGTTCGTCCAGGAGCAAGGCTTCGGGTTTACGGGCGAGCGCACGGGCCACGGCCACGCGCTGTTGCTGCCCTCCCGAAAGCTGCGCCGGCTTACGGTCTGCCAGACCGTGCAGATTGACCAGATCGAGAAGACGCGCAGCCTCTGTTGAATCGGCCACATCCATGGCCGCTACAACGTTTTGTGCTGCCGTCAGATGCGGGAAGAGCGCATAGTTCTGAAACACGATGCCCACTCTGCGCCTGTGCGTTGGCACGTTTACTCCTTCAGCAGTGTTGATCCACGTCGTGCCGGCGATTTCGACTTGGGCCACATCTGGCCGCCAAAGTCCTGCAATCGTGCGCAGGATGGTCGTCTTGCCGGACCCGGAATGACCGACGAGCGCAAGCAATTCACCTGGCTCTACCCGAAACGCCACATCGAGCGGGATTGGCCTACTTGCCCGCGCCATGACTTCCAGCGCCATCAGGACAATCTCCGCCCGACACGCGTTGAGAGCCAATAGGTCAGCGAAATCGTGAAGAGTGAAATGGCAACCAGAACCGCAGACATAGTTGCTGCCCCCCGGTCATCGAAGCCTTGCACCCGATCATAGATGGCGATGGCGATGGTCTTGGTCTCACCGGGAATTGAACCGCCCACCATCAGCACGATACCAAACTCGCCCAGCGTATGCGCGAAGGTCAATACCATCGCCGTCATCACCCCCGGCCACGCCAGTGGCAGTTCGATCCGCCACAGGGATCGCATGGGGGACATCCCGCAACATGACGCTGCTTCGCGGACCTCTGCGGGGATTGCCTCAAAGCCCCTTTGAGCGGGTTGAATGGCAAAGGGCAGGTTGAAGATGACCGAAGCCACCACCAACCCTTCGAAACTGAACACCAGTTGATGGCCAAACAGGTTTTGCCACAAACCACCGACAGGTGAGTTCCGTCCGAAGGCCACCAATAGATAAAAGCCGAAGACCGTCGGCGGCAGCACCAGTGGCAGCATCACCAGTGCCTCGACCAACCCTTTGCCACCGAACTGACGATAGGCGAGAAAACGCCCCATAAACACGGCAACGGGCAGGAGGATGACGACTGTCCACGTGGCCAGTCGAAGTGAGAGCCAGAGTGCCGTCCAGTCCATAGATTATTCGCCGTCCGGCAAAACGAAGCCGTAGCGCTCCATAATCGTGCGGGCCGCAGGTTCGGTCATGTAGGCATAGAAGGCTTGTGCCACCTCACCTGCGTCATTCAGCAATACCATGCGTTGTCGCAGCGGTTTATGCCAATCTTCTGGGATCAACTCGTAGCTGCCGTGCGACGCTACATCTGGGGAAAGGGCCAAGGAATATGCGATAATTCCGCCTTCGGCATCGCCGGAAAGTGCGAATTGCGCGGCTTGGCTGACATTTTCGCCCAGCACCATGTAGGGCTGTAGATCGTCCCAGAGTCCGCGCGATTGTAGCGCCTCCATCGCCCGCTGACCGTAGGGGGCATGCTCGGGGTTTGCGATGGCGAACCGAGTGATTGTGCCTACGGCCAGCGCCGT
>JAIVHI010000153.1 GCA_020201155.1 Loktanella sp. | reverse complement strand
CATTTCTTCGCGGGCCTGCTGTTCGACCGACTCCGCCCGCATCAGGGTCGCCTTTGTGCTGGCGAGATCGGGCGCGGCTTCTTTCATCGTCGCATGCGCCGTTTGGGCGGCGGCCAGCGCCTCTGCGGTTTTTGCAACCGCTGCCGACAGGGCGTTTTCGGAGGTATCGCCGAATTTTGCCGTCGCGGCCTCTGCCCGCTGCAGCCGGTCGCGCAGCGAGGCAAGGCGCGTATCCGCGCGGGTCGCGGCATCGCGCACATCAGCCATTCGCGCGGTCGCGATATCGAGCGCTATTCTGGCTGCTTCGTGTGCCTCGTGCGCCTTGACCAGCGCGGCATCTGCCACTTTCGGATCGGGCGCATCCTCTGCCGTCATCTGCGGGATCCGGGCCAACGCCTCGCGCAGGTGTTCGATCCCTTCAGGTGCGAGACTTTCGAGCACCGCCTTGGCTTCGCCATGGTGCTGGTCAGCCTCTTGCCGTGCGGTTGCGGCGAGGCGTGCGGCATCAAGGTCATCTGCCGCCACCGAGGCCAGTGCCTGCTGCAAGGCGTCGGCTGCGGATTGGACCGTGCCGGCATCATGTCCGGCATCGCTTGGGCGCACTTCAAGTTCGCCCACACCTTCGATGGTCAGCAGTGTGGCGCGGGGCAGGGCGAGGGGGTGGCCATCGGTCAGGACCGTGTCGCCTGCCCGGATCGCCCCCTCGCGACCGGCTTTAAATCGGGCGATCACCTGTGTCGCGGTTGCGTCGCGCGTCGCGACCGCCGTGGCATGTGCCGCTGCGAGGTCTTCGATCCGGCGCAGCGTTTTGGCGTCAGGGCCAGAGCGGGCCGCGGTGGCCGTCTCCATCGCGCTGCGTGCGGCTTCTGCGCGTGCGATGCGATCCGACAGATCCCGCCGCCGGTCGGCGCCATCCCGGGCCGCCTGCGCGCGAGCGGCAAGGTTTTTGGCATTTTCCGCCGCTTTCAGGCGGTCCTGTGCGCCCGCATGGTCCCGCTCGGCTGCGTCGCGCACCTTGCGCTGATCGTCGAGTGCGGTGTGCTGTTGCGCGGCGTCGACTTGATCCGCGGCAGCCTGTTTCGCAGCATCCGTCCGTTCGGCCAAAGCCTCGCGGAATGCGCCAAGCCGGGCCGCTGCATTGTCCGCGGTCAGTTGTGCCATGGCGACCTTGCGCGCCTCGGCCTCGACCACGTGGGCGTGGCGTTCGGCTGTGGCATGAGCCGCCCGCCCCGCTTCGAGCCGTGCGCGGCGCTCTTCGGATGCATCGGGATTTTCGAGGTCGCTTAGAGCCCGACGTGTGCGCTTGCGCTCGGCCAAGGCGTCATGAAGATCCTCGGCCGTCGCGGCAAGCGCATCCCGGCGGGCGGTCAGATCCGCGACCAGATCCTGTGCGGCCTTCCAGGGTCCGTTGGCCGATGGGCGACCTGTCTTGGTGGCATAGACCAACAGTTCCTCGCGGCAGCGCGCAAGGGCCGTGTCCATGCGCCGTCCGCCCGTCATCGCTTCGACTTCTTCACCGACCGAGGTCATCAGATCGCGGCGCGCATCCAGCGAGACCTGCCGTTCCTTGGCAGAGCCACCGGTCAAGTCGGTCATGCCCTGCCTCACCCAGATCAGCCCCGAAGGTCCGCCCGCGTCACCGCCCAGCAGATCCGCGATCCATGCCTCTGCCGCATCGGCCTGCGCCACAAGCGTGCCGCCGCGATGAACGGTGGCGGACGGCTTCTGGAACCAGCGCTTGGGCCCCCGCCACGGTCGATATCGTCAAGGTCAGCGGCCTCGTATTGGGTGCCAAGCGCGTTTGTATTCAGTTCGAAATGGGCGAAGTCGGGGGCGCAATGCGCGGCCGCCCTTTGCAGGTCGACCTGTTCGGGCAGGGCTGACCAGCCGGTTGCCGCTATCCGCAAAAGAACGTCACGGCGACCTGTCGGGGGCAGAATGGCGTTCAGCGCGGCGGCTGTGTCCTGGCGCGGATGCAAAGACAGCTCCAGTTCGGTCCACAGAAAGGCGCCGGTCTCGACCTCTGTCACCTGAGGCACGGCACCGGAGCCGTCCAGCGTCACGCAAAGACACACGCCGCGCCGGCCGTGTTTGAAGCGGTCCTGTTCGGGGCTCCCGGAATAGTGCACCCGGTCAGAGACCGCCATCCGGCCGTGCCAGTCGCCCAGAGCAAGATAGTCCAGCCGCGCCGTGCGGTCGCGGTCGGGCGCGATCGCATCGCCGGATTCGGTGAAATCGGTGATGCCGCCGTGGGCCAGCCCGATCCGCAGTTTGCCGGCGTCGCTTGGCATGGTGGCCAGTGGTTCGGTCGGGTCGCTTGCCCCGGCGCGAAAGGCGATGGGGCAGGGCAGCAGGGTCGCCCCATCGCCCAGATCGTGCGGCACCGCTTCGGTCACAGGCACCACATTCGCAGGCGCATCGCGGCGGATCGTATCCCACAGCGGCTCTGCGTCGCGCAGGTTGTCGTGATTGCCCGGCAGGATCCACCAGGTGATTTCGGCGGCGTCGTTCATGGCAGCCAGAGCCTGCCGGATCACGGTCGGGGAGGGTGTGGCCGTATCAAAGGTATCGCCCGCCAGCAGCACATGCGCCGCGCCGTTGTCCCTTGCCGCCATCGCCAACCTGCCGATTGCGCCGTGGCGGGCCTCCATCAGCCTGCCCCGGATGTTGCCGTCGGGCGGCTGCGGGATGTTGGCGAACTTCCGGCCGATGTGCAGGTCAGAGGCGTGGATGAAGCGAAAGGCCATGAAAGGTGGCTCCCTGAAATTGACCGGCGGGTCGAGGCGATAGGTAAGGGGAACGGCTGCGAACGCGCAACCTGTTATCTGCCTCGTGATTTTACGCTTTTTGCAAACTGGCCCGCGCTGAATGGGTGACCGGCTGCGACGGCCCCCTTTCCGGATCACCCTGAAACAGCCTTGGCACATCAATGCCGTCAGGAAGCGGCTACATAAAAGCCGTGGCCCTTGCCAGAACCTCCAATCCCGCGACAAGATCAGCCTCTTTCGTATCTTCCGAAAAGGCGTGGCTGATGCCATTGATGGAAGGGACAAACAGCATCGCGACAGGCATCAGCCGGGCGACGTTGGTCGCGTCATGCAAAGCTCCGGATGGCATGATGCGCCACTTGCCGGGCGATACCGCCTCGGCCCCCGCTTCGAGAGCGGCTTGCAGCGTCGGGTCCATTGCTTCTGGCTCAAGTCCGAGCAGCGTTCCGAAGTCGACGGAAAGGCCCATCTGGTCGGCAATTTCGGCGGCGGTGGCCCGAATGATCTGCTCCATCCGAGCGAGCCTTTGTGGATCGCTATCGCGCCACTGCATTGAAAACACCGCACGACCAGGCACAATCGAAGACGCATTCGGATGCAATGCGACATGTCCGATGGTCCAGACCGTGGACGGGGTCACGACATTCGCAAACCGATCAGCGATCGCCGCGTTGAAAGCCGACAGCGCCTGAAAAGCATCCTGGCGCAGGTGCATCGGTGTGGTGCCGGCGTGGTTCTGCTGTCCGTTGAACGTGATCCGCATGTCGCGAATACCGACGATGTCGCTGACCACGCCGATCTGTTCACCGGAGCTGTCCAGCGCCGGACCTTGTTCGATATGCAATTCGACGTAGCCCTTGAACTGCGCGGGATCGACAAAATCACCGGCCAATTCAGCCATTTGCGAACGGGCTTCGGCAAAGCTATTGCCCTTGTCGTCTTCAAGGGCATCCGCCGTTTGAAGATCGATCTGTCCGGACCAGATCGCGCTACCGGTGGTCACACCGAACCGTCCTTCCTCGTCCTGAAAGCTGACAACAGATATGGACGGACCGCCTGCCTCCTGCGCCGCTCTTGCCACCTCGAGGCCGGCAATGACGCCCAAGGCACCGTCCAGCCACCCACCCTCGGGCTGGCTGTCGGAGTGTGACCCAAGCAGGATGGACGGACCGTCCGCCAGACCGAATAGATTGCCGACCGGATCAAAGTGTACGCGCAGGCCTGCCTCTTCCATCCGCCCGGCCAGCCATTTTCTGGCGGCAATATCAGCATCCGAATAGGCGGGGCGGATAACACCCTTGCCAACACCCGAGGCTCCGAACTCCCGCAATGCATGAAGGTCGCGCAAAAAACGGTCAGGTTCGATTTTCACTGTCTTTCCAATCAGTTATCGCAA
>JAIVHI010000209.1 GCA_020201155.1 Loktanella sp. | reverse complement strand
ATAGACCAGATGTAGTGTTCCGCTTTGATGTGGCAGGCGCGGCGTCAGCCACCCGATGGCGCAGCCTTCGTCGACGCGCGTTGTCGCAGCCCCGATGGCCGCATGGGTCAAGGCCAGCCGGTCCGGTTGATCGGGCCAAAGGTAGGCTTGCAAGCGGAGTGCGTCGCTGTCCCGTGATGGATCAAGCGGACTGATATCGACGCCGCCACGCGACACGACGCGGGGCGGAACGATGGGCAGTGCAGGGCCATGCCAGTCGGGGGAAAGCGTCAAGACCGGATTGTCAGGCCCCCGCAGCTGCCCGGCGGCCTTCAAGGCGTAGCTGTCCCAGTGCAGGTTCAGCCCGCCCGATGCGCCCAGCTCGCTGGTGCGGATCGGCAAATCATAGCGCTCGGCCAGAAAATGCCCCACTGCGATCAGGGCTGCGGATCGCCTGACTTCATTTGTTTGCGGCGGGTTGTCGATGAAGGCATCGACAAAAGCCGCTTCTTCGACAAGGGCCACGCTGATCGCCGCCCAGAGCCTGTCCGCATCAACCGGATGTGGCGGATAGACGGCACCAAGGTCGGGATGCCCTTTCAGGACCAGCGCATGCAGCGCTCCTGAGATCCGCAAGGGGACGGATTGCGCGCGCGGGCCGAGGTCTCCCTCCCATAGTCGCAGACGGTCTGTCACGCCGCTTTGGGGCCAGTCGCGGGTCGCGCAAAGGTGCATCAAGCTGGCCATGAAGGGCGAACCCAAGCCAGCGCAGGCCTTGTTTTGTGCCTGAAACGCCGCCCGCACCGGGGCGGGCATCATTTAAAGTGGTCCTTGAGCCGTTGCAGGGCGCTGCGGGTATCCGGCGCCGGTGGTTCGGGGGCTTTCTGCGGGGCTGGAGCTGGGGCGGTTTGCGGGGCGGGGCGCTCTTTCGGGCGGCTGGTCGAAGAGCGCGGCGGTGCGACCTTCAACGACACCGCGTTGAGGAATTTGTCCCCGTGGCCTGCGACCAGTTGGCCCACGCCGTCCGAGATGCCACGCAACAAATCGTCCAGCCAGTCGCCGTCAGCCTTGGCGAAATCGCGCAGAACATAGCCTGCCACGGCGTCCTTGTGTCCTGGATGCCCGATGCCAAGGCGCACACGGTCGTAATCCGCCCCGATATGCGCGTGTATCGACCGCAGTCCGTTATGCCCTGCATGACCGCCGCCTGACTTCAAGCGCACCTTGGCAGGTGCCAGGTCAAGTTCGTCATGGAAGACGACGATATCTTCGGGCGACAGCTTGTGAAAGCGCATCGCCTCGCCCACCGACTGGCCTGAATTGTTCATGAAGGTTTCGGGCTTGAGAAGAACGGCCCTGTCGGAGCCGAACCTAACATCTGCAACCTGGCCCTGAAACTTGGACTTCCAGCCCCCGTCGCCGTGATCCGCAGCGATCCGGTCCACGGCCATGTAACCGATGTTGTGGCGATTGCCCTGATATTTGCTGCCCGGATTGCCGAGCCCGACGAGAAGTTTCATGACCCTCACCCTAATCGGATTTGCCGTGATGGAACAGGTGCCGCAGCAGCGCTGCCTTGCGGGAACCTAAGCCCATTGCGGTTCAGGTCCACCCGTCATTTATGCGGGACAGGGTTCTGGAGCGATGCCCCAGAAAAAAGGGGCCCCGAAGGGCCCCAATTTCAAGCGATTCAGCTTTCTTCGCCGTCCGGCGGACCCATTTCGGTGGTCGGCACCTCGTCGGCGTCTGCATCATCCTCGTCCTCATCATCGGCCACCACGGCACGGGGTGCCGAGATGTTGGCGATGACGAAGTCACGGTCGGTGATCGTGGGCTTGGCACCTTCGGGCAGCGTGATGTCGCTGATGTTGATGGTGTCGCCCATTTCCAGACCGGTCAGGTCGGCTGTCAGCTGGTCGGGGATGTCACCGGCCAGAACGTCCATTTCAACTTCGTTGCGAACGACGGCTAGGCTGCCGCCCTTCTTGAGGCCGGGGCATTCTTCGTGGTTGATGAATTCGACCGGCACGAAAAGCTTTACGCGCGAAGTGCGCTTGAGGCGCATCAGGTCGACATGAACCGGAAGGTCCTTGACGACATGGCGCTGGATGCCGCGGCAAATCACGCGGACATCGTCCTGACCTTCGACCTTGAGGTTGAAGAGCGTGGACATGAAGCGGCCCTTGCGCAGGCGCGTCAGCAGCTTGTTGAAATCGAGGTTGATCGGCTGCGGGTCGAGCCCACCGCCATATACGATACCTGGTACGTCGCCATCGCGGCGAGCTTGACGGGCGGCCCCCTTGCCTGTCCCCGTGCGTACCGAGGCGTGAAGATCAGGGATCTTGTCTGCCATCAGTCTATTCCTTTGATGTTTGGGCCCGCCTCCAAGGGTGTCTGCGGCCCGATGAAGACAGCCCTATAAGCGGATTCATCCTGTTTGGAAAGGGGATTTCCAACGCCTTCGACTTATCCTGCATCAAGGTGAGGCTGCAGAGAAACCTCTGTCATGGGATGAGCTTCATACCTCGTTAAGTCGCTGTCGTTATCCATTGGGGCCAATGGAACACAAGTGGCAGGACGGGGATTGAAGGCACTTTTGATCTTGCTGGCAACGTCGGCGATCTACTTTATCGGCGCGGAACTGGACGTTTTCGAGC
Source organism: Loktanella sp. (assembly GCA_020201155.1). Taxonomy (GTDB): domain Bacteria; phylum Pseudomonadota; class Alphaproteobacteria; order Rhodobacterales; family Rhodobacteraceae; genus JAIVHI01. Next base: position 6,371 of record JAIVHI010000209.1, on the reverse strand, counting down.
GGCTTGTTCTGGTCAGCCTCACGCATCCGGGTCTGCTTCTTGGGGATATCCTGACGCTGGTGCTGGCATCGGGCGTGACGCTTCCGCTTTACGTGGCCCTTGTGGTATGGCGCAAACACCGCATGCGGATCGCGTTGGACCGCAGCACGGCCGATGCCGACAACGCGAAACGGCTGGATATGCTGACCGGCCTGACCAATCGGCAAAGCCTGATCGAAGCCATCGACGCGCGCGGCTCGACGCAGGAACTGCCGCCCAGCCTTCTGGTGATCGACCTGATCGGGATGCGCGCGATCAACCGGCATCACGCCCACAACATCGGCGATCAGGTCTTGGTCGAGGTCGCGAATCGGATTCGGCAGGCCAGCCACGAATCGGATCTGGTCGCCCGCATTTCCAGTGCAGAGTTCGCGGTGCTGCTCGGTGCGGATCGGCACCGCAAATCGGGTGAAAGGCTGGCACGGCATTTGATCGAAACGATCGAAGTGCCGATCCAGATCGCGCACCGCACACTCGGCGTCCGGGCGAATATCGGCTTGGCACCGGGTCCCGAACGCAGCCTTGAGGATGACGCCCTTTTGTGTGCGGAGCGTGTCCTGCGTGAAACGACGGGGCCGGGGCAATTCCGGGTCTACGATGTCGATACCCGCGCCCGTATCCAAAGAGAGGACCTTGTTCGGGAAAGCCTGAAACGTTCGATTGCGCAAGACGAGGTAGAGCCTGTCTTTCAGCCCATCGTCAATCTCGAGACGCACCGGATCGACGGGGTCGAAGTCTTGGCCCGCTGGCCGCAATGCAGGCACCGCATATCCACCTTCGACTACATTCTGGCAGCCGAACGGGAAGGGTCCATCGGCGTGCTGACCGACCTTATCCTTGCCAAGGCCTGCCGGGCCCTGTCCCAGCTGGATGCCGATCTGTGGATGTCGTTCAACCTGTCCGCCCAGCAGTTCACGGATGCAGACCTGCCCGATCGCGTGTTGTCGACACTGTCGCTTTATGGAATCGAGACGCGCAAGTTCGTTATCGAAATAACGGAAACTGCGGTGATGGAAGATATGCACGTGGCGGAACGTGTGATTTCCACGTTTCGCGACGCGGGCGTCAAGATTGCACTGGATGATTTCGGAACCGGGGCCTCGTCCCTGACCTTGCTGGCGCAGTTACCGCTTGATCGGATGAAGATCGACCAGACCTTCGTGTCGCATATCGAAACCAACACCAACAACGCGCAGATCGTGACCTCGATGCTGGTCTTGGCAGAGGGGCTTGGGCTGACAGCCGTGGTAGAAGGGATCGAACGCCCCGAGGAACACGACTTTCTGGTGGCAAGGGGATGCCGCTATGGGCAGGGCTATCTTTATGGCCGTCCCTGTTCCGCGGCGATGCTGCCACATCGGCTTGCGATCGGGCCGGATTTTCTCAGGCTACTGGACGCGGCGGGCTAGGCGCTGTGGGCGCCGTCGGCAAGTGTCCGAACGAACGACAGCACGTCCTTTGGACTGTCACCCTTGCCGATCCGGTCGACGATGGCCGACCCGACGACCGTGCCGTCCGCAATCGCCGCGATGGACCGCGCTGCTTGTGGCGTCTTGATGCCGAAGCCCACGATCACCGGCAGGTCCGTCTTGGCCTTGATGCGCGCAACCTCTGGCGCCACGTCGCTGCTTTGTGCTTCTGCCGTGCCGGTGATGCCCGTCACGGAGACGTAATAGACAAAGCCGGATGTGTTCTGAAGAACCTTGGGCAGTCGCTTGTCGTCCGTGGTGGGTGTGGCAAGGCGAATGAAATTGATCCCTGCCTTTTGCGCCGGGATACACAGCTCATCGTCCTCTTCCGGCGGCAGGTCGACGATGATCAGCCCGTCGATCCCGGCCTCGGTCGCCTCTGCCAGAAACCGGTCGACACCGCGCGAATAGATCGGGTTGTAGTAGCCCATCAGTACAATCGGCGTTGTATCGTCGTTTTCACGAAAGCGGCGCGCATAATCGAGCGTCTTTGCCAGCGTCTGCCCGCCTTCCAAAGCGCGTTGCCCGGCCAACTGGATCGTTGCCCCGTCGGCCATCGGGTCGGTAAAGGGCAGCCCCAGTTCGATGATGTCGACGCCGGCATCCGGCAGTCCCTTCATCACTTCGAGACCGGTCTCGAAGTCCGTGTCGCCCGCCATGATGTAGGCCACGAACGCCTTGCGCCCGTCGTCCTTGAGGGCCGCAAATTTGGCGTCGATACGAGACATGGATCAGCCTTTCCTTGATATCAGATCGCTTCTGGACGAATGTCGCCACGAATACAATATCGTGCGGAAATCGGGCCGACAGCGGCGCGCTCGGGTGACGCTACGTTGCGACATGGTGACATGTGGCAAAATGCACATATCTTGCCGGTCATGAATTACTTACTCGCGCTTTTGCTGCCCCCGCTTTCCATCCTGCTCGCAGGGCGTCCCTTCGTGGCGATCCTGACATTTGTGATCTGGCTGCCTGCCATTTTGATCAGTGGCGGGCTTGGTCACCCCATCTTCGTGATTCTGGCATGGATCATCATCTGGGAAGGCCGTAACCGGGCCGCTTGAGGCTTGTCTTGCCACCGCCTGCGGACTAGACGCGGGCGACGTCATGCAAGGAGAGTGTCATGGGCTTCAAGATGGGAATCGTGGGTCTGCCGAACGTCGGCAAGTCGACCCTCTTTAACGCATTGACCAAGACGGCGGCGGCGCAGGCCGCGAACTTTCCGTTTTGCACGATCGAACCGAACGTCGGTGAAGTCGCCGTGCCTGACGCGCGGCTCGACAAGCTGGCGGCGATTGCCGCGTCCAAGCAGATCATCCCCACACGGATGACGTTTGTGGACATCGCCGGTCTGGTGAAAGGTGCCTCCAAGGGCGAGGGGCTTGGCAACCAGTTTTTGGCCAATATCCGTGAATGTGACGCGATCGCCCATGTGCTGCGGTGTTTCGAAGATGACGACATCACGCACGTCGAGGGTCGCGTCGACCCGGTCGAGGACGCTGCCGTCATCGAGACCGAATTGATGCTGTCCGATCTCGAAAGCATCGAAAAGCGTCTGCAGGGACTCGTGCGCAAGGTGCGCGGCGGGGACAAGGAAGCGATCCAGCAAGAGCGTCTGTTGAAAGAGGCGCAAGCGGTTCTGGAAGACGGCAAGCCCGCCCGCGTGGTCGACGTCGACGAAGACGACGCCAAGGCATGGCGGATGCTGCAACTGCTGACGACAAAGCCCGTTCTCTACGTCTGCAACGTCGAGGAAAACAGCGCAGGCGATGGCAACAGTCAGTCCGCCCGGGTGGCCGAAATGGCCGCATCGCAGGGCAACAGCCACGTGGTGATCTCGGCCCGCATCGAGGAAGAGATCAGCCAGTTGGACGCCGAAGAGCAAGAGATGTTCCTGTCCGAAATGGGTCTCGAAGAGCCGGGTCTGGATCGTCTGATCCGCGCGGGATACGAGCTTTTGGACCTGCAGACCTATTTCACCGTTGGTCCGAAAGAAGCGCGGGCCTGGACGATTCCAGTGGGCACGTCCGCACCCAAGGCCGCCGGTGTGATCCACGGCGATTTCGAAAAAGGCTTCATCCGCGCCGAAACGATTGCCTTTGATGACTTCGTGACCTTGGGCGGTGAAAACCCCGCCAAGGACGCCGGCAAGATGAGGGCCGAGGGCAAAAGCTACATCGTCAAGGATGGCGATGTGATGCACTTTCTGTTCAACACCTGATCGCAGTTCCTGTCACGCGATGATGCGTCTGGCTTCTTGCAAGTCGGCCACGAAGGCTGCATTGGCGTCCGCCTTCAGGTGATCGGGCAGCCGTAGCAGGTAGGAGGGGTGAACGGTCAGCAAGACAGGTCCGAATCCGGTCTCTTCGACCGCACCGCGTCGCTTGAGGATATCCTTGCGGCTACCCGTCAGGCTTTCCGCCGCCGTGCCACCCATGGCAAGGATCAGCTTGGGTTTCACCAAGGCAATCTCGCTTTGCAGCCAGAACCTGCAGTGTTCGATCTCTGCGGAATTGGGGTTCTGGTGGATTCTGCGCTTGCCGCGCTGCTGGAACTTGAAATGTTTGACGGCATTGGTGACGAAAGCGCTTTCCCTGTCCAATCCCGCCTCTTGTGCCAGCCGGTCGAACAACTGGCCCGCTGGTCCGACAAAGGGAACCCCAGCCTGATCTTCCTGATCGCCCGGCTGTTCGCCGACGATCATCAGGCTGGCATCCCGCACCCCGGTGCCTGGCACCACCTGCGTCGCCGGGGCACAGAGCGGGCAACGGTCACAGGCGCGCAACCCAGCCTGCAGCATGTTCCAGCTTGCGGGCTGCGCCGTCTCGACCAGCTGCTCCCTGATCCGGGCGACCCGTTCGGGCGGAAGCGTCGGCGCCTTGTCCTGCATTTCTTTCGCCTTTGCGTCGGCATGGGCGATCAGGTCGGGGATGTGTTTCGCTTCTGGAAGGTTTTTCCAGTATTTCTTTGGCATCTCCGAGGTCATCGCCTTCACCTTGAGGCGTGCGGGGTTGAAGATATTGCGGAAATAGGTGCCCCACAGTTCTTCCGTCGCGTCTTCGGGCAGGTCCGGTTTGTCCTGCCCCGGCTGAAAGGACAGGGTGCCGTTCTCGAACCGGGCCGTGACGTCCGGCGTGAGGATGATCCAGTCCATGTCCGCGAACCGCCGCGCGAAAAACGGGGCGGTCGGTTCGACAGTGTGATGCGTCGGCTCGAACCACGCGGCAAAGGCCCGTCGCGGTCCGTCACTGCGCAGATCGCGAAAACGCACAAAGGCCTTCATCTTGTGCTTGCACCGGCGCACGGCCTTTTCCATCTGTTGAAGCTTCGCAAGATCCGCATCGGCCCGGTCGGACATCAGTGCGGGCTCGAGCCGAAGACGCCACAGAAGCGCATAAAGCCGCGCGAACCGCTGCGGATCCTTGTGCCAGACCACCTGTTGGGACAGTTCCACAAAGGACTTCGGCACCTTCGGCTGGCCGCGCAGGTCAGGCAGCGGCGTAGGGGCCGAGAAAAGCTCGGGCAGGGTCTGGTCGAAATCCCAAAGAATATCTTCGGGGGGCACGCGGTTGGACAGCAGGCTGCGCGCCGCTTCGCGCCACGCCTTGTCCGTGCCGATACGGGGCAGGGGGACGGTGTACATTCAGATCAACGACAATTGTTCCGGGGGCGCTGCAAAGCGGGCCCGCAGGTTTGCGCTGTCGGTCAGCCCGCCGGGCGACCAGTCGGAGGCGGTGATGAAGGACCGCGCCTTGCGCAACGACGCACCCATCCGCGTCAGATCCTCGTATCGCAGCGTGCGATACCGGCGCGTGGTCAGGATGCGCCCCACGGTTTTGGTGCCCAGCCCCGGCACCCGCAACAGCATCTCACGGGTGGCGCGGTTCACATCCACCGGAAAGTGATGTCGGTTCTGCAGGGCCCAGGCAAGCTTGGGGTCGATGTCGAGGTCAAGGTTGCCATCGGGGGTGGCGCCGGTGATTTCGTCCACGCCGAAGCCATAGAACCGCAGCAGCCAGTCGGCCTGATAAAGTCGGTGCTCGCGTGCCAGTGGCGGCTTGATCAACGGCAGTTTTGCCGTCGCATCGGGGATTGGAGAAAACGCTGAATAATAGACCCGTTTCAGCCGGTAGTCACCGTAAAGCCCGGTCGACCGCGTCAGGATCGTGGCATCTGTCGCCCCATCCGCACCGATGATCATCTGCGTCGATTGTCCCGCGGGCGCGAATTTCGGGGGCCGTTTGCCGCTGAAGCTCTTTTCGCTCGCCTCGGACTTGTGGTTCTTCACATCCCCCATCGCCCGCCTGATCTGTGCGGGGTTCTTTTCGGGCGCAAAGGCTTCGACTGCACGGTCCGTCGGCAATTCGATGTTGATCGACAGTCGATCCGCATAAAGTCCGGCCTGCTTGATCAGCTCGGGCGAAGCGTCGGGAATCGATTTGAGGTGGATATATCCGCGGAAATGCTCCTGCTCTCGAAGCCGTTTCGCGATCTGGACCATGGCCTCCATCGTGGCATCCGGTGACTTGATGACGCCGGACGACAGGAACAATCCTTCGATATAGTTGCGGCGGTAGAACTCGATGGTCAGGCTGACGACTTCTTCCACGGAAAACCGTGCGCGGGTCACGTTGCTGCTGACCCGGTTGACGCAATAGGCGCAGTCGTAAATGCAGAAATTCGTCATCAGAATCTTAAGCAGACTGATGCATCGTCCGTCCGGCGCGTAGGCGTGGCAGATGCCCGACCCTTCGGTCGATCCCAGCCCCTTGCCATCGGACGAGTTCCGTTTCGATGTGCCCGAGGATGCGCAGGATGCGTCGTACCTTGCGGCGTCACTGAGAATCGCGAGTTTCTGTTGCA
>JAIVHI010000208.1 GCA_020201155.1 Loktanella sp. | reverse complement strand
GGAAGGGCTGGAACAGGAATTCAACAGCCTGCACGCCCAGCGCGAGTCCTGCGAGGCGTTCGTGGCCAGCCAGAGATCCGAGGGCTGGGTGCTGGTCCGCGACCAGTATGATGACGGCGGCCTGTCCGGCGGCACGCTGGAGCGGCCCGGTCTGCAGCGACTGATGGAGGATATCGAGGACGGGCTGGTCGACGTGGTGGTTGTCTACAAGATCGACCGTCTCAGCCGATCGCTGGCCGACTTCGCCAAGCTGGTCGAGGTGTTCGATCGCCACGAGGTCACGTTTGTTTCGGTAACGCAGGCATTCAACACGACCACGTCGATGGGCCGGCTGACGCTGAACATCCTGCTGTCGTTCGCCCAGTTCGAGCGCGAGGTGACCGCCGAGCGCATCCGCGACAAGGTCGCGGCCAGTCGCAAGAAGGGGATGTGGATGGGCGGCGTGCCGCCCTATGGCTACCGCGTCGAGAACCGCAAGCTGCTGGTCGACGAGGAACGCGCGGACCATGTCCGCTGGATCTTTGCTCGGTTCCTCGAGATCGGCTCGGGCACTGAACTGGCGCGCGAGGTGGGCAAGCGCGGCATCCGCACCCCGCGCAGGAACCGCATCGACAAGAAATATATCTACCGGATGCTCAACAACCGCGCCTATATCGGCGAGGCGGTGCACAAGGGCGAGAGCTATCCGGGCGAGCACGACGCGATCATCGACCGCGAGACATGGGATCGCGTCCACGCCATCCTGACGGAGAGCCCGCGCAAGCGCGCCGCACGCACCCGCGCCGACACGCCCGCGCTGCTGAAGGAGCTGCTGTTCGGCCCCGACGGCGCGGCTTTCTCCCCGACCCACACCCGCAAGGGCGACCGGCTTTACCGCTACTACGTGAGTCAGACCGTGTTGAAACACGGCGCGGGATCATGCCCGGTCGGCCGCGTGCCCGCAGGCGAGATCGAGGCGGCCGTCATCGACCAGCTGCGCGCCGTGTTCCGCCAGCCCGAGATCGTGGCAGGCACGTGGAAGGCGGCGCGCACCCATGTGGACGACATAACTGAGGCCGACGCCTGCTCAGCCCTGCAGCAGCTCGACCCACTGTGGGACGAACTATTTCCCGCCGAGCAGACCCGCATCGTGGCGCTGCTGGTCGAGCGCGTAGACATCGGCACTGACGGTCTCAACGTCCGGCTTCGTGTCGATGGCCTCGGCGGCCTCGCGCGCGAGATGCTTGCCGGCGGCATCGGAGAAGCCGCATGACCCGAGGAGCTACGGTCCCCGAGGCGGTGACGCTCCACGTCCCGTTCCGGGTCGTGAAGCGGGGCGGGCGGAAGGAGATGCAGCTGCCCGAGGGCGCTGCGCAGCCGCGCAGGACCGATAGCACGCTGGTCAAAGCTCTGGCGCGCGCCTTCCGGTGGAAACGGATGCTGGAGTCAGGCGAGTTCGCCACCATCGCCGAATTGGCCGAGCGTGAGGGGATTGCACCCTCCTACATGACTCGCGTCCTGCGGCTCACGCTGCTCGCGCCCACCATCGTCGAGGCGATCCTGGACGGGAAGCAAGGGCCGGAGGTAACGCTGGCAAGGGTGCTGGGGCCGTTTCCGGTGGTGTGGAATGAACAGCACCACCGGTTATGACCTGCGGGTGTCAACGGCGGACACAAAACTGGCCACGTGGCGGCGGAAAACCAAGCCAGTGGCGGGGCGCCAAGCTCTGCGTCGACGGCCAGAGTGAACGCGATCGCCGTCCCGTGATGCGTGGCGGCTTGAACAGACGCACATCAAAAAACGCTCTATTAAAGTAGAACCAAAGTCGCAGTGGCGAACATTTTCGCGAAGTCAGGGACCGCGGGCGTCCTGAATGCCGAAAGTGCTACCCGTCGAGCAGTCGCGCGATGATATTCGCGACGGCACGCATCTGGACCCCGTCGCGCGTTCTCCATTCCTCATCGCTATAGCCCCAGAAATCCCAGCAGGCTCTCGGGTTGCCCACTGAGCTGGTCGCTTGCGGATACAGGACGACGATACGATTGGCGGCGGCCCAGCGATTGTATCCTGCATCGCGCACGAAATCGTCGTGGATCCGGTCTGCGCCTTGTGCATCCACATTCTGACGACACCCGTGAAAGGCGACATGCAACCGGCAGTCCTCTGACCGACAGGCGTCCGGCACGTAGATATAGCCGACACCGCTCAGGCTCGCAGTCAGGGACGCTTGAAAGAATGCACTTTGATCGAAGGCGTGCAGGCGGCCCGCCAGGTGCGGGTCCATCGGCCCGTCGAGGTCTCCCTCGGGATACAGGTGCCGCAACAGACGCTCAGCGGCGTCGTATCCGCATTCGATCAGGTAGGGCGGTGCATATTCGTCGCAGGTGCGCGTTGGAAACCGGCTCTCGCCGTCAAAGCTGTCCAGCGGCATCCCATGGCTGGCGGGACGCGCCTGATCCCCGGGCTCCACGTGCAGGGCGTCTTCCCCGACGCCCAGAAGGCTGTAGAGATCGCCAAGGCTGTCACCGACAGCTTCCGGAACGACCGTGTCCAGCTCCCCGCGAAACAGCCAGACACGATCATCCGCAAGGTTCGCAGGATCATCGATCTCAGCGGCCTCATATGCGGCATCGATCAGCTGCCGCGAGTCGTCCGGGGCCGGAGGGCTGGGGCGAAGGCCCCAAAAACGGTTTCCAAAAGTGTTCGTGCAGGCGACAACGGCCGCGGAGGTGCGGTCCAACTTCCAGAGGGGCCAGAAGGGGTTGTCGATGATATCCACACAACCGTAGGGACCGCCCGCGAGGATGGCAGCCCCGGTCACGGTCTCCGAAAACGCTATGTGGAACTGGTGGGCGAAGAAACCGCCGGAGGAAAGACCTGACACCGTGATCGAACTGGAATCCAAGCTCAGACCTTGCGGTAATCGCTGTGAAACGGAGGTGGGTGGCGGATCCGGAATAACGTCGTGGTCAGCGACGCCGAGGCTGGCGCCAGCCAAGAAAGCCATGAAGCTTGCAAAAAGTACGCTCTCCTGTCGCATCTTGTCTCCACGTCGATGTTGCAGCTTACATCTCGACGGCCGAAGTGGGAACTGCCCACGCGCGCCAAATACAATGCGGGATTGGTTTTTGGCATCTTCTCCGACAGGGCGACAACGGCCGGTGAAGGCGCGGGCTCGGGCCTTCCGCTGGAAGCGAATGCTGGAGTCTGGCGAGTTCGCCACCATCGCTGAGTTGGCCGAGCGCGAGGGGATCGCGCCGTCCTACATGGCCCGCATCATTCGCCTGACCCTGCTCGCACCCGCCATCGTCGAGGCGATCTTGGACGAGAAGCAGGCGCCCGAGGTGACGCTGGCGTGGGTGCTGGAGCCGTTTCCAGCGGAGTGGTCGAAGCAGCGTGCCACGTTGATCGAAGAATAGCCGGCTGAAACCTCTACTTGCGCCTTCAATCGTTGCCGGGAAGAAGTCTGGGTCTGAGCGAGCGACGCCCAAGTGCCTGAGTTTCAACCAATTGCCATTGATTGCGACAGCATGGATCGGTAGCCTCGGCCAAAACAACTCATAGGGGCAACGCTTTATGCTGACGGGCACAATCCGAAGTCAGATCGACCAGATTTGGAATGCGTTTTGGTCCGGTGGGGTGTCGAACCCACTTTCCGTCATTGAACAACTGACCTTCCTCCTCTTCATCAAGCGCCTCGACGAGTTGCACACCAATGAGGAGAACAAGGCCGAGATGCTCGGCATCGGCATGGAGCGCCGGATTTTCCCCGAGGGCTCAGACGACAAGGGCGAGCCCTACGACAACCTGCGCTGGTCGCGCTTCAAGAATTTCGAGGCGCGCGAGATGATGCGGATCGTGGATGAACACGTCTTTCCGTTCCTGCGCCAGCTGGGCGAGGATGGCTCCTCATACGGCACCCATATGAAGGACGCGCGGCTCGGCTTTTCTAACGCGAACCTGCTGGCCAAGGTCGTCCAGATGCTTGACGTCGTTGACATGGACGACCGCGATACCAAGGGAGACGTCTATGAATACATGCTCGGCAAGATCGCCAGCGCCGGGCAGAACGGCCAGTTCCGCACGCCGCGCCACGTCATCCAGTTGATGGTAAACCTCATGGCCCCCACGCCGAAGGACGTGATCTGCGACCCGGCAGCGGGCACCTGCGGCTTCCTTGTTGCGGCGGGGGAATACCTGCGCGATCACCATCCGCAGATGCTGCGCGATCCCGAGCAGCGCGAGCATTTCCACAACGGTATGTTCCACGGCTTTGACTTCGACGCCACCATGCTGCGGATCGGGGCGATGAACATGACGCTTCACGGGGTTGAAAATCCTGATGTGTCCTATCGCGACAGCCTCGCCGAGGAACACGGCGAAGATGCGGGCCGCTATTCCCTGATCCTTGCGAACCCGCCCTTTGCAGGGTCGCTGGATTACGACACCACGGCAAAAGACCTGCAAAAGATCGTCAAGACGAAGAAGACCGAACTGCTGTTCATGGCACTGTTCCTGCGCCTGCTGCGCACTGGCGGGCGCGCGGCGGTGGTTGTGCCGGACGGGGTGCTGTTCGGCTCATCCACTGCGCACAAGGATATCCGGCGGATGCTGGTCGAGGATCACAAGCTGGACGCGATCATCAAGCTGCCCTCGGGCGTGTTCCGCCCCTATGCGGGGGTCTCCACCGCCGTCGTGGTGTTCACCAAGACTGGCGTCGGCGGGACCGAGAATGTCTGGTTCTACGACATGACGGCGGACGGGCTGAGCCTTGATGACAAGCGCACGCCGCTGCTGGACGCCGATAAGCTGGGCGCGGTGCCAAAAGCGCCGCTGACCGAGGAGGAGCACGCCAAGAACAACCTTCCCGATATCCTCGCCCGCTGGCAGGCGCTGGAGGCCGAGGGCGACAGGCCCCGCTCCGCGCAGAGCTTCATGGTCCCGCGCGAAGAGATCGCGGCGACGGGTAGCTGGGACTTGTCGCTGAACCGCTATAAGGAGATCGAACACGAGGAGGTTGTCCATCAATCTCCCGCCGAGATCATCGCTGACCTGCGCGCCCTGGAAACCGAGATCACCGAAGGGCTGGATCGGCTGGAGGGGATGCTGTCAGAATGATCCCATCTATCGCACTTGGTGATGCCTTCGAATATATTCGTAACGGCATGAGCGTAAAGCAAAGCAACGATGGCGGTGGCATTCCAATCACCCGGATTGAAACCATTTCCGATGGAACAATCGACCTAAATCGTGTTGGCTATGCCGGATTGCAAGAAGAGGATGCAGCAAAGTGGTTTCTGCAACCCGGCGATATTCTTCTCAGCCATATCAATAGCGTCGAACACATCGGAAAATGCGCATTATTTGAAGACAGCGCTGTTAAGCTTGTTCACGGGATGAATTTACTTGCAATGCGTCCCAAAAGGGACCTTCTGTTTCCCAGATACGCAATGTGGGCAATGAAAGACCCGTCTTTTAAGGCTCGCATCCTAAAATTCGTTAACAAAGCGGTAAATCAAGCAAGTATTTCAACAACAAATCTTAAGACTGTTGAAATCCCCCTCCCTTCGCTGGCGGAGCAGGAGCGGATTGCGGGGATACTGGATCAGGCGGACGCGCTGCGCCGCCTCCGCGCCCGCGCCCTCGACAAGCTCAACAGCCTTGGACAGGCGATCTTTCATGAGATGTTTGGGGATGGAAGAGCCCCCCAAATCGAAATCCGAGATTTGGGCAGGGTTCAGACTGGATCAACGCCTTCTACGAAGGTCCCGGAATATTTCGAGGGGGATATACCTTTCGTTACGCCGGGCGATCTTGAAGTCGATGCGCCAGTGGTAAGGTATGTAAGCGAAAAAGGTGCTAAAAACTCGCGGATAGTCCAGCGCGGCGCAACACTAGTATGCTGTATCGGAACACTCGGGAAAATGGGGATGTCTGACCAGAGGAGCGCCTTCAACCAACAGATCAACGCCGTCCAGTGGAGTGACAAAGTTCTTCCAGAATACGGCCTCTACGCCATGCGTGGAATTAGGAAAGAGATTATTCACATCGGCAAAGGTGCCGCAACAACGCTTCCGATCCTTAAAAAGTCTCTTTTTGAAAAAATGAAAATTCGTGTGGCCCCGTTATACGAACAAAAGATCTTCATCGATCGTGTCCAAGAGATAGAAGCTAATAAAACGGTTTTTACTGATGCGTTGGCTGGGCAATCTTCTTTGTTTGCGTCGCTGCAACACCGGGCGTTCAGAGGTGAACTCTGATGCGGGGAGAATTTTCTGGTGTGAAAGCGGAAATCATCAAGGATATCTTCGAGGCGCTTGTGAATGAGATGTCAGATGAGAAATTTCTGGATGAAGACCTTTGGGGTGACCTCTTCCGAGAGGCTATCCCTGAACCCTCAGAGCCAGAAGCCCCGACATACACAGCCTTCGACGATGACGGACAAATCTATCTAGACGGCGACATTCAGGCTCGCGACGCCTATGACGCTGCCTCTGCCATCTATCAAGATCTGCTAGAAGCTTACAATGATGCCTCAAACCGCGCAGAATTAGCATGGCAATACATTGTTTCATTCTTTGAAGACCCCGCAACGACCGAGCGCCAGACCGTCCAAGCCCTCGAAGATGCATATGAGGCCATCGAAGATTTCGGCGGCGGCAGTCTCGCAAACGCTTACTACCTGATCGTTGAAAAATTTCTCGAAAAATTCAGCCTGCGCTATGATCTGCGCCGACCATTCAGCCTTCATCCCACATTGCCGGGCATTTTCACTCGGCTCATTTGGGACTTGAAACAGGTGACATCGCAGGACGCAGCCTTGTCCGACTTGATGCGGGTATTTGAAGAAAACGTTCGCGACCTTAAAGCAGAGCAGTCGCCGCGCAGGATTAAGCAATGCCTTGCTGCGCAGTTCAATCTTCTTGAGGCACTTTTGGCACAATCGCCCGAGGTGCATGCCTACAACGAGGCGGCTGAAATTCACAACGCCACCGCGTCGCGACGCCAACAACGAAAGCTCGCGAACACGTTCGGAGCCATGTGCGACAAGGCCGCTGTGTGGCCTCACGATGATGTGCTTAAATCTGCAAAGGCCATTTATGGATTTGGCTCAGACTACCCCGGCCTTCGTCATGGTGGAACGCCGCGCAACGCCAAGCGTGAAATCGACATGAGAGACCTTGTTTCGATGACCATCATTCTTGCAGGCTTCACCCCATATTTCAGCGACTCCCTAAAAGCAGAAAAGATTTATCTGGATTGATTCGACCATGAGCCAGTTCGCCTTCCTCGCCACAGATTTCCCCGACCTTCTGGCGCACGCCAAGCGGGCGGAGGCGGCGGCACTGTCCGACCCGCGCGGGGCATGCTTCTATGCGCGCCTGACGTTGGAGGTGGCGCTCAAATGGCTCTACCGTCGCGATCCGGCGCTGCGTCACCCCTATGAGGGCACGCTGGCCGCCCTGATCGCCGAGCCGAGCCTTGAGGCGCTCACAGGCCCCGCCATCGTCACCAAGGCGCGGTATATCAAGGATCAGGGCAACCGGGCCGCGCATGACGACCGCAAGCCGCTCAGCCCTCAGGACGGCGCGACGACCGTCCGCGAGTTGTTCCACGTTTGCTACTGGATCGCCCGGACCTATGCGACCGGCGCGAAGCCGGACCCGGCGCTCACGTTCGACATGGGCAATCTGGAAAAGACGCTGACGATCACCGCCAGCACCGTCGCCCAAATCCAGAAGCTGCGCGACCAGCAGGATGCCGCCGTAAAAGCGCTGGAAGGGGCCGAGGAGGCGCGCAAGGTCTCCGAGGAGGGGCGGAGGGCGCTGGAGGAGGAACTGACCCGCCTGCGCGCCGAGGTGGCCGCCGCGCGCAAGGCCAACCAAGCTGTGCCCGATCCGCACGACTATGACGAGGCTGCGACCCGCGATGCCTTCATCGACCTGCTCCTGACTGAGGCAGGGTGGCCCCTCGATGCCCCGCGGGATCGGGAGTTCCCGGTGCAGGGCATGCCCAACCATAGCGGTGAGGGGTTTGTCGATTACGTCCTCTGGGGCAGCGACGGCAAGCCGCTGGCTTTGGTCGAGGCCAAGCGCACCAAGAAGGACGCCCGCGTCGGCCAGCAGCAGGCCAAACTCTACGCGGATTGTCTGGAACGGATGTATGGCACCCGCCCGGTGATCTTTTGCACCAACGGCTACGAGCATTGGATTTGGGACGACCAGATGTATCCGCCCCGGGCGATCTCTGGCTTCCTGAAAAAGGACGAACTGGACCTCCTGCACCAGCGTCGCACGACACGAAAACTGCTGGACAAGGTGTCGGTCGATGAGGCCATTGCCGGGCGGTTCTATCAGCAGCGTGCCATTCGGCGGATTGGTGAGGCCTTCGAGAAGGACCGCCAGCGCAAGGCGCTGCTCGTCATGGCAACCGGGAGCGGCAAGACCCGCACCGTCATTGCGCTGATCGACCAGTTGATGCGCGCCAATTGGGTGCGGCGGGTGCTTTTCCTCGCTGACCGTAGAGCCTTGGTGAGGCAGGCGCATGGTGCCTTCAAGGCCCATCTGCCTGCCACGCCGAGCGCCAACCTGCTCGAGCGCCACGATCCTTCGAAGAATGACCATTCGGGCGCGCGGGTGTTCCTGTCTACCTATCCAACGATGATGGGCCTGATCGACGAGACGAAGGGCGGCGAGAAGCGATTTGGCCCGGGGCATTTCGACCTGATCGTTATCGATGAGGCCCACCGCTCCGTCTATCGCAAGTATCGTGCCATCTTCGACTACTTCGACAGTTTCCTCGTTGGCCTGACAGCCACGCCCCGCGATGAAATCGACCGGGACACCTATTCGCTGTTCCAGCTTGAGCGCGGGGTTCCGACTGACGCCTATGACCTCGATGACGCGGTGAGCGACGGCTACCTCGTGCCGCCGAGGTCGATCTCTGTGCCCCTCAAGTTCCAGCGCGACGGGATCGACTACGACAGCCTGTCCGAGGAGGAAAAAGAGGAATGGGACGCGCTCGAATGGGATGAGGAC
>JAIVHI010000038.1 GCA_020201155.1 Loktanella sp. | reverse complement strand
TGTGATCCATCTTCATGCCGTCGCGCATCACGCCGTAACACTCTGCGATCATTTGCATATCTGCATATTCGATCCCGTTGTGAACAGTCTTGACGAAGTGGCCTGAACCTTCTTCGCCGAACCAGGTCGCGCAGGGCGTGCCCTCATGCTGGGCCGCGATTTTGGTCATGATGGGGCTGATCCGATCCCAACCGGCCTTTGCACCGCCACCCATGATCGAAGGTCCGTTGCGCGCACCATCCTCGCCACCAGAGACGCCAATGCCCAAAAAAGGCCGATCCAGGTCTCGGGTGCGCCGCACAGTGTCGTGGAAGTTCGCATTGCCGGCATCAACGATCAGGTCATCTTCACCAAGCAAAGGGTTCAGCTTGGCGATGGTCTGGTCGACAATCTCGCCGGCGGGCACCATCAGGATGATAATGCGCGGGCTGGCCAAGGCGGCCACGAAATCATCAAGCGTTTTCGTACCGGTGATCCGGTCAGCCAGATCGCCAGCCTCGGCCATAAAGTCGTCCACCTTGCTGTCGGTCCGGTTCCAGACAGCGATGTCAAAACCATTCTCGGCAATATTCAGTGCAAGGGCCGCACCCATGGTACCAAGGCCCATCAGGCCGATGTCGCAACTGCTCATTTCGATATCCCGTCTGTCATTTATTTACGTCAGGACATGTGGCAGGTTGGGAACAAGGCAACGCATGTCCCGCACGCCCGTTGTGCATCTGTATATTACATAATACTGATTATACGTTTTAGACGTGTGCGCGCAAAGTTAAAATGTCTCACATCTGCAAAGTAGAAGTGTCACACTTCCCTGTTGATCAAGCAGGATTGGAGTGTGGCCGTGGGATGGGTGATCATGAGCGAACGCGAGCTGAACCGCATTGAAGTGCTGAGCCAAGTGACACAAGGCGCCATGACGGCTGTGACAGCAGCCAACGTGTTGGGACTGAGTCGACGGCAGATCCATCGTCTGCTCAAGGATTTTCAGAACGACGGTCCAGCAGCGACCCGGCACAAGGCGCGCGGCCGGGCCTCGAACAACCGGATCGATCCGGCGGTTCGGGAGTTTGCGGTGACACTTGTGCGAGAGAACTACATCGACTTTGGCCCGACCTTCGCGTCCGAGAAGCTTGCCGAAGACCACGGTCTGAAGGTCTCGCGCGAGACGTTGCGCAAGTGGATGCAGGAGGCTGGGATCTGGCTATCACGCAAACAGCGTCGGACATTTCACCAGCCGCGCTTGCGCCGGGAATGCTATGGTGAGCTGATCCAGATCGACGGGTCTGATCATCGCTGGTTTGAAGATCGGGGCCCGCCGTGCACCCTGCTGGTTTTCATTGATGACGCGACCAGCACGCTCATGCACCTGGAGTTCGTGACGTCAGAAAGCACGTTCAGCTATTTTGGCGCACTCGCGCGATACCTAGAAACGCATGGCCGCCCCGTCGCGTTCTACTCCGACAAACACACGGTGTTCCGGGTCGCGCAGCAAGGCGCGAAGTCCGGGCACGGTATGACCCAGTTTGGCCGGGCTTTGAACGCGCTGAACATCGAGATCCTGTGTGCGAACAGCTCTCAGGCCAAGGGCCGCGTTGAACGCGCGAACCGGACGCTGCAAGACAGGTTGGTCAAGGAACTGCGGCTGGCGGGTCTCTCCGACATGGAGGCCGGAAACGCATATCTTCAGGGTTTCAGGGACCGCTACAATGCCAGGTTCGCCAAGGCTCCGCGCCGCCCGGACGATCTGCATCGCGCGCTGAACGTGGCGCCGGACCGGTTGGCGGATATTCTGTGCTATCGGGATGAGCGCTATGTTGGCAACCAGCTGACCTTTTCCTACGACCGGCTGCGGATCATTCTGGCTGAGAACGAGATCACGCGCGGCCTGCCCGGCAAATATGTCGACACTTACGAGTTTGCCGATGGCCGGCTGGAGTTCCGCTGGAAGGGCGTCCCGCTCCCCTACTCTGTCTTCGACAAGGACCAGCGCGTGACCCACGCCGCGATCACCGAGAACAAGCACCTCAGCGCGGTCCTGGCGCACATCAAGGCCGAACAGGACACGGGCTCACCGAAGAAGCGTCCTGCGGGCAAACAGCGCTCCCGCTACACCCCGAACGGTCGTCGCAATGATGCGTTCAGGGCTGCGATATATGACGTCTCCGCCCTGCCCAGCCATGCTCCCACACCACCGGGTGGGACATTTCTACTTTGCGCAGAGACGGACATTTCTACTTGGTTGCAACAAGACGTGTGCGCGCGGCACATTCTATACTGGGTTGCGACAAATACCCTTCTGACGGACCCGACAGCATTGAAAACGATCCATGGACTGGCACAACGGCAGTGACCTCCCCCTCATGACGCCTTCTGTCGAAGTTGATCCCGTTTAAGGGCTTGCAGCGCGCGCAGTGAGGCAGAAGAATGCCCGGTGTCGTCGTTTCCTGCTGTTATCGCTGTTTTCGGAGAAATCCATGTCCCAAGTGATGTCGCATCTTCTGGCTCTGACGTCAGCCAGGACGGATGAAGAGCTTTGGTCATTGCATTGCGATCATATGGCAATCTACGGCTTCGACCGGTTGTTCTACGGCTTCACACGCTATCGCACCTCGTCTTCCCTGGGTGATCCGGAGGATTGGGTGATCCTCAGCACGCAAAGCCCGGACTATATGGAAACCTTCCTTGGTGAAGGTCTCTATACCCATGCGCCGATGATCCGATGGGCCCTTGAAAACAACGGTGCCTGTTCGTGGCGTCTGCTGGAAGAACTGGTCAACACGGGGATGTTGACCGAGAACGAGCGCCGGGTGATCGCGTTCAACCGAAAGCATGACGTGACAGCCGGTTACACGCCGTCGTTCAGGTCGGTTTCGGACCGGACCAAAGGAGCGATCGGACTGGTGGCGAAGCCGGGCATGACCCAAGACGAGGTCGAGGAGGTCTGGGCCGAACATGGTGACGCAATCACGGTCGCCAATTCGGTGATGCACCTGAAATTGCTGACTTTGCCCTACTCTGGCGCCCGCCCCCTGACGAAGCGCCAGATCGAGGTGCTGCAATGGGTCGGTGACGGCAAGACCACGCAGGACATCGCCGTCCTGCTGGAGCTGACGCCTGCGACGGTGGAAAAGCATCTGCGTCTGGCGCGCGAGGCGCTTGGCGTGGAAACGACGGCTCAGGCGGTGCTGAAGGCCGCCTTCTACAACAAGATGTTCGTGCTGGAAGGCTGAATCAGAGAGAAAGCTGCCCGTTTTCGGCTCGGTTTTACCGTACAGTCAGGATTCCCCTACTTTCGCGACGCGGCGTCATTTGGCATGGAGACACTGTTCCGTGAGTGGTGGCTATTGGGCCTTTTGGAACAGTGGACCGGTCGGCTGTCAATTAACAGTGCGGACTGGTCCGCACATGACTGGTTTGGGCGTCAATCCGACGACCCTGCCCTTGGGCGTTTGTCCCTTCCCAGATGATGGCGCCTGACTTGAGGGTGGCACCGTGGCGTCTTGCTGCGGTGCCGCTTTCAGCGGCCCCATGTCACGAAAAACGCCCCGTGTCGCAAGACACGGGGCGAATGAAAAAGCGACGGGTCGGTCGTGGGGCTTAGCCGGCGACCTTGGCGACTTCTGCGGCGAAGTCTTCTTTCTCGACGGCGATACCTTCGCCTTTTTCGAGCCGCGCAAAAGCGGTGATCTCGACGCCGGCGTCAGTTGCAGCCTGACCCACGGTGACATCGGGGTTCACGACGAATGCCTGGTTCAAGAGCGTGACTTCGGCCATGTACTTCTTCATGCGACCTTCGATCATCTTTTCGATGACCTGCTCGGGCTTGCCGCTTTCGCGCGCGATGTCCATCTGGACCTGCTTTTCCTTCTCGACAATGGCCGGGTCGAGGTCGGCCTCGTTCAGGGCAGCGGGGTTCGTGGCGGCGATGTGCATCGCGACCTGACGACCGAAGTCCTCGTTGTCGCCGGACATGGCGACCAGAACACCGATGTTGCCCATGCCGGGGGCCGCGGCATTGTGGACGTAGGACACGACCTTTGTGCCTTCGATGCGGGCCATGCGGCGCACCGACATGTTCTCACCGATGATGGCGACGGCGTCGGTGACGGTCTGCTCGACGGTCTTGCCGTCGACTTCGGTGGCCTTCAGCTCGTCCACCGTGTGAACCGTCAAAGCGGCACCTGCAATCTTGCTGACCATCTTCTGGAAGTCAGCGTTCTTGCCGACGAAATCGGTCTCGGAGTTCACTTCAACAGCGACGCCCGTGCCACCTTTGACCGCGACGGCCACAAGACCTTCGGCGGCGGTACGGCCGGATTTCTTGGCGGCCTTCGCCAGACCCTTGGTGCGCAGCCAGTCGACGGCGGCTTCCATGTCACCGTCAGTTTCGGTCAGCGCCTTCTTGGCGTCCATCATGCCCGCGCCGGTCGTGTCGCGGAGTTCTTTTACCTGAGCAGCTGTGATAGCCATATCGGTTCTCCTGAAAGGAATAATCATTTGGGTCGGGCGGGGCCTGCCGATCGGCGGCCCCTGCCCTGTCATGCAACGGAAACGTAACGCCTATTCGGCGGGTGCGTCTTCCTTGGGCGCGTCCTGCGGGATCTCGGTTTCGGAAACCTCTTCCATCTCGCCAAGGTCCATGCCGGCTGCACCCAGCTGGGCGCTCATCCCGTCAAGAGCGGCGCGGCTGGCCAGATCGCAGTAAAGCGCGATGGCACGGGCCGCATCGTCGTTGCCGGGGATGATGTAATCGACACCCTTGGGCGAGCAGTTGGTGTCGACGATGGCGACAACCGGGATGCCCAGCTTGCGGGCTTCGAGGATGGCCAGGTCTTCCTTGTTCACATCGATCACGAACAACAGGTCGGGGATACCGCCCATTTCGCGGATGCCGCCCAATGAGGCCTGCAATTTGCCCTGCTCGCGCTCCATGCCAAGACGCTCTTTCTTGGTCAGACCTTCGAAGCCGTGCTCGGCAGCTTCGTCGATGGCCTTGAGGCGGTTGATCGACTGGGACACGGTCTGCCAGTTGGTCAGCGTGCCACCGAGCCAGCGGTGGTTCATGTAGAACTGGGCCGAACGCTCTGCTGCATCCGCCACGGGCTTTTGCGCCTGACGCTTGGTGCCGACGAACAGGATCCGACCGCCCTTGGCGACGGTGTCACGGATGACCTGCAAGGCCTGATCCAGCATCGGAACCGTCTGGGTCAGGTCCATGATGTGGATGCCGTTGCGGGCGCCGTAGATGTAGGGGGACATGCTGGGGTTCCAGCGGGCGGTCTGGTGACCAAAGTGAACGCCAGCTTCGAGGAGCTGACGCATCGAGAACTCAGGCAGAGCCATGATGGTATTCCTTTTCCGGTTTCAGCCTCAGCGGGGGATCAGCCATTCGGCCAACCGGTGGATGCTTTGGGATGTCTCTCCATTGCACCCGCCCCCGCCTGCGGGATTTAAGTTAGCGCCGTATAAAGCCGGTTCCCGCGCCTGACAACCCCTGCCGTTCCGCAAGCCCGTCATGGTTTGCGCATCAAGACCCATTCGGTGGCGTAGGTCTGCCAGTCGGCGCGGATCAGGGGCGCCCGTGTGATTTCACGGTAACCGAGATGGGCGAAAAAGTCACGCCCCGCTTGGTTGCGGTCATGGGTGACGAAGGACATGCCGTTCGCACCGGGGCGCATTTCCGCATCCTTTATCAGGGCACTTGCAACCCCGCGGTGGCGGAAGGGTTCCAGCACGCAGACCGCGTCGATCAGACGTGTCGCAGGGGCCGCATGCTCGAGGGTTGCCAAGGGACGGAAGACAGCCGGCGTATCCTCGGTGAACCAGCCGGGCGTGTCGCCGGTCAGATGCGTCATGATCATGCCTGCCAACCGGCCATCCGCCACTGCGACACCGGCTTTCGTCCAGCTAAAGACACTGTCCTCGTCCGCGACCTGTTCGCGCCCCACGGTCATCGCGTCGCGCGTGCTGTCGGTCTGCCGTGTCCAAAGCGCCAAAGGCAAACCGTCGCTCGCGATATTGATCAGTTCGGCAAGAGTCCCTGCGTCGTCCAGCGTGGCAGGACGCAACGTGATCGTCATTTTCGTTTTCCCGACTTGAGTGACGCCGCGCGATTAGACCACGCCTTTGCAAAGTGAAAAGGTCAGGTTTTCCATGCCTCACCGCTGTGTCGCCGGAAAGCTGGCCAGTTCTCGCACTGTTTCTATGCAAAACATGGCGTCAATCCGCCCAATAGGCCGCCGCCTTTACAGAAAGACCCTCTCGATACACCAATAGACCGCGACAAGGGCGATCAGGATCGAGGCGGGCATCGTCACCATTTCGCGGTAGCTGTCGTACTTTTCGGATACGACCGACACTGCCGAAAGCCCCAGCAGCACCCCGATGACAGCCAGCACCGGCATGATGTCGCCCACCATATCCGGTGCCACCCCGGCCAGAGGCACGATCAGCCCCACGGCCACCACCATCGCGGCCAGATAGGCGGCGGACCCCGCAAGGCTCGACCGCCCGGCCTCACTGGTTTTCATGGCAAAGTAGACGCAAAGATAGGCCACGGCGATGACGGCGATCTGCCCGATCTCGACGCCGATGTTGAACCCGATCAAGGCCGGAATGAAGGCACTGTCCGGCAAGCCGAACTCGGTCAGGACACTGGCGAAGCCCAACCCGTGCAGCAGACCGAAACCGAAGATGATAAAGGGCCGCCAGCGCGACAGCCCGTCGGTGTAGAGATTCTCGATGGCGACATAGGCGATAGAAAGGGCGATCAGGGGTTCAACGATCGAGGCCGGCACGTTGACGTATCCAAGCGCGGCCAGCGCCAGGGTGATCGTATGGGCCAGCGTGAACGCGGTGATCTGCCACAAAAGCGGGCGAAACCGGGTCGACAGCAGGAACAGCCCCAGCACGAACAGAATATGGTCAAGGCCCAGCGGCACGATATGGTCAAAGCCCACCGGAATGTAGTTCAGAAAGGTCATCCAGCCCGTTGCCTGATCCCCGCCTTGCAGCGCGATCTCGGGTGTCCGGTCGCCCGGTTCCAGATAGCCGTCGTAAGGGGCTTCGACCCCCATCTGTCGCAGAACGAGCGTGCCAAGCGACCGGTCCCAGCCGACGGACACGGCCTCGGCCCCGTCGGGCAGGGCTGCCGTGAAGGCAAAGCTGGAGGCGCGCGGGTTCTCGATATCTCCGACTGGGCCCGCCGTGACATCATCCAACGTCAGAGCCAGCGCTTCGCCGCCCACCTCGATCATGATATCTTCGGACATCTGGGGCCAGTGGTCGCGAAAGGCCTCTTCAAGAGCCGCGGCTTCGAGCGCGCGCAGCGCGTCGAAAGTCTCGGCCTGCGGGGCGTCGTTGGTATCGCTGACATCGGCCTGATCGATGCCGGCGATGAACGTTTCAAGCGATGTGCGCACTTCGAAACGCAGCTGCGATCCGTCCTGCTCCATGTCCGCGACCGAAGGGATCACCTCGTGGGCCTGCGCGGCTGACGCCAGCGTGATCATCAGCGCGGCGAAGGTTGACATCAGCCAAGCAAAAGACACCCTTGCCACAACAGGAGAGGATTTGAACATGCGCTTGACGCCCCTTGTTTTTGCTTTGTTTGCCGCAAGCCCGCTTGCCGCCCATGAATTCTGGATCGATGCGGAAAGCTATCTTGTCGATGCGGACAGTAGGCTCGTGGCAGACCTTGTCAACGGAGAGGACTTCGAAGGCGGCAAGCAGCCCTACATTCCGCGCCGCTTCGTTCACTTTGTTGATTTTGCTGACGGAAAGATCACGCCCGTCGCCGGGCGCGTGGGCGACAATCCCGCGTTGCAGGTCGAGAACCCGGCACCGGGGCTGCATGTGATCGCCTATCAGTCCACGCCGCTTACGGTCGATTACGCAACCTGGGAAGCCTTTGAAAGTTTCGTCGATCACAAGGACTTCGGCGATGTCCTGTCGCGCCACGAGGACCGCGAGCTGCCTTTGGAAGACTTCACCGAGCTCTACTCTCGCTATTCCAAAAGCCTGATCGGTGTGGGCGACGGCGCGGGCGCCGACCGGCGCCTCGGGCTGGAAACCGAAATCGTGGCCCTGACCAATCCCTACACGGACGATCTGTCCGGCGGGATGCAATTCCAGCTTTTCTACGGCGAGGAGACCCGCCCGAACGTCCAGTTCGAAGTGCTCGAAAAAGCCCCCGACGGCAGCGTGGCGCAGATCCTCTACCGCACGGATGACGAAGGCATCGCCACAGTTCCGGTCAAGCCAGGTCATGAATACATGGCCGATGCCGTGGTGCTGCGCGAGCCTGCACAAACCGTCACGGCCGCATCCGGTGCGGTCTGGGAAACGCTGTGGGCCAATATGACATGGGGCGTGCCGGAATAGGCTTGCCCTGCCCCGTGCCGCTTGGCACAGGGAGCCATGACCAAAGCACCTGACATCCTTTGTATCGGTTCCGTCCTGTGGGACGTGATCGGCCGGTCGGCGGGACACATGACATTGGGCGCAGACCGGCCGGGACGGATCACGCGCATACCGGGTGGCGTCGCCATGAATATCGCCATGACCCTTGCACGTTTCGGGCTGACGCCCGCACTGCTGTCTTCGGTGGGTCGGGACCGCGAAGGCGCCGAAATCGTGGACGAGGCGCAGAGCATGGGGCTGATTTGCGATTTCATCTACCGCTCTGACGATCTGCCGACCGACATCTACATGGCCATCGAAGGGGCCAACGGGCTGATCGCCGCCATTGCGGATGCCCATTCGCTCGAGGCGGCGGGCGACAAGATCCTGCGGCCTCTATCCGACGGGCGCTTGGGGGACGCTGCGGCACCTTACCCCGGCGTCATCGCGCTGGATGGCAACCTCACCTCGGAGCTTTTGCGCCAGATCGCGCATTCGCCCCTGTTTGCCCGCGCCGACCTGCGCGTCGCCCCCGCGTCTCCGGGAAAAGCGGAACGGTTGCTGGCGCTGATGGGCCACCCTTCGGCCACGCTTTACGTGAACCTCGAAGAAGCGGGCCTGCTGTGCCAGACCACCTTCGAGACCTCCGACGTCGCAGCCGCCGGCGTGCTGGCGCGTGGCGCGCACCGTGTTCTTGTAACCGACGGCAGCCGCAGCGCATCCGAAGGCCAGACCGGCGACGTCATCACCCGCGCCCCGCCCAAGGTCCTGCAAACCCGCGTGACCGGGGCGGGCGACACTTTCATGGCCGCCCATATCGCATCCGAATTGGCGGGTATGGACCGCGGGGCCGCCCTTGAACGCGCGCTCAATGCCGCCGCCACCTACGTCTCAGGAGAAATGCCGCTGTGATCCCCCTTACCTTCTCTGCCGAAGTCGAAACCGCCCGCGCGAATGGCACACCGCTGGTCGCGCTTGAAAGCACGATCATCACCCACGGCATGCCCTATCCGCAAAACGTCGAGACCGCGCGACTGGTGGAACAGGACATCCGCGACGGCGGTGCCTGTCCCGCCACGATCGCCGTGATCGAGGGGCAGCTTCACATCGGGCTCGATCCCGCGCAGCTGGATGCGCTGGGGCAGGCCCGCGACGTGGCCAAGCTGTCGCGGGCCGACATGGCCGCCTGCATCGCGACCGGCGGCACCGGGGCCACCACGGTGGCGGCCACCATGATCGCGGCCCATCTGGCCGGGATCGGCGTCTTCGCGACCGGAGGGATCGGCGGTGTTCACAAGGGGGCCGAAGTCAGTTTCGATATATCCGCGGATCTGCAGGAACTTGCGCGCACGCCTGTCACGGTCGTCGCCGCCGGTGCCAAGGCGATTCTCGATCTGCCGAAGACCTACGAAGTGCTGGAGACACTCGGTGTGCCGGTGATCGCCTATGGGCAGGACAGCCTGCCCGCCTTCTGGTCGCGCACCAGCGACCAGCCTGCCCCGCTGCGGATGGACGCGGCGGCAGACATCGCAAGGGCGCAGCAGACCCGCATCGCGATGGGACTGTCGGGCGGGCAACTCGTGTGCAACCCGATCCCGGCGGCTGACGAAATCCCTGCCGCCGATCTTGCCCCCGTCATCGCGCAAGCGCTGGCCGAGGCCGAGGCTCAGGGCATCGCCGCCAAATCCGTGACGCCGTTCCTGCTTCAGCGGATCTTCGAACTGACCGAAGGACGGTCATTGACGGCGAATATCGCGCTGGTCCGCAACAATGCCCGGCTGGCAGCGAGCATCGCGCGGGAACTGCAAGCCCAGGACCAGCATCCACGCTTGTGAGATGGGTGCCGACCCCCTAAGTCTTGCGGGACGAAACGCAAAAGGCCGCGACCGCCGATGGAACCCTTGATCCAAGACCCTCCACCGCGCAAAGTCGGCATCATCAGCCGCATCCGTGCGAACTTTCTTGCGGGCATCATCATCATCGCACCGATCGGCCTGACGGTCTGGCTGATCTGGACTGTCGTCGGCTGGGTCGATGGCTGGGTCTGGCCCTTCGTTCCGGACGCCTACCATCCGACACAGTTGCTGAACCGGTTTCTTGGCCTTGATGGGACCAACGAGATCGTCATCAACGTCCGTGGCGTCGGCGTCGTGGTCTTTCTGGTCTTCACCGTCCTGGTCGGGTGGCTGGGACGCGGACTTGCCGGGCGCAGCCTGCTCAGACTGGCCGAACGGTTCGTCGAACGTATGCCGGTGGTCCGCTCGGTCTACAACGGCGCCAAGCAGATCGCCGAGACGGTCTTTTCCCAGCGCGACAGCTCTTTCGAACAGGCCTGCCTTGTCGAATATCCGCGACGCGGCATCTGGGCCATCGCCTTCATTTCGACCCGCGCCAAGGGCGAGGTTCTCGAACATCTGGGCACGCCGGAGGACGAGATCGTGACCGTCTTCCTGCCCACGACACCCAACCCCACATCCGGCTTTCTGCTCTTCGTTCCGCGATCCGAGGTCAAGGTTCTGGACATGAGCGTCGAAGATGCAGCCAAGCTGGTGATCTCGGCCGGGCTGGTCTACCCCAACGATCTGGAGCCTGAAAAGGCTTTGCCGCAGGAATGATCCAAGCCGCTGCAACCGGCTTTGTGACCGCTTTCGCCCTGATCCTCGCGATCGGCGCGCAAAACGCATTCGTCCTGCGGCAAGGGCTGGCCCGCGCGCATGTCTTCTGGCTGTGTCTGTTCTGCGCGACATCGGATGCGCTTTTGATCACCGCGGGTGTGCTGGGGTTCGGCGCCATGGTCGAAGC
>JAIVHI010000207.1 GCA_020201155.1 Loktanella sp. | reverse complement strand
CGCGCCACGCCTGGCCACTGCCGTATTGTGGGCGGTCTCGCGGGACGAAGCGATGGTGGTAGAGCATTTGGTTAATCTCGGACGCCGGTCGGCAGAGGTCGGAATGGCGCATTTCCTACTGGAATTGGGCGCACGGCTTCAACTTGTGGGGGTCGGCGACAAGTCAGGATACGATTGCCCTCTGACTCAGCATCATCTCGCGGATACGTTGGGGCTGACGTCCGTGCACGTGAACCGCGTTCTGCGGAACCTGCGCGAAGATGGTCTACTGACCTTCCAGAAAGGTCGTGTGATCTTTGACGACCTCGACAAGCTCAGTGAGCTTGCGGGATTCGACATGGGATACCTCGATCAGGACGGACCATTGCTGCGGTGATCGTCCGGACCGGAGGCGTCCCGCCGGAAAGACACATTCAGACGTTTGCGCGTGTTTGTCCGGAAGAGTTATTCTCTATTTTGGCCGAGTCCCATCTGTTCTCGCGATCACACGCCTGCCGATGCTCCCATTCTGCGGCCTGATAATAACGCAAGACCTCATCCCAAGCTGCGCTGACGGCTTTCATGCGATCGATGGCGCTCGAATTGGGGGAGTGGTCGGTCATGAGAACGATCCTTTCCATGTCTGTGACGTGTTGAACCCTGTCCTGCGGGGGCAGCCCGTGCAGGGTCATTGAGGGGCGAAAATGAGTCTTCAGTTCCTACGATCAGCTCACGAAGAAGCACCTCGCAATGGCTTTTTAGCGCATGACGATGCAGCGGATACTGATACAGGTTTGAAGCCGTAGAAGTTCGGGCTTTTTATTTGAACTGGCTGGCCGATTACGCGACCTTGCAAACAAGCGGCAGGCCAATTGTGGAATGTCGTTTTTGAAGGTGGCGCGCGAGCACAAACGTCTTTGAGCCTGCTCGAGCGCGCTGACTTCAGCCTGAAATGCGGAGGAGTCCAACCATGACTATTGAGACAAATTATCACACAAGAGCGGAAATTAAAGTTGTGCTTTGCTCTAACCTTATTTTGGCAGGGTTCATGAGTTTTGCGAGCCCTGCCACCGCGCAGGAAGGCGATGTGGCACAAGGCCAAAGCGAAACGCCCGACATCATTGGTGAGATGACAATTGATGGCCAAACCTATGAACTGACCCGTGCGTATTGGTGCGCGTCCGAGGATGGCTTTGTAGCCGGAACAACGGTTGCCATCCGTGTAGCCGCACTTGATGAAAGCGGCGATATCTTCATCAGAGGATTTCACGTGGATCGCGATGAAGGCCGTTCATCCTACCAAAACGTGACCGCGAAAGACGTGGACAGCACGTATCGCAGCGGAGATATGATGCTGACAAACGCAAAGGAACCTTCAATCAGCGTTGAGAACGGTGTCGTTCGCATCAGGACCGAATTCCGCGTCGGAGAGGCTGAGGCCGAATTCAGCCTGCCCGACCAGCCCGGTTTCCCAGGCTATTGTTGAACTCGTTTGCAATGTGACAACAGGCTGTAGAAACCCCAAGACGGATTCAGCTCGGGTCGACAATGCGATCAACCGAGCGAAGGCGTTGACAGTGGACCTCCGCCGTAGCTACCTGATCTATATTAGTGCTCCATAAAGGTTCTTGGAAGATCAGTGGTATATGTGTGGTTTAAATCGAGTGGTTGCTTTGAGACGGTGCCGTTCGGATGATAAGTTTTATGATCCCAGGCCGTCTGAGCGCAACCATATGGCCTCCCTGAGCAATTTTCTCGAAAAGCCATGCTGCGCATGACGAACGGCATCTGCTACAGTTCAATGCGCTCGCGCCACCACCATTCAGGATGTTCGGTGCGCACGAAATCGACAAGCTCTTCGCGCAAACGCATTTCAGCGAACCAAGCCGTCATCGGGTCTGGGGCCATCGCGTAGAATGTGATCGTCATTCCTTGCGCAGAGTGGTCAGTGATGCAGGTCCAGATATTTTCAGGTTCGATCACACCGGGATCGATCTTGGCAATTGAGATGAATTTTTCGCGCAGAACCGATGCCTCTGCCATTGGATCGAGGACAAGCTGCATCGTGATCATCATGCGGTCGTTAAGCATAGACCAGTTCTTGAACGGATAGGACAGGAAGTATTTGACTGGGACGATGAGCCGTCTTTCATCCCAGGTGCGAAGCCGAATGAAAGTGAAGAAAATCGCCTCAACAACACACCAGTCGCCTTCATAGTGGATGTTGTCACCGATCCGAACGGGCTTGGCTATCGCGATTTGCAGCGACGCAACCATGTTGCCAAGCGTGGATTGCCCCGCGATACCGAGAACGACTGTCAGGACACCGGCGGAGGCAAGCAGTGTTATACCCATATCAGCGATGATTTCGAATTGTAGCAGTACAAACACAATCGAAAACCCGACCGTGACCACAAGGATGATGCGCCGCACAGCATACATTGTCGTGTAGAATTCGCGTTCCGTTGAGCTCGGTGTGTTGTAATCATCCCCCAGTTTCCGACGGGTCACATGGTCGAGCAGCGCATCGACAGCGCGCAGTCCGGCAAGGCTGAACCCGACAACCGCCAGCAACACCAGGGTCGGTTTGATTACTGCATTCGCTGGCCCCGAAATGGACACGATAAACTCCAGAAGCCAGTGTGCCGCAGCTGCTGCTGCCACCAGCGACAGAGGTAACGCAGCGCGCTCGATAGCACGGCGCAACACGCTATTCGGGGTTATGTGTTTGCCCAAGCCGACGAGCTTTGACGTCAGCAGGCCGACAAGGGTTACAATGATGGCCCCCAGCGGGAGGGCAATCCATTCCCAAATTTGCAGCCAACCCAATCTTGCCTTCATCGCATCCGGTATAACGGCCTCGAAGGCTCTGGGGCCAAAAGCTTCGTAGAGCAAGTCGACATTGTCGACCGTATCGCGCGAAAACAGCCAGACAGGATCGGTGGCTTCGTCGTCTTGGATTGCCACGGCGTAACGGCTGAGACGAATGGCGTAGACATGGCCGTCAGCGTCGAGTTCCTCGATAAGATAGTCACGCTGGGGCTGCGGGTTCTTTTCGGCATTCGCGCCTTGGGTCGGCCGAGCGTCGGCTTCGGCCGGGATGCGCGACCAATTGATTCGCAGCTTACGGTCGATGATTAAGGCGAGCTTGGCTGCGATCTGCGTTGCCCGCGCAGTTTGTTCATCTTTGGGCAGATGCGACAGGTTCAGCACATGGGCGGCATCACCATAATCGCCCATTTCGGAAAGATCGACAAAACTCCTTAGCGCGACACGGGGCGAACTGAGATCGACACCCTCGGGTTGCGCGCCAAGGCCTGGATTGATCACTTCCGTTTCATACCAGAGCGCCGGATCTTCCTGTGCCAAAAGCGGCGGGCCCACCAAAATCGCGATGGTCAGGACTGCACTAAGGAGCATGAGATAGCGCTTGAGGATAAAGATATTCGCCAATAGCTTCATGACTATTTTACGCGCCTTCAGGTTACTTTGCTCGGCCATATCGGCCTATTTTTGCGCTTCCCGACAGTTCATGGCAGATCGTCACCGCTAAATTGCCCCCAATCGACCTCTACGCTATTGGTGACCCGCTTCTATTTGCCTTGTGCCTATCCGAACTCGCGGAGGCCTCATGCTTCCATCGCAACATCGCAAACCCGCAAGAGAGGGCAGACGCGACAGAAATTCGCAAATTCGTGCGCGTGGTAGAGATTTCCTGAACACTATCATTCCGTCAAATCCCGTCCTGTGCATCTGGAACGAAATCTTGGCGATGTCGATGATTCTATCCTTTTCCATGGATGCCTTCTGCTCGTGGGTTAGTGACAATTACCACACCAGCATATCATGATGCCGTGAGGTGGGCGTCCAAGCCATCGGCGGCGGGCGTGAAGAAGAAGCGGACCATTGCCGCACTGGCATCCGGCCCCAGCGAGTCGGTATAGCTGCCTGCTGACTGTCCCCCGGACCAAGCGTGACCCAGTCCTTCGACAGTCCATTGCTCGACGGATTCCTGTCCGTCCGCGTCAAAGGTGGTGCTGCGGCTGAACGACCGTTTGCCCGCCTTGCCGTCATAGTCCTGCGCCGCGCCCTGTTCCTGATCGCGGGTCAATGCGCTGTGGGCGATCCTGTCGCTATTGGACGGGCGGACGGTCCTGTCCGCGCTGCCGTGGAAGATGATCGTGCGCATGGCGGTGCCGTCCTTGCCAAAGCTGATCCCGTGTCCAGCCATCGCGGCAAGGGCGGTCGGAAAGGTCCGGGCCGCCCCGGCGGGCAAGCCGGAGTGGGCGCCAACTGCGCTGTAGAGGTCGGGGTAGGCGTCCCCCAGGATGACTGCCATTGCAGCACCAGCGGACAGACCGGCGATGAAGACCCTATCGGTAGGCACACCGTAGCGCAGGATGGTTTGGCGGGTTAGACCGGCGATAATCGCAGGTTCACCGCGATTGCGCCGCTGGTCCTTTTGGCTGAACCAGTTCCAGCAGGATTGCGCCTGATCGCCCCGCGACTGTTCCGGGTAGATCACGACGAAGCCATGCGCATCGGCCAGTGCGTTCATGCCGGTGCCGGTCGCGAAGTCTTCGGGGCTCTGTTTGCAGCCGTGAAGCATGACCACAAGACCGGTCGGGCTGCGGCGGGCCGATTTGGGCACATAGGTGCGATAGCCGCGAGTGCCTGCCGCGCAGGTGTAGAAATCCGATGTCAAGCCATCACTTTCCGACACCTCGGTTTCCGCCGGTGAGAGGGCGGACAAGCCAAGCCGCTCCAGCATGTAGGAGAAGGGGAACAGCCCCAGCCGCGTCATCGCGGCGGGGCCGGATATCGATGCGTGCATGTATTGCGAAAACGTATGGGTGGCGAATTCGGTGGTGGCCCGCTGTAAACTGCAAGCGGCGCGTGTCGCCGGGTGCCATGAGCTACCATAGGAATTGATCATTGTGTCGGGCCTTTTCAAAAGGGGCCGTTTTGCGGCGGTAGGGGGAGACTTCGGCCGGACCGGTCGACGCGACTGCTGCGGGCCTACGGGTGCCGCACGAGATGATGTGGTCAATCAGGTCGGCGACGGTAGCGTGCAACGCATCATTTGCGCTCTTTTCAGCATTTCTGTGCGTTTCGGACGCATCCTTTAGAATCCCGACGATCTCTTTTTCTGGTAGCAGTGGTTCGCAGATCGCGAGGGCGGCGGTTCCGGCGACTTCGTCGACGTTGGTTTCTGGGACGGTGCTGGATAAGAACATAAGCGGACGAGCCTTGATTGTGAGGGAAAAGATTGCCGAACCCGCAAGTCGGGACTTACAAAACGATAGGCGCTCTTTCTTTGGCTTTTTTCGGAAACGTTTCAGATCTGTTCGAATAGGCCTTTTCGGAATCTGACATGAACAAGCGCTTGTGAAAGGGCCGCCGTGCAGCGGCCCAACAACATTTACTGGCTTGAGGCCGTTTCCATCCAGGCCCGATGACGTTGCTCGTCTTCGAGCGCTTTCGCGAACACGGGCTTCATCTCGGCGTCGGCATGGGTGTTGGCGACTGCCTGCTCATAAGCCTGAACGGTGTCATCCTCGTTGGTTTTCATCGCTTTGATGATTGCCTCATCGCCGGCCAGTCCAGCCAATGCCACCTTGCCGGTTGTGACCATTTGCTTGATGTCGCCGCCTGTCGGGGCGTCGATGCCAAGGCGCCCTGCAAACTGTTCCAGCTTCTTTACGTGATCAAGGTGATCCTGACGGAAAACTTCGATCTGCTGGCGGTTCTCTTCATCGTCGAGCCGTTCGATCGTGGAATCGTAGGCCGCGATCGCATCGTGTTCGAGATGCAGCAGGTTGCTCACCAGCTTGTCTGTCGTATCTTCTGTTCCGACTGTCGTAACCATGATGGTCTCCTAAATCTGTTCTTTCTGGGCGCCGCTGTTCTTGCGGGCCTTTCCGAGATCGGGCTTCTGGCCCAACGGCTCTGGCGGGCTGACGACCGAGAATTCGGCCTTTCCGTCCAGTGACGGACCACTTGTCCAGCGGCCTTCTGGGGTCGGTTCGTCTATGGACGTGTTCAGGAAATAGTAGCTGTGCTCGCGCGCTTCATGCTTCTCCGGGGTCGAGTTCGGGATAGGCAGGGCCGCTTCCATGCCGCCCAGGTCTTCGATCACCGCAAGCCACTGCTGCTGGTGCATCGTGTCCCGTGCAATCAGGAAGGACAGCATGTCCTTCATGCCCTTGTCGTCGGTCATGTTGTAAAGACGCGATGCCAGAACACGACCCGCTCCTTCGGCCATCGCGTTAGCGGTCATGTCGGCAGCAAGATTGCCAGTTGCATATATGTGGCTCATGTCGAAGGGCACGCCATTCGCATCTACGGGCATGGCCGACAGGCCCGACGACAGCAGATGCCGCGGGTTCATGCCACCCATGATCGCATGAACCAGAGGGTCCTTGGCAGCCTCCTCCTGCACAGTCACCGGTGCGCCTTCGAGGTTAAGGGCGACGGCGTGCCCCAGGAACTCGATATGGCTCAGTTCCTCGGTCGCGGTCATCATCAGCATGTCACGGTATTTACTGTCACCGCGCGCGCCCATGGCCTGGAAGAAATACTGCATCGCGACGCGTATCTCACCTTCGACGCCACCGATTGCCTGTTGCAGAAACTTGGCGAACTGAGGATCAGGCTTATCAACTTTCACCTCGAATTGCAGTTTTTCGGAATGGTGAAACATAAAATTTCCTTTCGCTGGGTCAGGAGCCACCGTGCCTCCTTGCAATCCAACATCTGGCAATGACCGCTGTTCCGCGTCGATTGGGTCGTGGCGCAAGAAACAATTGAAAAGCCTCAATAGTATATTTTGAAATTAACTTACTTTATCTTTTTTAGAAAACAATGCGGTAAATTGATCTACATTAGTGCACATAATTTTTAAGGCTGGGGAGCGAATTCTGATCGGGTGATTCGGTGGGACCGAACGAATTGGATGAACTGCTTCATCGTCGAGATAATGCGACTATTTCTGTGGAATGGTGAAGAGAAAGAAGCGTTGGCAGCTTCACATTAGTTAGTCGGTTACCTTCCGCAAGCGCGTGCAACGGCGTCGGCTTTGATACTCTCGTCCAATTTTCAGTCTTTGTTTTTCTGCGTTGAAAGCTTGGGGTGGAAGGCATCAAGTTGGCCATTCTTTCTTTCGGTAGGGGCGAAACATGCCTGATGCCGTTGCTTTATTTCCGGTGTGTGAACCTATTTCGGCGCACCGCGTTGGCTTAATGAGTTTAAAGTCGGCCCCAACCTGAAAGTCGTCATGTCACATCCCTCGATCATTGCCATAGGGGCATCCGCAGGTGGCGTGGTTGCGTTGCGCACCCTTGTCGAGGCCCTTCCTAAATCGTTGTCCGTCCCAGTTCTCGTCGTACTTCATATCGGCGCCCACCCCAGTTCTCTGCCCGCACTTTTAAGTGCTGCCGGATCGATCCCCGCGAAACATGTCGAGGACGGCGAAGTGATTCGTCCCGGCCACATCTACGTTGCACCGCCGGATCGCCACATGATCGTCGATGGCGGAAAACTGCGACTGACACGTGGCCCCAAGGAAAACTGCGCGCGACCCGCTATCGATCCACTGTTCAGAAGCGTGGCCGAAAATTATCGCTCGGGTGCTGTCGGCGTGATCCTGACAGGCAATTTGAACGATGGCGCGCTTGGACTAAGCGACATCAAACGGCGCGGCGGGATCGCTATCTCTCAGGATCCTGACGATGCCGCCCACCCGGAAATGCCAAGGAGTTCGTCAGAACAGGTCTCGTTGGACTACTGTCTGCCCCTTGCGAAAATCCCTCAATTGCTCATCAATCTTGTTGATCGAAAGGACGGAAAGGAAGTGGCCATGTCCCAATCCTCTTCTCAATTGGACGGGCAGGAGCCCGAAATCATCGAAGATCAAACCTTCGAAAGACCGCTGACGGTGACCTGCCCGGATTGTGGCGGGGCGCTGAAAAAGAAAAAGGTTGGATCTATTATCAAATTCGACTGCCACATCGGGCATACCTATACCGCCGAGATTTTGGCGACGGCGCAATTCGAGGAAATGGAAAAGGTGATGCGCGCGGCGGAACGGTTTCTGAACGAGCGGGCCGAATTTTGTCTCCAGATGGCCGAACAGGTCATCGACGCCGATCCGGACACCGCCAATGACTGGCACGAGGCAAGCAGGCAAGCGCTGGACCGGGCCTACAAGCTTCGCGATCTGGTGGAACAGGACTGGATTACGCCAGAAACGTCACGGCGGGTCGCCACAGCTCCATGACCGCGCCGAAATGACCGACCGACTTTTGGGCATGCCCAAATCAACCGCGACAGACTTCCAAGATTGTGCGCTTCAGATCACTTTGCGCATAGGGTTTCTGCAACACAGGCAGATCACGATAACCGTCCTCAAGCCCGTCGACACCATATCCCGTGGCGAAAGTGAAGGGTATCCCACGTTCGCGCAGGATATCTGCGACGGGAAAGGATTTTGTCCCAGCCACATTTATATCAAGAACGGCGAAATCGAGGTCAGTCTCTTGGGCGAGCTTAATCGCCTTGTCGATGCGGGTGGCCTGACCAACGACTTCGTGCCCGATGTCGGTCAGCATGCATTCAAGGTCCATGGCAAGCAGCACTTCATCCTCAACGATGAGGACACGTTTGGCTGACATATCGGTCAATTGGTTTCCTTTGAGTCCTCGTCCGGCACCGGCGCATTGATCGTGCAGACCACGCCTGACTTCTCAAAGGAAACGTCCACCTCTCCACCAAGTTCCGCCGCCAGCAGCTTCGGCTTCAGCCATAGTCGCGGACCTTCGACATGAAAGCGGCCCTTCCCAGAAGAAAGCGGTTTGATCGTATCGGACACGATGTTCCGCAGGTCCGCACCGGCCCAGTTCTCCTTCGTGAGCAGATCATGCGATTTTCCAAGCGCTATCAAGCGCGCCCCGAACGTTTCGCGGGCCTCTTCAAGCGACCTGGCGCTGCGCAGGGTCTGTGACCCGATGGCCTGCACCGTTGCCATGACGTTCTTGATGCGGTGGTTGAGCTCGCCGACCAGAATTTCGCGATGCTCATTGAAGCGCTTCCGCTCGGTTACATCCTCGATGGCGATCAGGATCAGATCGTCATATCCTCTTTCCTGCGGCAACTTACAGGCGGTCAGTTGCATCGAACGGCTGCCGGTCTGGTTAAAATCCTGTTCTATGGCGAAATTGTGGACTTCCTCGTCCTCGGACAGTACGCGATCCAAAAGTTCCCGGAGGGGCGGATCGTTCCATTCGCCTGTTCCAAGTTCGAAGATTGGTTGTCCAATAGGATCGTCATCGAAAATTGCGAACAACTTAAGAAACGCCTCGTTGGCTGATCGAACGTGCAGGTTTCGGCCCAATACGATTAGCGGGTGCTGGACCGTCCGAACGATAGTTTCAGCATAGATGCGCGCATCGTCGATCGTCTCCGTAGCCTGTTTCCGGTCGGTGATGTCGTTAAAGGTAATGACGACACCTTTGATGCGATTTTTCCTTGTGCGGTAGGGCAACACGCGGCGCAGATACCAACGGCCCGCATCGCTTTTCACCTCAGTCTCGATGACGGTCAGCTTCGCCAGAACCGTTTCCACGTCCTGCAATAGGTTTTTGTCCTCGAATTTTCGTGCCAGATGCGCAATCGGTCGCCCGATGTCCGAAGCGCGGAAGTCAAATAGGTCCTGGGTCGCGGGGGCAAACCAGCGAATGCAGAAATCTTCGTCCAGAAACAGCGTCGGCGTGTCTGACCCTTCCAGCAAGTTGTTCAGATCGTTGGTCGTCGTTTCAAGTTCGCCGATCTTGTGCTGAAGCTGGCTGTTGACGGTGTTCAGTTCTTCATTGAACGACTGCAATTCTTCTTTCGAGGTCTCCAGTTCCTCGTTGATTGATTGCAGTTCCTCGTTCATCGAGATGGTTTCTTCGTTCGCCGCCCTCAGGTCTTCGTTGGTGGTTTCCTGATATTCGATCGTATTTTGCAACTCGGCGCGGGTCGCTGCCAGCTCCTCTTGAAGCGCCTGTTCGCCCGGCGAAAGGTTGCCTGACGCGGTTGCGTCGGTTGCGGCAGGTTGTGCGACGGTGGGCGCAAAGCTGACCAGAAGAAAGCCGTTCTGCGCGGGATCGGGCAGCGGGAGGACCGTCATCGTGACAGATTGGTCCGCCTTTCCTTCGCGGATGCGGGCATCGACCGTCACGCTATGCCCCAGTTTTGAGGCTTCGCGGATCGCGGCCCTCAGATTGGCGCCAAGGCCGTCACGAACCATCGCCAACAAGTCCCGTGTCGGCTTACCGGGCGGATTTTCCAGATAATCCCGCGTTTTGCCGTGGAAATAGAGGACGCGGTTTTTTTGGTTGATCAGAACCGAAGCCGGGGCAAACTGCGCAAGCAGAGCGTCGCGAGCCATCTCGGCAGCAGAGGCGTTCGGCTCTGGTGCCGGTTGCGTGGTCGTTTCCAGTGCGCGTGATTTCGATTGATCCTGGTTCGGCGCATAGGCGAGAAGATCGCGCCGGGTCGATCCCATCCTGCGATATATCCGCCATTTCTTCGATACGGTTTCGAACAGGTCCTCTTGTCGCCCGATCGTTTCAGCATTGCCCAGAAAAAGGTGTCCGTCCTGCTTCAGCGCAAAATGAAAGAGGGCGATAATTCGCTGCTGCGCGTCCGGTTCCAGATAGATCAGGAAGTTGCGGCACGATACGAGGTCAAGTCGTGAGAACGGTGGGTCGCGCAACAGATTCTGCGGCGCGAAGACGACAAGGTCGCGCAACTCCTTGCTGACTTGATAGGAGCTGTCGATCTCGTCGAAAAAGCGCGTCAGCCGTTGTGCCGGATAGCCGGTCATGGCGGCAGCGGGGTAAATCCCGTCGCGCGCCTTGCGCAGATTGTCCTCTTGCGCGTCGGTTGCAAAGACTTTCAGATCGAAGTGCTTTCCTTCCGCTTCTGCATGTTCAGTAAGCAGGATGGCGATGGAATAGGCTTCCTCTCCGGTTGAGCACGCCGGTGCCCAGACCCGGATCGACGCCCCTGTCTCGCGCTCTGCGATCATAGGCGCAATGACCCGCTCGGCCAGAACCTCCCATGCGGTGGGGTCACGGAAGAACCCGGTGACGCTGATCATGAGGTCCCCGACGAGCGTCGTAACTTCATCGGGATTGTCGTTCAGCTCTGCCAAATAGTCGTCAAGAGTTCCAATATTTCGAAGGCCGAGACGACGATGCACCCGCCGGCTCAATGTTGATTGCTTGTAGCTGCGAAAGTCATGTCCACCCCGCGTGCGGAGAAGCTCCAGCAAATCCTCGAGTGTTGCCTCACCCTCGGGCGAGATCGTTTTGATCCCGGGTTCTGCGACATAGCCGTGGCTGATGAATGCCAGCAGCGTGTCGGGCATCTTGTCGAGATCAAGGATGTGGTCAGCCAAGCCCGCCGAAATCGCGCTGCGAGGCATGCCATCAAACTTTGCGGTGTCGGGCGTCTGCACAAGGCTCATCCCGCCTTCCGCCCTGATATCACGCAGGCCTTCGGTGCCGTTGCTACCTGTGCCCGACAGCACGATGGCAATCGCCCGTTCGCGCTGATCGAGAGCAAGCGACGAGAAGAGCACATCGACAGGATGGCGCTGGCCGCGCGGCCTCGTGGGCTTGGACAGGTGTAGCTGGCCGTTGCCGACCTTGAGATTGGAGTCTGGCGCGATCACGTAGATGCTATTCGCGGCAAGGTGCATCCCGTCTTCGACCTGCACCACCGGCATAGTCGTGTGATTGCTCAGGATATGGGCCAGTTCGCTTTCGCGGTTCGGGTCCAGATGCAGGACTACGACGAAGGCGCAGCCACCATCGGAAGGCATCGCGTCAAAAAAGCCGCTCAGCGCCTCAATGCCGCCCGCTGACGCGCCGATCCCGATGACAGGAACAGACGCAGAATCCTTGGTAGAGTCATCCTCTGTTTTCTGGGGCCTGTTTCTTTTGCTTTGACTGCCCGTTTGCTTGCTCCCTTTCTGATCGGGCTGGGTCGATTTTGGTCTCGACCAGCGCCCGAGAAGACTTTTTCGTTTATCCGCCATTCACGTACCCCATCAAGACAACGGCAAGTTCACGAAAAAGTTCATTTCCGCATTCAGCTGCCGCCAAGTCTTCCCTGCACGCGGCGCCTTCGCAATCAATATTTCCCGCCGCGCGTTTTCGACGTTCCAGAAACCTTCATCATCGTTGAGCCCACAAAATCGGTCAGCGCTGACAAGCGGACTCTTGAAGCGGGTTTTTTCGTTTGGTTGCTGGACCGACCGGTGCCGGCAAAGCTCGGAAACTTCCAGCGAACTATGGAGGCTTTGGTGCGTTGTTCACTAAAGGAACAGTAAAAGAAACAGCGTGCTGGACTGGCAGAGGATGATTGAAATAGTGGGGTTTGCGATTGTAGCCCTTGTTGAATTGCTTGCACTGCGGATCATTCTTGGCACGCAGGAGCTCGCACGGCTAACGTCGTTTGACCTCGTCTTGTCTGCTACGTTTGGAGTAGTGTTCGGGGCGGTTCTTGTCCTCAAGACCCCTGGCCTGAGAGATGACGTCATATCACTTGCTGTCCGCGCTTTTGCATTCAAGTCAAACGTAGGGCGTCCGTTTTCGTGGCCAGAGCCCCAAGGTCGCACCAAGTCCGAGCCGCCTCTGCTTTTCTGCAATTGCCGATGCCTGGAGTCGGGACTCGCTCGAGGTCAAACTACGGAAGTGGCGGTCAACGCGGTAGCGCAAATTCGGACTACAATGCATGACAAAGATTAAGGCCATCGTGCTTGAACCCACCGGCGCAATAAAGGTGTTCGGATCGCTATGCGTCTCGGCGTTCGCAGCAGAAGGACCCGCGCAGGGGGTCTGGAAAGAGCACACTGGAGATACTCGATGAGCTTCCTTTTCGTCGGGCTCGGGACATCCTTCGTGGTTCTGGCCTTTCTTGATGCCCTATGGACAACCCTCTGGGTCGACGGCAGCGCCGGTCCGCTCTCCTCTCGGATCACGACCTGGAGCTGGCGGGGCTTCCTTGCCTTGGTCGGGCACCGTCAGCATCGGACGCTGAGCGTTTTCGGACCATTTGTGCTGTTACTGATTGTCATTCTTTGGGTTGCCTTGCTTTGGCTGGGCTGGACCTTGATCTATGCCGCCGACGA
Source organism: Loktanella sp. (assembly GCA_020201155.1). Classification (GTDB taxonomy): domain Bacteria; phylum Pseudomonadota; class Alphaproteobacteria; order Rhodobacterales; family Rhodobacteraceae; genus JAIVHI01. The sequence continues at coordinate 5,665 of JAIVHI010000207.1, read as the reverse complement.
AAGGTCGCTATTGCACGCTCATAACCAGACCCCGGCCGATTGGAGCGCTCGCTTTTATTTCGTTGGCTACATGATGTTCACCGCAGGGAATGGAGACTTTTCCCCGAACGGAGGCATGTGGCAGGTGCTGGGCGCGCTGACCAACATGACTGGTATGCTGCTTGCAACGCTGGCTATCACCTATGTCCTCTCGGTCGTTTCGGCAGTTGTTGGAAAGAGAGCCTTCGCCAGTCAGGTCAGTGGACTGGGTGAGACTGCGGAAGAGATTGTCGCAAATGGCTGGAACGGGCACGACCTCCGGAGCTTTGACTTACCGCTCAGCGGCCTGTCGTCGCAACTGGCGCAGCTGTCAGAGCAGTACCGCGCCTACCCTGTCCTCCAATATTACCATGCTGCCCGCCCGGAGAAGTCACCTATCGTTGCAGCAGCACTCTTCGATGAAGCGCTCACCCTTATGCGGTTTGGCGTCCCACCTGAGTACCGGCCCAGCCCGGCGGTGATCCAGTCGGCGCGCTCCGCCGTCCAGAGCTTTCTGGAGACGCTTCCCACCGCCTTCATTGATCCCGCACCGGAAGCACCCCCCGCGCCAGATTTCGCCTCCTTGTCTCAAGCAGGCATTCCGACACTGCCACACGAACAGTTTTTGGAGGACCTTGATGCCTTGTCCGAAAGGCGCCGCCAGCTGTTGGGCCTAATGAAAAATGACGGCTGGACTTGGGGGGCCGGAAAGTCATGAGCGATGTCAGCTTCTTTTGAGGCGACCAACAAAGTCTGAGTTTTTCCGCGCGTACACATGGTCGTGTCACACCGCAAAAAGATCCTTCGTGATAGCAGATATTCCCGTCTCGGATTACCGGCGACCGAGCACCTTACGCACCTTTTCTGCCATTTCGGCGCGCCGGTAAGGCTTCCTGAGCAGCTCCACGTCCGTATCCAGCCGTTCTGGATCGATCAACGCTTTGTCCGTATAGCCGGAGGTGAACAGAACTTTCATCTCGGGTCTCATCTTTTGGACGATCTCGGCAAGCTCGCGCCCGTTCATTCCGTCAGGAAGCACGATATCGGTGAACAGGAGATCGACCTGCGGCCTCTGTTCTAAGAGTTGCAAAGCAGCAGGGCCTGAGGCGGCATCGAAGACGTGGTAACCCAGCCCCTTCAACTGATTGACCAAATGTTCCCGCACCAATGTATCGTCCTCGACCACAAGGATCGTTCCATCCCCGCCGAGTATTGAACCGTCAGCTTCGGGCTCGTCGACTTGGACATCTGGCTGCGGCGAACGCGGAAAATACAATTTCACCGACGTGCCTTCGCCTGGAGCGGAGTCGATGTGGATGTGGCCGCCCGACTGTTTGACGAAGCCGTAGACCATGCTCAGCCCTAACCCGGAACCCTCGCCCACCTCCTTGGTGGTGAAGAAGGGCTCGAATATCCGCGCCATAACGTCTGTGGGGATGCCCTCGCCGGTGTCGGTGACGCTGATCATCACATAGTCCCCAGGGTTGACGTCTTGCTCGCTCTTGGCGACATCGCTTTCGAGTTTTGCGTTGGCGATGTCGATGGTCAGGACGCCACCTTCAGGCATCGCATCGCGGGCGTTCAGCGTCAGGTTCAAGATCGCCGATTCCAGTTGCGAAGGGTCAATTTTTGTTTTCCATCGACGACCGGTGCGGTTGAAGGCAATATCGATGTTCGCATTCAGAGTGCGCCGGATCAGGCTTTCTATGCCGTTCATGAGATCGCCCACATCCACAAGGCGCGGCTCCAGGGTCTGTGTTCTTGAGAAGGCGAGCAGACGCTTGATCAGTTCGGCTCCGCGTTCGGCCGTGGTTTCGATCATCTTGGCCAGCCGGCGCAGATCCTGACGATCGTCAAGGTCTTCGCTGAGCAACTCTGCATTGCCGAGGATTACTGTCAGCAAGTTGTTGAAGTCATGCGCCACACCGCCGGTCAGCTGTCCTACTGCTTCCAACTTCTGCGACTGGTGCAGGCGGTTTTCCATGTCACGCTCTATTGTGACATCGATCATGCTCCCCAAAATGCGGACAGCCGTGTCCTCGGCATTGCGGATAATGAAGGCACGGTCGACAACGGTTGCTGGTGTCCCGTCAGCACGCATGAACCGGTATTCTTCGATCCAACTGCTGGCTGATCCTTTGATCGCCGCGCAGTAGCTTTCGATCACCCGATCCTTGTCGTCGGCGTAAATCTGGCTCTCCCAGAAGGCGGGATCGAACTCGTTCTCTGCCAAGTCGTAGCCAAACGTCTGTTGCATGTTCTCATTGCACCAGTAGGTGCGTGCGATCACATCCCAATCCCAGATCACGTCATTCGTGGCTTTGGTCGCCAGCAAGAAGCGCTCCTTGCTCGCGCGCAGTTCGGCATCTGTCCGGCATCTTGCAACCGCATCCCGCAACCGCTCGGCCACATCTTCCACCAGCTTGATGTCACCAGATTGGAATTTGTGGGGCTTGAGAAAATGAACGCCCAAGATCGCGCGAAGGTGCGCGTCCTCCATCACAGGGGTATATACGAGACTGGAAACGGCGGTTTCCTTTTGACTATCATCAATGGCAATCGTCTGACCATCTGGACATCCTGACCCGCCTCCGATTGGGCACCGTTGCTCCAGACGCGCGGCACGAATTGCTCGTCGCCCTGGTCGATCTCACCATAGAAGACTTGGTCGGCACCAAGGCGGTGACTGAGCGCGGCACAGGTGACGTCGATAAGGGGCCCCGCATCGGTTTCTTCCCGCATGCGGTCGATGAGCTCCAAGGTAAAGCTGCGCCTTTCCGCGTCTTCGAGCTGCGTCCGCTCGATCACCCGGTGCGCCGTCAGGTCAATGGAGAGAAGGATAAGCTGCAAGTGGTCGATCCGGCGGGCATTCAGCACCATGACGCGATGACCGATATTCTCGAAGTCGTGTTCGACTTCGAAGTCATCGACGGTATCGTTTTTGGGAATCACATCCTCGAGAAGCTCGCGAAGCTTCGGAATGTCCCATTGGTTGTTGCCAAGCTCGAAGACCAAGCGGCCGATTGTCTGCTCCCGATCAATCTTGAAGCTATCGTAAAACGTTTCGTTGGCATTCTGGACCTTGAAGTCTTCGCCAAGGACCAAGAATGGCACGGGAGACGCGTCGATGGTTTCCTCGGCGAGCTCCTTCTGCCATTCCAATTGGGCAAGAAGATCTTCTTGCCGCGTGATGTCGTCGATTGCCAGCAGGATCACATCGGGATCGTGCTCTGGGACCTGGCGCGCATTGATCTTCATGATGCGGCGGCCGATGCTTTCGAATTTGTGCTCAACCACAAAGTCATCAACGAAACCGTCGCTTGGAAGGATGTCGGTCAAGAGTTTGCGCAGTTTCGGAATGTCCCATTGCCCGTTGCCGAGATCATAGATCGCAACACCTACTGTCTCATCCGGCTCCACCTTGAACGTACGGTAGAAAGCCCTGTTTGCGCCTTTCACAACAAGTCTGTTGTCCAAGACAACCAGCGGCTGATGCATCGTCATCAGGATGGCCTGCGCGTCGACATTCTTCATAGGCAGGCCTCACACCTTTCGGGTGTCTGATCAGCTTTGAAAGAAACTTCCCTCCCCAGCGTCATGTTTCATAAAAAAGCGTGGTCTACAGAGAATGATCACGCCTGAAGAGATTTGTAGACGGCGCATAAGGGTTGCGACAAACGCGGAAACCAACCCCAATCTTGCAATAGCAGCCGTTGTCAGAGCGATGCCGACCCTACACGCTCGTCTTGCAAAGCTCAGCGAAATTGTCGTTTCTTACAACGCATCGCCACCGTGGGCGACGGAGCGCAGATTTGAATCCTGGCCTTTCGACGGCTGTGAACCTTTCGGGCTCTTGTGACGAGTTCTAAGCGGTGACAGAGCTTGTTCAGACACACGTCGATGATCGACGCCGTCTTCAGCTCGCACCTGGATGCATGTCATTATTGGCGAGCGTGGTATGACGCCAGTGCATTTTTTTTTGGGGGATGCGGAGGTTTTGTTTGAGCGTCACGCGATCCAAATTCACTCTTACGAAAAGCTTGCGTAGAAGTTGAAGTTTTTGCAAGGATCGCTATGGCCTTCGAAAATTCTGATTTTGCCAAGGCGTCTTCTTCATTTTCTGCCTGAATATATTTTATGTCCAGCGAGCGGTCATCCAGTTCGTCGAACGAGATAACAAGAAACGTCGAAAGCATAGCAATCCCCCCAGTCAATCTAATCCCATAAAATACTACTATTTTTTACATGAGCGCTTTGATGCAGGTCAAAGTTTCGCTTCGATTGACCCCAATAGCTTGCCATGGGCATTCAAGAGGTTACCCGGTCTGGCCGGTCTACTCCTTTCAAATCTGGGGAGCAGATATAGTGGTGTGGCAGCACGCCAGCACTTTTCCAGATCAGCTGGCCTTAGGGTGGTTACGACAGGCAATTCCAACCAAGACAGCTGCCAGAAAGTCCACCGAGGTACTCAAACACGATTGGCTTGCGGACCGGAACATTGCCTCTTCCGGGGGGTTCTTTCGACAACCTGAGACAGTGTCGGAGTTGAATATGCCACATCGGTTGGAAAGCTTGCACGGCGCCGTCATCGTAATTGTGGATGCATCGGGAGATTTCGGTCGTCGTGTCGCTTTCATGCTGGCCGCGGAGGGAGCGAAGGTCGTCGTAGCGGCCCAGCGGAAACCAGTGCTTGATGAGCTCGTCGCAGAAATCGAAGCAAAAGGAGGCTCAGCACTCGCCGTTCAAACGAATGTCAGTTGCCCTTCGGAGGTTGCAAGACTTGCTGAACATACGGTCTTCAAATTTGGCCGAATTGATGTGTGGATTAACCATGTCAGTGCAGGTGATGCAGGCTATTTCTGGGATATCCCCGTCGAAGATCATGAGCGCATGGTAGACATAAACCTCAAGGGCTTGATTTGTGGCGCCCATACCGCAATCCGGGTGTTTCGCGCCCAAGGCTGCGGCACTCTGATCAATACAAGCTCTATCAGCGATGAACAGCCTCAGGCGCTACAGACAACTTATTTTGCCATGAAGGCCGCCGTACTCAGTCTGAGCCACTCGCTTAATGACGAACTCCAGCGGGCAGGTGACCACGGCATCCGGGTGGGGGCCATCATGCCATGGTCGGCTGACACGCCTTGGTGGTATTACGAGGCGAATGCCCCGGGCAACCATCCGCTTGTTGCGACGGTGGATGATCCCAAAATTATCGCCGAAGCTATCCTCAACACGTGCATTGGAACGGAAGAGGCACAGCCGGTTGGATGGTAGAGACCAAAGGCTCTGATCCAACCTCGTCACGAAAATCCCTGTCTTACTTTGCGCATGTGATCCGACGGATCGTGCTGGATATCGACGCTACACCTATACAACGCGCATAGCCGAGAATAGTCGTAGCCCTCCGGATGACCAACGCAGTATTCCTCCCACAGCAGGCTGCTTGCAACGTGTCACGCCCTTGCGACGCAGTTCGCGGTGTATATGCGCCCAGTCATACCAGCGGCCCGAACCTTTGACTCTCTGAGGATTCCCTTCCACGTGAAAATCTGAATCACTGCCCCCAAATGGTGGAGGCTTTGATGGCAGTTGAAATTACACGGAAAGACATGTCGGCGGGCGATCTTCGAGCGGTGACGGCGCG
>JAIVHI010000037.1 GCA_020201155.1 Loktanella sp. | reverse complement strand
ACGACCTCGACCAGCTTGGCCGAGGCGCGCGCGTGCAGGCCCTTGACGTTTTTGATCTCCAAGGTGGCTTCGGGCATGTGTCAGGGGTGTCCTACGGCGTGGCTGTCGATGTATTTATGTGCCGCATTGATCGCCGCCTCGACGGCATCGGGCACCGGCTTGTGGCGCGACTTGGCCAGCTTGATCAGCATCGGTAGATTGGCGCCGTAAAGGATGCGACGGTTCGCGGGGCTACAGGCCCGCAGGGACAGGTTCGACGGTGATCCACCGAACATGTCGGTCACGATGACGACGCCGTCACCCTTGTCGACGTCATCGGCAGCATCGCAGATTTCGGCTTGCTTGAGGCTGCGGTCCTCCTCGGCAAGAATGGTGATCGCCCGGATGCCGTCCTGCTCACCCACCACATGTTCGACAGCGGCGAGGTATTCTCGCGCCAGACCACCATGTGCAACGATCACGATACCGATCAAAGGGCTTGCCCCTGTTGTCCCGCCGACGTCGCCGTATCGCGACGTTCCATTTCCCTGTGCCTTATAGACACCTGCCAGCCCGCGTCTGCAAGGGTCCGCCCCAGTGTCTCGGCCAAAGCCACCGATCGGTGTTGCCCGCCGGTACAACCAAAGCCGATGGTCACATGTGCGCGCCCCTCGTCGTGATGGGCCGGCAGTTGAAACCGCAACAAATCATGGACCTTTTCGAAATACGCCGCAAACCGCGCATCTTGCCGCACATAGTCACTCACGGCGGTATCACGCCCATCCCGACCCCGAAGCGCGGTTTCCCAATGGGGATTTCTCAGGAACCGACAGTCAAACACCATATCCAGCCCGCGTGGCAAGCCGCGCTTGTAGGAAAAGCTTTGCACCGACACGCTCAGCGTCGCCGAAGACGGGTCGGCAAAGAGTCGTTCCATTTCGGACCGCATGTCGTGGACGGTCATCTGAGAGCTGTCGAGCAGGATATCGGCACGGGCCCTGATCGGGATCAACAGCTCTTTTTCGCGGATGATCCCGTCCAGAGGTGTGCCCGACGCCGCCAGGGGATGCCGCCTGCGGGTTTCGGAAAAGCGCCGGACCAGCATGTCGTCTTCGGCGTCGATATAAAGCACCTGCGCCGCGTCGCCGTGTGTTCCGTTCAGACCCTCGATGAGGTTGAGAAGCGCATCCGCGCTGAAATCCCGGTTTCGCACGTCCACGCCGACGGCCAGCGGGTGATCGCTTGTTTCCACCAGAAGCTGAGGCATCAGGCTAAGCGGCATGTTGTCGATCGTCTCGTAGCCCAGATCCTCGAGCGCATTGATGGCCGTGCTGCGTCCTGCACCGGATGGTCCGGTGACAAGCAGGATCGTCTGACGGGTCGGATCTGTCATGGTGTGTGTCGGCCTCGACGAAGGAGCTGCACGAGCGATGCGGCGAAATGTACGGAGCCGCAGCCGCGAAGCAAGGGCAACGTGATGCCCAGATAAGCCGTCCCGTAGCTTTTGGGAAGGCGGGCATCTTCGGTTTGATCCAGATCGACAACCGCGACAAGCGGAGCATTTGCAAGCGGATCAGCCTGCAAAAGCCCGACACCGCGGGCTTCTATCAGCGGCGGCAATGATCGCGGTGCCGCAGCCTGAACCGTTGCATCGACCAGCGTCAATTCGACGCGGTCATCCGCAACCAGTCTTGCCCCGAACGCCATGAGTTGCAGGCCAAGACCGGACTTGCCGGACCCCGACGCGCCGACGATCAGCAGCCCGCGTCCTTCAAGTGCCACGCAGGTGCCGTGAACGATCATCCTCGGCTAGATCGGCAGGCCCACGACAAAGCGTGCGCCCAAGGGGTCTGACGTCATGTCCGCTTCCGAGGGCCGGATGTTTTCGGCCCAGATCACGCCGCCATGCGCCTCTACGATCTGCTTGGAAATCGCGAGCCCAAGGCCCGAGTTGTTTCCGAACTGGCCTTCGGGTCGCTGCGAGTAAAAGCGCTGGAATACCTTTGTCAAAGCCTCATTCGGTATGCCGGGGCCCGTATCCTCGACCACGACAAGAATGCGGTTGTCGCGCTGACGGGCCCAGACGCGGATCGCGTCACCGTCTTCGCAAAAGCTGATCGCATTGGTGATCAGGTTCACGAAGACCTGCGCCAATCGGCCTTCCAGACCCATGACATGGATCGGCTCCTTCGGCAAATCGGTGATGAAATCGACACCCTTCGCCTCGGCCTCTCGCCCAAGGAATTCGTTGATATTGCCCAGCACGGTGAGAAGGTTGAAGCTTTCCTCTTCCTCCTTGACCAGTTCAGAGTCGAGACGCGAAGCGTTGGAAATATCGCTGACAAGTCGGTCCAGACGACGCACGTCGTGTTCGATGACCTCGAGCAGTTTTTCACGCTGATCCTCGCGCTTGGCGACGCGCATGGTCCCGACCGCCGAGCGCAGCGAGGCCAGAGGGTTCTTGATTTCGTGCGCGACATCTGCGGCGAATTGTTCGTTGCCTTCGATCCTGTCGTAAAGCGCCTGCACCATCCCGCGCAACGCGCCCGACAGCCGCCCGATCTCATCGGGGCGCCCCGTCAGATCGGGGATGCGGATCTTTTGCGGACTCATCTTGCGCGCATTCTTGTCGCGGCCCAATTCTGCCGCCGCGGCAAGATCGGCCAGAGGATTGGCAATGGTGGAGGCCAGGACAAGGCTGAGACCGATCGACACCGCGATGCCGACGAAAAACAGCCGCAACACCTGCTCGCGTTCACGCTGCACGAGGGCATCAAGCTCACCGGCCGCACTGGCGATGGCCACGACACCAATGGGCGTATCATTCTGCAGGATCCTGGTGGCGACCGAAAAGGTCATGCCGCTGGCGTCCTGAAGCGTCTGGACCTGAGTGCCGCCGATCATGACACTGGCGACGTTCTGCGCATTCAGCCGGGGCGGACTGTCGACCTCGGGTGCGACCGCCGAGGTGCCGATCAGGTTCTGCATCGCCGACCAGCCCGCGCTGAAGAAATCCGTGATGAAGGTTGCCCCATCCGTGCGCCGAAGGCCGTCGATCCCGGAACCGCCGCTGGCACCTGTCGCCGTGGCGACAAGAACACCCTTTGCGTCATAGACGGACACATCGATGCCGCCGCGCAGGTTCATGTCCCGCAAGGTGCGCGTCACGTCCAGGCCATCGCCCGTCATCAGGTTGACCGGCGCACTGGACGGCAGGCGGGCCTCGAAGACGTCCGCGATCAGTTCCGCTTCGTTCACAAGACCGCTGGCCCGCTGGAACGCCAGATTGTCGCGGCTGGGGTTCAGATAGAGCACGCCCGCCACCAGCAGGATCACGCCGATCAGGTTGAACGTGACGATCTTGCGCGCCAGGGGCGAGTGGCGCAGGTTCATGAAACCACGCGCCTGCCGCCGGGCGAACAGCTCGTCTTCGGACATCGACTGGGGAGAGACCCAATCGTCGCCCAAAACGACGCCGGCGTCGTCGGCAGGCGCTGCCGCACGACGCACCGACCTCAGGTCGCGCACATCAATATGCGTGGCGTCCGTCATCGCTTATTCTTCGTTATAGCGATAGCCGATCCCGTAAAGGGTCTCGATCGCTGAAAATTCCTCGTCCGCGGTGCGCATCTTCTTGCGCAGGCGCTTGATGTGGCTGTCGATGGTCCGGTCGTCGACATAGACCTGATCGTCATAGGCCACGTCCATCAGCTGGTCACGCGATTTGACGAAACCGGGCCGCTGGGCCAGTGCCTGCAGAAGCAGGAACTCGGTCACGGTCAGCGAAACGTCCTTGCCCTTCCACTTTACCGCGTGGCGCAGCGGATCCATCGTCAGATCGCCACGGATCATGATCTTGGTTTCTTCGGTTTCCGGCACTTCCTCGCCGGACATGACGTCCTGACGGCGCAGGAGCGCGCGAATGCGCTCGACCAGCAGACGCTGGCTGAAGGGCTTCTTGACGTAATCGTCGGCCCCCATCCGCAGGCCCAGAACCTCGTCGATCTCATCGTCCTTGGACGTCAGGAAGATCACAGGCATGGACGTTTTCTGGCGCAGGCGCTGCAGAAGATCCATGCCGTCCATGCGGGGCATCTTGATGTCCAGAACAGCCATATCGGGCAAACGCTTGTTGAACGCGTCGAGTGCGGATTGGCCGTCGTTGTAGGTTTCGACCTCGAAACCCTCGGCCTCGAGAGTCATCGATACCGACGTCAGGATATTCCTGTCGTCGTCGACAAGTGCAATTTTATTCATGATGCTGCCTACTGCCTGATTATTTTTTTTGACTGCTTTTTCAAAATCCTTGACCGGTTTGACGAAACGAATCAATCCCATTTTCGATTCGGCATCTGACCCGTGCCTTATTTGCGCCACCAATGATGAAGGACAGCCTAACTGGCCGGCGTTTCGTCATCGGGCGGAATTTGGTTGCGCTAACGTGAATTTGGTTGCGCTAACGCACCGGTTGCAGACTAGGCGCATCGCCATGGATGTGTCTATGTAGACGCCTGCGCCGAGGAGGGTGCATCAACTCAGGAGCAAAAAAATGGACCACGGACAGGTCAACCCGAAGATGAAACTCTCTGATCAGGGCATCGAGGGTCTGGGTTACGTCTATTACAACCTGTCCGAACCAGAGCTTCAGGACGCGGCCATCGCTGCCGGTGAAGGCGTCGAAGGTCAGGGTGGAACGCTTCTGGTCACGACCGGCAAGCACACCGGGCGGTCCCCCAAGGACAAGTTCGTCGTCCGCACCGCCGAGGTCGAAGATGCGATCTGGTGGGATAACAACGCACCGATGGATCCCGTGGCCTTCGACAGGCTCTACGACGACATGACCGCACACATGAAGGGCGGCACCTACCATGTGCAGGACCTGTTCGGTGGTGCCGATCCGGCGCACAGGCTCGACGTGCGGGTGGTGACGGAACTGGCCTGGCACGGGCTGTTTATCCGCCATCTTCTGCGCCGTCCCGATGCGGCCGAACTCGAGACGTTCGCGCCCGATTTCACGATCATCAACTGCCCGAGCTTCAAGGCGGACCCCGACGCACACGGCTGCAGGTCAGAGACCGTTATCGCCCTGAACCTGCAGCGCAAGCTGATCCTGATCGGCGGCACGGAATACGCAGGTGAAAACAAGAAATCCGTCTTCACGCTGTTGAACTATCTGTTGCCCGAAAAAGGCATCATGCCGATGCACTGCTCGGCCAACCATGCCACGGGAAATCCCGTCGATACCGCCGTCTTCTTCGGCCTGTCCGGCACCGGCAAGACGACGCTGTCCGCCGACCCCTCGCGCACGCTGATCGGGGACGACGAGCACGGCTGGTCCGATCGCGGCACCTTCAACTTCGAGGGCGGTTGCTATGCCAAGACCATCGGTCTCGACCCCGAAGCAGAGCCCGAGATCTTTGCCACCTGCGCGATGCCGCATACGGTGATCGAGAACATGGTCTTCGATCCCGAGACCAAGGAACTGGATTTCAACGACGACAGCCTGACCGCCAACATGCGCTGCGCCTATCCGCTGCACTACATCTCGAACGCGAGTGAGACGGCCTTGGGTGGGCACCCCAAGAACATCATCATGCTGACCTGCGATGCCTTCGGCGTGCTGCCCCCGATCGCACGGCTGACACCGGCGCAGGCGATGTATCACTTCCTGTCGGGCTTCACGTCCAAGGTGGCAGGGACCGAACGCGGCGTGACCGAGCCCGAACCGACCTTTTCCACATGTTTCGGCGCCCCTTTCATGCCGCGTCGTCCCGAGGTTTACGGCAGCCTGCTGCGCGAAAAGATCGCAACGCACGGTGCCACGTGCTGGCTGGTCAACACAGGCTGGACCGGCGGCGCCTACGGCACCGGGAGCAGGATGCCGATCAAGGCGACCCGCGCCTTGCTGGCAGCAGCGCTGGACGGCACATTGGTCGAGAACAAGTTTCGAAAAGATCCCAACTTCGGTTTCGAAGCCCCCGTCACCTGCGAGGGCGTCGATGACCGCCTGCTGAACCCGCGCGAGACCTGGGCGGACAAGGACGCCTATGACGCGCAGGCCCGCAAACTGGTCGAGATGTTCAGCGAGAACTTTGCCAAATACGTGCCCTACATCGACGACGACGTCCGCGCCGCCGCGATTTAGTCATGACGACCAAGACGGCGGCTTTGCCATCGCCGTCTTGGTTGCTAGGGTAGGATCATGCGCTTCGCCATCGCCCTTGCGATCTTCGCCCCCCTGACAGCCACCGCAGAGACGGTGTCGGACTTCGTGGCCGGGTTCGAGTCCGGCGTGATCTGCCCGCCCCCCACCACGGGCGAGCGGTCGGCACCCGGCACGGTCGCTGGCGTGACCCATGTGATCGAGGACAACCCGCCGTTCGTTTCCGTGCAGAACAGGGTGCCCGCCGTGAAGGGTATCGGGTTCGGTGTCAAAGCCTCGGTCGTTTTCGCGGAAGGTCTGCCTGTCACGATGGTCGTGACCCACCCCCCGATGGGGGCCGAGGGCGTGACCTCGCAGGAGTTCACAAGCCATTTGAGCGGCGACACCCAGTCAATCACCTTCTACCAGTTCGACTACGCCTACGAGCTTTTGATCGGACGTTGGACGATGCAGGCGCTGTCGGGTGACACGGTGATTTACGCCACCGAATTCGATGTGCTGCCGCCAGAGGAGGTGCCCGAGCTTGCCGGCATCTGCGGCTTTGAAAACCTGTTGTCCTAGCCCATCAGGCCGCGCCGGATCAGGTTCAGCCCCGCCAGGATGAGAACCAGCAGGGTGACGCTACGAAAGCGGTCCTGATCCAACCGGTCTCCAAAGCGGAACCCCAGCGCCATGCCCGCGAACCCCGGCAGGACCAGCGCTGCCGACAGCCCCCATGTGGCCCCGTTCAGTACGCCCGACTGCAAATGCCCGACCAGCAGCATGACCGACCCCAACCCGTAGATCACACCCTGGACCGCCATCTGCCGGGCCCGTGGCGTGTCCAAAGCCAACAGATACAGAACCGTCGGCGGCCCCCAGGTGCCCGCAAGACCACCCAGCGTGCCCGCGATGACACCGGCGACCGCCGCAAACCCGCCCCGCCAGCGCGGCGCGATCCGGGGCCGCCATCCCGCCAGTTGGATGCCGCAAAGCACCACCACGGGCACGCCAAGGATCACGAACATCGCGTCGGAAGGGATCACATTAAGGAACTGGGCAGAGATCAGGATCATCACGCAGACGATCAGGCAATAGGCCCAGTGCTCCCGCAGGGCATCCCACGCCGGCCCGAACCCGGCCCGGACGACCTGAAGCCCGTTCGAAAACACGATAGGCAGAATGATCCCCGCCACCACCAGCTTTGGTGCGATCAGGATGCCCATCCCCGAAATCATGACAAGGGGCATGCCGAACCCCACCGCGCCTTTGACGAAACCGGCAAAGAGCGTGACTGCGACCGCAAAGAAGAACTCGGTGCAGGAAAGGGCAAAGCAGAGGTCAAGCATGACCCCTCCATACAGATTGCTGCGACAGGCGGAAGAGCGGGTTTAAATCGATATCGACGCGACACAAAGATGCACTATTTAAGTTTCCATTGAACGAATATTGCGCTGCGGATGCAAAGACGCTACTGCTGCAACTGCAAAAGACAGGAGCTTGACGATGGCACATGATGGACAGGACTTTCCGATGACCGCCCCGGTGATTCTTCCGGATCTGTTGACGCTGACCGGGGCAGCCATGCCCGCAGTCGATGACGTCCTGTCGCGCGCGAAGGTCTCTGTCGCCGCACTGGTCACGAAAGACGGCAAGGTGTCCGGCACTCTGATCGAAGAGCATCAAACGGCGGCGCATGGGCTGGCATGGCTCGCCACCTACGCGCAGGCCCTGCACCAGATGCAGGATTGGGCCACGCGGATGTCGGGCGATGGCACCTTCGGAGAGGTGGAACAGCTGATCCACCAGATCGCCTTTGGTGAATACCTCTGGCAGATCTACGGCGGCATCCAGATGAATCAGGGCGAAGTCGTGCGCCTGCAGGACCTTGGCCTGACACAGGACGACATGCGCGCGCTGATGGCCCCCGCCGTCATGACGCTGACGCAGTCGGGAAACACCCAGGCCGCCCGCAGCCGCCTTGCCGTGCTGATGCAGGAGCAATCCGCCAATATCACCGTTGGACGCTCCGGCCTCGATGACGAACTGGAGATGATCCGCGAACAGTTCCGCCGTTTTTCGATCGACCGCATCGAACCCCACGCGCACGAATGGCACCTCAAGGATGAATTGATCCCGATGGAGATCATCGACGAGATGGCGGAACTCGGCGTCTTCGGCCTGACCATCCCCGAAGAGCACGGCGGGATCGGGCTCTCGAAAGCCGCGATGTGTGTGGTCTCCGAAGAGCTGTCCCGCGGCTATATCGGTGTCGGGTCACTTGGCACACGCTCCGAAATCGCGGCAGAGCTTATCATCTGCGGCGGAACCGAGGACCAGAAAGCCAAATGGCTGCCCGGCCTCGCCTCTGGCGAAATCCTCCCCACAGCGGTCTTTACCGAACCCAACACCGGATCGGACCTCGGCAGTCTGCGCACCCGTGCACGGCAAACGGACGACGGCTGGACCATCACCGGCAACAAGACATGGATCACCCATGCCTCGCGCACCCATGTCATGACCGTCCTTGCCCGCACGGTCCCGGATACCGACGACTACAAGGGCCTGTCCATGTTCCTGGCCGAAAAGACGCCCGGCACCGACGCCGCCCCCTTCCCCGATACCGGATTGTCGGGCGGGGAAATCGAAGTCCTCGGTTATCGCGGCATGAAGGAGTATACGCTGAACTTCGACGACTTCCCCGTCGCCGCCGAAAACCTTCTGGGCGGGGTCGAAGGACAAGGCTTCAAGCAGTTGATGCAGACCTTTGAATCCCCAGTTGACCTATTTCAGCGCGCAGGAAAAGGACAACGACCGGCGCTGCGATCTCGAAGCGGGCATGGCCAAGCTTTTGGGCGCCCGGATCGCGTGGGCCTGCGCCGACAATGCGCTTCAGATCCACGGCGGGAACGGGTTTGCGCTGGAATACAAGATCAGCCGCATCCTTTGCGATGCGCGAATCCTCAACATCTTCGAGGGGGCGGCCGAGATTCAGGCGCAGGTCATCGCGCGGCGGCTGCTGGCCTGAAACGGGTGGCGCCATACGGCGATGGGACGATCAACCCTTGGCATGGCGCGCGATGGCGTCCAGAAGTCGGGCACGGGCGACTGGAATGGGGCGATCACCCAATGCCTTGATCAGACGGTTTTCAATGAACCATCCGGTTGTGCCCAAGGCGCGCAGAATCTCGGTGTGGCTTGCCTCGCCCTGCCCCGCCAGAACCGGCGGCAAAGGCAGCAGGCGATCAGCCCAAGCACCCGCTGCTTCGCGGCTGACCGCGCGACCGCTTTTCGGTGAAACAAAGGCCAGATCCTCGTTCACGCCCCGCACGGCACAGGCCGACAGATCAAGCCCATAGCCCATCTCTTCGAGCAAGGCTTGCTCCCATCGTAGATAAGCCAGCGGCCAAAGCTCCTCCTGCCCCAAAAGGTCGAGCAATCCGAGCGTGCGGTCGTAAAGCGGTGCATGCGCTTCCCGCTCGGGAAGGACATGCGCCAAAAGCGCGGTGACCCCGTTCAACCCCGCCAGCGCAAGACGGTCGGACATGGCGATGGCGGCACGGCTGCGGACAGGCTCCAGCTTGAAACTGCCAAGATGGCTCTCAAGCCGCGCGGACCAGGCGACGGCCACCTGCGCGCCCGGTTGCAAGTGAGGTGACATCTTTCGACTGACCCCACCCCGCACGACACCCGCATGGCGCCCGTGCACTGGTGTGAACACCTCGACGATGACGCTTGTCTCGCCGTGGGGACGAGCGGTCAGAAGGATTGCATCGTCCGACCAGGTGATCATCTGCCGCGCTTGCCGCAAGTGCCGGATGCCTCCGGCGGGGATATTTGGGGCAAGATGATGATCATCTCAGCATCCTGCCCCGGAGACGGCACGGATTGAACCCCGCATCATCACCTTGCACGGTCATCGGCTTCCCAGCCTGTACCGCAAACCCAGAATGCGCGACCGCACTTAACAAAACGTAAAAGCGAAAAGAGATCATCATCTTGCCCCAAATATCCCCGCCGGAGGCATCGACGCTCTCAGTCCGCCAGCCCCGGTTCGTCAAGCAGATGCCGTCCGTGCCGATCCTCGACCTCGATCACCCAGAGATCGCTGTCGAACGAACGCTGCCGTGCGATTGAAGCATCCACGTCTGTTTCGGAACCGTCCGTCAATGCCATCCAGGCCCGTGCCCCGGTCATCAGGTCGAATGACCGCTGATAGGCCACCGCCCGACCGTCGAGCGTGTTCAGCTTCACAATCACCGCGCCTGCGGTGTCATCGCCGTGCGCCACCACGAAAGCGGGGATGTCCATCAGGCGCAGGCGGGTCAGGTAGGCATCCACCCAAAGCCGCGCCGTCAGTCTCATCAGTTATTGCCGTCCTTGAAATCGAGACCCATCTCGGAGTAGCGCTCGCTTTCCTCCAACCAGTTTGGACGCACCTTGACCTGCAGGAAAAGGTGCACGGAGCGCCCCAGAAATTCCTGCAATTCGGCACGTGCGGCCTGACCCACGGCCTTGATCGTTTCGCCCTTGTTGCCCAGCACGATCCCCTTGTGTCCGTCGCGCACGACATAGACGATCTGGTCGATCCGCGCGGAGCCGTCCTTGCGCTCTTCCCAGTTCTCGGTCTCGACCGTCAGCTGGTAGGGCAGTTCCTGATGCAGGCGCAGGGTCAGCTTTTCGCGCGTCATCTCGGCTGCGATCATCCGCACCGGCAGGTCAGACAGCTGGTCTTCGGGGTAAAGCCATGGACCTGCCGGCACGGCCTCGGCCAGCCAGGCACGCAGCTTGTCGCAGCCATGTCCCTTTTCGGCGGAGATGAGGAACGTCTCGGCGAAAGGGAAGGCATCATTCATGTCCTGCGTCAGCTTCAGCAGGACCTCGGATTTCACGCGGTCGATCTTGTTGATCGCCAAGGCGACGGTGCGGCCCTTGGCCACGTCCGAGAGCGCGCCAAGGATGCGGGTGACCCCATCGGTGATGCCGCGGTGCGCCTCGATCATCAGGACGATCACATCCGCATCGGCAGCCCCGCCCCACGCGGCCTTGACCATCGCGCGGTCCAGACGGCGCTTGGGTTGAAACAAGCCCGGGGTGTCGACAAAGACAAGCTGCGACCCGCTCTCCATCGCGACGCCACGGATCCGTGCCCGCGTGGTCTGGACCTTGTGGGTCACGATGCTGACCTTTGCCCCCACCATGCGGTTCAGCAGGGTGGACTTGCCCGCGTTCGGCTCTCCGATCAGGGCGATAAAGCCCGCGCGTGTCTCTAATTCACCTTCGGTCATTCGCCGACCCTTTCCAGCAGGGCCGCAGCCGCCGCTTGTTCTGCCTGCCGTTTCGATCCGGCGGTGGCCTGTGCACTTTCGCCCGATTGCAGCGTCGCTGCGATTGTAAAGACCGGCGCATGATCCGGTCCGGTCCGGGCGACCTCGACATAGTCGGGCGGGAGTTCGCCGCGCGCCTGCGCCCATTCCTGAAGCGCCGTTTTCGCGTCGCGCGCATCCTCGGCTACATCGTCGATCCGTTTGCCCCAGAGCTGCTGGATCAGCCCGCGCGCCGCATCGAAGCCTGCGTCAAGATAGACCGCTGCGATCACAGCTTCCATGGCGTCGGCCAGCAGCGCCTCTTTCCGGCGACCGCCGGATTTCATCTCGGACCGGCCCAGCTTGAGCACGGCACCCAGATCAACCTCGCGCGCCACGTCCGCACAGGCCTCGCGCCGGACCAGAGCGTTATAGCGCGGCGCCAGCAAGCCTTCGGGGGCCGCGACATCGGCGTTCAACAGCGCCTCTGCCATGACAAGGCCCAACACGCGGTCACCCAGAAACTCGAGCCGCTGGTTGTCGTCCCGGTGAACGCTG
Source organism: Loktanella sp. (assembly GCA_020201155.1). Taxonomy (GTDB): domain Bacteria; phylum Pseudomonadota; class Alphaproteobacteria; order Rhodobacterales; family Rhodobacteraceae; genus JAIVHI01. The sequence continues at coordinate 2,801 of JAIVHI010000037.1, read as the reverse complement.
ACCATCGACGAATGGGTAACGGCGCGTATCAGCAGGGCAGGATCATCGAACTGGTGACCCAATCTGGTCTGGAACGCGGCAAGATCGGCCGAGAGCTTCATTGCAGCTTTTCGAAGAAGCGGTCCGACCGCCACGTCCAGAAGGCGAACATGGACCGGCCCGCAGCCGAGAACATGACCCGGTCTGCGCGTCCGATCAGATCGCGCCGGTGAACGAAACCCACCCCGCGCGCCGCTTGCGCAAAGCGGCTGTCGGTGGAGTTGTCGCGGTTATCGCCCATGAAGAAGAAATGATCCTCGGGGACACTGTAGACGCCGGTGTTGTCGGATTGCTGGTCGCCGATGTTGAGCACCGAATAGGACCTGCCGTTGGGCAGGGTTTCGATGAACTTTTCCTTCACGCAGTCCGCACCGGGCCCGACCGCCTGATTGCCTGCGCAGCGGGGAAGAAGCCGCATCGGACCCTGCTGGGCCATCGTTTCGACAAAGTCGCCGTCGGGCACGATATCGAGGGCTTCATCGTTGATGTACAACTCGCCGTCCCTCATCTGGACGCGGTCGCCGGGCATGCCGATCAGGCGTTTCACGAAATCCCGCCCCGTGACCGGGTGGCGAAAGACGATGATATCGCCCTGCTCGGGCTCGGAGCCGAAAAGGCGTTCGTCCGCATCCGCGAAGACCCCGCAAAAGTCATCGGCCCCGATATCGACACCCAGTTGCGGGATCCTGATCGACGGGCAGGAGGCATAGGAATAGCCGTAGGCCATCTTGTTGACGAAAAGGAAATCACCGATCAACAGCGTGTCTTTCATGGACCCCGAAGGTATCCAGAACGGCTGGAAGAAGACGGTGCGAAAAACGCCAGCGATCAAAAGCGCGTAGACAACCGTCTTCACCGTTTCAATCACACCGGCTACGAAGCCACTTTTTTCGCTCATGGGTCGTCCTTTGCCGGTGTCGCGGGGGTTTCAGGCGATATGCGCGGCGGGGGCTGCACTGTCAAGGAACGGCTCACGGCGCAGGATGCAAAGGCCGGGCTTCGATCAGCACGAAGGCCTGCGCCCATGGATGATCGTCGGTCAGCGTCACGTGGATCACGGCTTCGTGCCCCGGCGGGGTCAGTGCGTCCAGCCGGTCCCTCGCCCAGCCGGTGACCTCCATCACGGGTTGACCCGTCCGCAGGTTGCTGACCGCCATGTCCTTCCACGCGATCCCCATCCGCAGGCCGGTGCCCAGCGCCTTGGAGCAGGCTTCCTTTGCAGCCCAGCGCTTGGCATAGGTGCCCGCCACGTCGCGGCGCCTTTCGGACTTGGCCTGTTCGATCTCGGTGAAGACCCGGTTGCGAAAGCGGTCGCCGAAGCGATCCAGCGTGGCCGCGATCCGGTCGATGTTCGCAAGATCGGTGCCTATTCCGATGATCACGCGGCACCGCTGTCGATATCGTAGACCATGATCCCGTCGCCCCCGCCCGCGCACAGCGCGACCAGCCGCGCACCCAGGGCGCGGTGCCGCGGGTCGGCCGCATAGGTGTCGAGTGCCGCACGGTCGTCAAAGGTGCAGATGAAGCCGTAGGGGAAATCGGGGGATTTGCCTTCGGCGTCGATGTTTGGGCCGTGCTGGAAATCGGTCAGGCCCGGCAGGTCCGCTTTCAGATCGTCGAGACCCTGCATCACCTGGGCCAGCGCGTCACCTGGCGCATTATTCAACCTTAGCATGACGACGTGGCGGATCATGGCGCGTCCTTGTAGATGTGGGCGACCGCGTCCTCGCATACGCCCCCGACGAAGGTGAAGCCTCCGTCGCTGGCGGTCTGGAAATCGGTGATCTCCAGCCCCGGAAACCGGAAGAAAGCATCCCCGGCGTTGGCTTTTTGCGCGGCGAAGACGACACGGTCGATCTGTGCCCAGCGCATCGCGGCCAGACACATCTCGCAGGGTTGGCAGGACGCAAGAAGCGTCGCGCCCGACAGATCGCGGGTGCCGAGCATGTCTGAGGCTTCGGCCATCGCCACGATCTCGGCATGCCGACTGACGTCGCCTGTATCTCCGACTTCGTTGCGGGCGTGGCACACCACCTTGCCGTCCTTGATCACCGCTGCGGTAAAGACGATATTCCGGCCCTGCGCATGCAGATCGCAGGCATGATCCGCCACCGCCTGCATCACCTCGCGTTCAAATGTCGTGGCATCGGTCATTCTGCGAACCCCGCGTCGATCTCTCCGGTGGATTGGTCGAGCGTCACCGCCAATGGCCGCGTCAGGAAGCCGCTGCTGTCCGGATCGACGACCTTGACCGAGACCTCCATCCGCAGGCCGGTCGCCGCGTCATATTCAGCTTCAAGGGTCGAGAAATCCATGTCCGCAAAACCGGTGGTTTCGGTCAGGCCGATCAGACGGCACTGCCGCTCGCCCAGAACACCAAAAGGCGGCGACAGCACCGCGATCCAGACCGGTGAAAGCCCCGGCTCGATCGTGTCGATATATGCCACACGGACCGCGCCATTGGCGAAGGTCCGCGTGTTTTCCTCCCACGGCTCCACAATCGCGCCTACGTTGGCGCGCCAGTCGCAGTCGGTCACGGCCTGCGCCGCAAGGGGCTGCGCGAGGACGGTAAAGCCTAGAGCCAAGGAATATCTCATCGCGCATTTCACCCCTTTGAACGTGCCGCGTCCATGCACCGGCGCATTTCGGCAATCGCGGGGGCAAGGCCTCTGAACATTGCCTCGCCCATCAGAAAGTGACCGATGTTCAGCTCTTTTACGGCGGGCAGCGCGGCGATGGGGCCGACGCTGTCGTATGTCAGG
>JAIVHI010000152.1 GCA_020201155.1 Loktanella sp. | reverse complement strand
TGACCCTGAAACCATCACAATTCGCCCGGCACTTGGGACCAGGGGTTTTGTCCAGGGCTGATCGGCCCGCGTGAGGCCAGCTCAAGGACCCCCGTCCTTTGCCACCGAAGGAACTGCGAGGGGGCTGACTGAGTGCAAAGGCCACCGACATCAAGCTGGCCAGACAATCGAGGAATGTGACCGGATACCGCCGGGCGACTGGCGATCACTTATAGCCTTGCTTCTGCGCGGCATACATTGACGCATAAAGCCCGTCATTCTCCACGAGATCCGCGTGGGTGCCCTCTTCGATAACCTGACCGCTTTCCATGACATAGATCCAGTCTGCATGAGCGACCGAGCTCAGACGGTGGGAGACGACGATCGCCGTCTTGCTTTCCCCAAGCTTTGTCAGGGTATCCTGGACGTGCTGTTCGGTCCGCTGGTCAAGCGCGGAGGTCGCCTCATCCAGCATCAGGATCGGTGCGGACCGCAGGAAGGCCCGGGCGATCGCGATTCTCTGTTTTTGCCCGCCAGAAAGCTGGGCCCCTTTGGGACCAACCGGCTTATTTCCGCGCTGCTGGATCAGCTCTGCAATGGCCGCCTGCTCTGCCGCCTCCCAGATCGCGTCTTCCGAGGCATCGGGACGGACATAACGGATATTTTCCCAAATGGAACTGTTGAAGATGACAATGTCCTGGGCCACGACGGAGAACGCTTCGCGCAGGGCCCGGATACCGATCTTTTCGATCGGCTGGCCGCCGATCGTGATCTGCCCGCCATCTACATTGTAGAGCCTGGCGACAAGGCTCAGGATGGTGGTCTTGCCCGATCCCGTGGACCCCACGATCGCCGTGGTCTTGCCCCCCTTGAAGGTCATGTTGATGCCGTCGAAGAGCGGCGCATTTTCGGAATACCGGAATGCGACATCATGCAGGACAATATCCCCCGTGACATCGAAATCCGTGATGGCATCAGGAGCATCCGTGATCGTCGGGGTTTCCCGGAAAAGCGAATGAACGCCTTCGAGCAGAATGAGGTTCGCTTGCAGCTTTGTGAAGAACTGCGCCACTCTCCGGGCAGGCGTAAACAAGAGCACCAGGCCGAACAGGAAGGTGATCACGCCGGCGCCATCAAGCTCATAGGCCGGGCTCAACGCCATGTAGCCCCCGCCGCCGATGACGAGCACGAAGGCCACCGCAGAGGCCAGGTCGATGAATGGCAGGACGGTCGCCTGGGCCGCCTGCAAGCGAATTGACAGGTCTCGGATGCTCTGGGCCGACTTGCGCAAGCGTGAGCTTTCGCCTGGTTCCTGATTGGAAATTTTCACGGTGCGCATACCGCCGGCCATCTCTTCGATGCCGGTCATGTAGTTGCCCATCGCGTTCTCGGCACTTGCCTGGACCATCTTGATATGTTCCGAAACCATGAGCATCAGAAAGATGATGAACGGCATGATGATCATGGAGGCCATGAACAGCTGCGGCGAGAGGTAGATGAGGTAAGCCGCAACCATGATCACCGTCACGGCATCGCGCACGGCATTGACCGTGGCCTGACCCACAAACAGGCTCAGAGCCTGTGCCTGGTTGACCATCCGCAAGATGATTTCGCCTGACTTGGTTCGCTCGAAAAAGGACAGGTCCAAACGCATCAGGTGGGAGATCATGTCCTCACGCATCTGAAGCACGGCATTGCTGGCGAGCCAGACCGACAGCCGCGGATTCAGATACGACATCAGCCCGCGCACGCTGAACAGCAGGAAGACGATGACGCAAACGCGGACAAGTTCCCAGGCATTGCCGTTTTCGAAGATCACGTTCAGGCCGCTTTTTGTCAGGGCGAGGAATTGCTGGTAGGCCGCGCCCTGGATCAGGATGGTCCCCAGAACAACCAGAAGCCAGATGGACTTGCTTTTCAGGTAGCTGTCCCAAAACCACCGTAAATTCACAAGGTCTTGCTGGGAGAAGAGAGGCTTGCGTTCGCGGAATCTACTCAGCAACATACTGTCTTGTTCCTGTTTCAAAGCCTTGCGATTGACGCGTCCGGCATTCCCGTGGTGCTCCCGGCAGGATTTCCGGCATGGGAGAATCGATTGGTTCGACAGAGCCATATGCCACAAGATCGGAAGAATAAAGGAACCCCGGGGTCATTCCGCTATTTGGACGGCCGTGCACTGGCGTAGCCGCGCTCATGTCAGACCCGCTTGCGCACCCACCCCAGAAACGCCGCATCCGGGCTGCGCAAGCGCGGGCGACCCGTCATCACCCACCAGGCGCGCCAATCGGCCTCGAGCGCATAGGCATCCGTCCCGGGGATCAGGCGGCGGGCCTCCTCGAAAACTTCGGGGCTCAGGGTCGGCCCCTCGCCCGGGGCAAGCACCACCCGCCGTGGACGGAAATGGATCATGTCTCCCGGGGCTTCGGAAAGCTCGTAATCGGGCAGATGATTGGCCGCAATCATATCGCGGATCATCCGCCGGAACACACGCAGGGGAGAGGCGGAGCCGGATTTACGCGCCAGGACAGGCAGCGAGATGCGCC
>JAIVHI010000334.1 GCA_020201155.1 Loktanella sp. | reverse complement strand
GCCTGGTCTCGTCCCATTCGCTCTCCGGGTCCCGGTCCACCGCGTCGGTCTTTTGCGGCCTGCTCGGCGGAAATGTTCTCGTCCTGGTCATGGTTTCCCTCCTTGGTCTCCCATCAACCCTGACTGGGCCCCGCAATCTTGCAAATAATTGCAGGTGCGGGACCCGGAAGGGGGCGCTTTCGATGGGATGCGCCGGTGCCCGGTCAGCTCGCCTTTCCCTGGGCAAAAGAGACCTCGATATCCAGCTCAGGGAACGCCTCCTCAAGTGCTGCCAGCGCGTGATCGGTGCCGATCTTCTTGAGTTTCGCGGCCAGTTTCTGGCTGCCCATGTAGTCCATGCAGATGAATTCGAGGGCGGCGGTGTCGTAGGTGGTTCCCGCCTCGTCCTTGGCCTTTTTCAGGGCATCTTCGACGGTCTGCTTCTGATCGGCGTGCAGCTTGAAGGTCTTGGTCGAGACCACGTCGCCGCCATGCGAGCCGATCTGCCCCGAGTGGCCCTGCTTGTAGGCTTTGACCGTCTCGATCAGCTGGATCGTGGTCTGGTTCTTGGCGGTGTCCACCCATGCCGCGACATTGTCCTGGTCGATGACCGAAACGATTTCCTTGAGCTTGGTCCACCCGATCCCCGCGACCTCGCTCCACTTGATGTTGGCCTCGACAAGGTCGTTGTAGATCGCCGCCCAATAGCTGGCCTTGCGGTAGTGCATGCCGAGCTTGCCCTCGCAGAACTCCTTGAAGGACTGATACGGCTCGTACCAGTTGTTCGCCTGGATCGCGGCGAGCACGCCGCCGAGCTTGAACATGTGCATCTCGGTCTGCTCGGTCAGGCTCAGGGCCGCATCGAGCGCGGTGACCTCGTCCATGTTCTCGATCTCGTGGACCAGATCGGCGAGGATATTCTCGCCGGGCTGCTCGACGGCGCCATTGGACTTGGTCTTGGAGGCCACGTCGCTGGCGGTGGTTTGCGGGGTGATCGTCTCCCCGGCCGGGGTGGCGGCCTGTTCCGCGCCCTGTTCCTCTCCGCGCCCTGTTCCTCGGCGGTCTGGTCCGATCCCTCGTCGACAGGGGTCTCGTCTTCGTCATCGCCGAAATTGTCGTTGAGCCACTGGCGCTTCTCGGCGAGCTTGAACTTCGACCAGCCCTTGGGGGTCTCGATGGCGTAATCCTTGACGAGCTGCTCGATCTCCTTGGTGTTCATCGTATCGACGTCGATGGTTTCCTCCGCCTCGGCGGCCTCGGCCTCGGCCTCGGGGTCGGCATCGGGAAGCTGACTGCCGATGTTGGTCTGGTTGCCCGTCAGCAGGGCTAGGCTGGATGCCTGGGACATGGATACCTCCTTATGGTGTCTTGCCAGTGTAAACTTGTTGCAATCAATTGCAAATTGATTATCGCGACCGCGACGCGATTGCGCCCGCCAGTTCCTTCATGGAGTTGGTCGCCCCCTGCAGCGCGCCGCGCCGCGCGAGGCCCATGCAGGCCAGCACATAGGCGTCGGCGGTGTTGTCGGTCTTGCTTTCGTGGCCCCAGCGTTTGAAGACGTTCATCATGATCTCGTTCTTGTTCGCGTTGCCGCGCCCGGTGGCGAACTTCTTGACCTCGCCCGCCCGCGGGTCGAGCCAGTCGATCCGGTCGAGCATGAGCATGAGCCGCAGGATGCCGCCCAGCTCCACGAGGGGCACGACGCTGGAGGCGTTCTTCATGTTGAGCGAGTAGCCCTCGACCACGACCACATCGGGGTTGGCCGCGTGGATATAGGTCATGATCTCCTCGACGATCCGGCGCGGCCGCTCGATGCCGGTGGCCTTTGCGGGCGGCTTGACCTCGCGCTCCACGACCAGCTTCGGGGCGGCGCTGCTGCTGCCACGAAGGACCACGAGGCCGGTCGCGCTGATCGACAGGTCGAGGCCAAGGGACAGGACAGACTCGGGGGCCATGGGTTGGCTCCTCGTGTGCTTCATGTGGTGCCCTTCCAGTGGTGCTTGGGGGGATGGTGTCCACCAAAGCAGACCCCCTTGAGAGGGCATTCCTGGGCGCGCTGTGAGAAGGCGGTCGAGCAGATACCCTCGGGCATGCCGACAAGCCCCGCGCGGAACTCCTTCACGGTCCGGGCGCGCAGGGCCAGATCGTCGGTCTCGGCGTCATCGCGGGTGATGTCGTATTCCTTGAAGGGCGAGAAATCCTCGGGCAGGCCCCATTTCTTCACATCGGCGCAGAGCGTGCCGTAGCCGCCCTTGGTGGTGTAGAGGATGGTGGCGCAGCGCCAGTGGCAGACCGCGCGGCCCATCTCGGCGAACCACAGCACGATGTTGCGCTCCTGGTCGCGGCCGATCTGGAAGGTCATTTTCAGCGAGGTGCTCAGCCAGCTGTCCGGCGCCTTGGTATGGGTGACATCGGCGAGCGCATACATGCGCGGGCACAACCCGCTGGGATGCGTGAGCGAGGAGGCATGCACGGTCGCGTAGGACCGGCCCTTGTCGGGCTGGGCCAAATGCCGGTGCAGCAGGTATTTCGGGCTGCCCTTGGGGCGCAGCGACTTCACCTTCTTGAGAAACTTGACCACCATGTCCTCCTGACGGGCTACTCGAAAATCTCGCGAAAGAGATAGGCGGGGATCATCACCCATTCCCCGTCCTTGCAGGGCGAGCCGTCCCCGTTCACGAAGCTGACGCTCAGCGCGGGGGTCTTGCCTTCCGAGCGGGCCTCAAGGCCGATCTTGGCCAGCCATTGATACTTGAGCGCGGTGCTCGCGCGGGTGGTGGACTTGGCCTCCACCAGAAACCTGGTGCCGGACATGTCGCCCTTGGCCCCGGGCAGGGCGCCGGAGGCGGGCCGGGTCTGCGCATCGAGGGTCCTGGCGAACTTCTTCTCGGAGGCACGGCCCGACCGGCCGATGGAATGGGCCTTGCGGCGGGTGACGAAGGGGTTCTCACCCATTGACGCTGCCCCCTTCCTCCTCGAGCGCCACCCCGTCCACGATCCGCGCGATCAGCGCCTGCCGGATGGAGTTGCCGAACCCCGTATCCTTGTAGAACAGGTCCTTGAACTCCTGGATGGTCCCGTAAGACTCGCCGAGGATCACCCAGCCCTTGCCCTTCTCGGCCTTGTTGAACAGGCCCAGATCCTTGAGGTATTCGCTGACCATGTTGAAGTCGTCGGCCATGCCGGGGCGCAGCCCCTTGTGGGCCAGCGTGACCATGGAGACCTCGCCGGAGCTGGCGTAGATGGGCATCTTCCACTTGCCGAAGACGAACTTGGTCTCCTTCATGATCGGCATCATCGCGGAGATCTTGGGGTCGGATATGTTCTTGCCGTAGACCCGCAGGATGAGGCTGGCCTGGAAGCGCGGCGCGTTCCCCCCTGGCTGGGTCTCCGGGTTTCCAAACAGGATCCCTATCTTGAAGCGGATCTGGTTCTCGAACTCCTGCGTGGTCATGACGGCGGCGAGCGAGTCGACCACCACCAGACCGCAATCGGAGGCAAAGAGCACGGCCTCGACCATGTCCACCATGTGCTCGGCAAAGCCCGGCCGCAGCACCACCAGCTTGTCGGTATCCACCCCCAGCGTCGCCGCCCATTGCGGATCGAAGCTGTTCTCGATGTCGAAGAAGGTGCAGGTCATGTCCGGCCAGAGCCGCTGGTGCTCGGCGATGGCCAGCAGGGCCAGGTTGGTCTTACTCGAACTTTCCGGGCCGTAGATGATGGTGACCTTGCCCCGCGGCAGACCCCCGGCCAGCGCCAGATCGAGCGGGAACAGGCCGGTGGGGACGCGGTCGGTATTGACCAGATCGCCCCCGAAGGAGCCGACGCTGTCGCCATACTCCTTCTGGAAGGCCATCAGGCAGTCGGCGATGCTGCTCGACGCGCCGGGGGGCTTTTTCTTGGTTGCCATGGGTCCACCTGTGCAAGCAATTTCATTCGTCTTCGGACGTGATTTCTTCCACAAGCTCGTTCATGCGGGTGTCCAGCCACTCCTTGACGAGGTCATAGGTCTCGTCGACCTCGGCGTAGAGGCAGGGCACTTTCAGCGTCACGCCGACCTTCATGCTGGTGTAGTTGCCGCTGTTATGCGTGTAGCTGATATCCATGCCGACCTCGCACCACGGGCCTTCCCCGGCCGCCTGGGTGCTGTGATCCTCGGGCAGGGTCACGTCCTCCTGCTCCTGTTCCTCGGCGACGGTCTCGCCCTGTTGCTTGGCCTCGGCCGAAACGGTGGCCTGGGGTTTTTTCTTGTGCAGTTTCAACGCCATGGGAACCTCCTGTTTTCCCGTTACATTTCGACCACTTCGGCCCCGATGCTGTTATACCAGCGCACGCGGTTGGCCGCGTAGCCGGAGAACACAGGGCTGTCGTGATCGACGACATCCATCACAACCGGGGGCATCTTGCCGGGGTATTCCCGGCGGATGCGCCCGACTGGCTGGACCACGGTGGAGCGGGGCATGGCCAGAATGGCCGTGTCGAGCCAGTCGATGCTGGTGCCCTCGCTCATCATGCTGAATGTGGTGAGCAGCACCGGCTTGGCCTTGTTGCGCTCACGCTGTTCCTTCTCGGCCTTGGTCGAGGCCCCGATATAGAACCCCATGTCCCGGCCGGGGATGCCGCCATGCTCCTTGCAGGCCCGCTGCAGGGTTTTGAGATGCTCGTGCAGGGTGGAGAAGATCACCACGCGGCGGCCCTTGGCATGGGCGGCGGCGACCATGTCCACGATCATGTGGTTGCGCACCGGGTCGGCGGCGAGCATCTTCTCGATATGGGTGGTCTTCCCGGCCTGATGCGGCATGCGGACCACGCTTTTCGCGCCGCTCTGCGGGTCGGAGCGGAACACCCGCGGGCATTGCCACGGCGACTGGAAGCGCAGCACCTTGGGGACCATCAGCTGGGCCTCGGTCTTGGCGCGGACGGGGCCGATATGCGCGGTGACCAGCAGCTCCTTGCCATCCGCGCGCTCGGGGGTGGCCGACAGGCCCAGCCGGACCCTGGCGGGAAACATCGAGGCGACGGTGGAGAACTGGTCGGCGGCCACTCTATGGCATTCGTCGAACACCACCAGCCCGAACCCGTTCACGATCCAGCCGGGATATTTGCCCTCCTTGGAGAGCGACTGGATCAGCGCCACGCAGAAATCCGTGCCGACGACCTCGCACCTGTCGCCGCGGATCTCGCCGATCCGGTCGGGGGGCAGGCCGAGGAACTGCTGCGCGCCCTCGATCCATTGCCTGTAGATGTCTTCCTTCGTGGTGACCACGAGGGTCTTCACGCCGAGCGTGTAAGCCGCATGATACCCAAGGAGCGTTTTGCCAAACCCTGTGAAAGCCACGGCCACACCCGACAGGCCCTGCGAGACCATGGCCCCGACCTCGTCGAACATGGCCACCTGGTAGTCGCGCGGGGCGGGTTTGCGCGGGAAGCTGACCTTCTCGCCCGGATCGCGCTGGTCATCGAGGCCCACCGGGCACAGCGCGCGCGGCAGGTGGATATGCTTGCCGTCCGGGTCCAGCCGGTGCAGCTCGACCTCGTCGCCGAAGCGCGACGTGAACCTGTATCGCTTCTGCATGGCATGCGAGACCGGGTAGACCGCGGTCGCGCCGGTGCTGAGCGGTTGGTCGCTGCGGATCAGCTCGTTGAGGGTCGGCATGGGTGGTCTCCAGAGACAGGGCAGGCCAGGGCCGCGAAGACCCCGTCCCGGCTTTTCAGCGCGCGGGGCGCGTCAAAGCTGGTTCTTGAGATTGCCCGTGCCGCCGGGCTTGCCGGTGCCCACGCCCACATGCGGCTTGCCGACGCCGATCTCGATCAGATCCTCGGGGGGAAGATAGGTGATCTCCGCCTCGTAATCGGCGGGCTGGACGTCTTCCATGGTCAGATCGTGGGCCTCGGCGATCTGCTCGTAGCTCTCGTGTTTCTGGACGAACTCGAACTGCGACCCGACCCCGGCGGACTTG
>JAIVHI010000206.1 GCA_020201155.1 Loktanella sp. | reverse complement strand
CACCGACATTCACGCCCAGACCCAGCCGATCTATTTCCGCGAACCCGAGATCAATCTGGGTGTCGGCGCGGTCAAGGGTGTGCCGCCGCATATCACCGGAGAGGCGTTTCGGTCCCTCTACGGTATCGATAAAGGCAGTCCACTCGACTACGCGCTGACCTACGAAGATTTCGTTTCCCTGGCCCAGACCTATGGCCGCATGGGCGGGCTCGATCGGATCGCCACAGTGGTCAAGCACATCAAGAGCGACCGGCCCGAAGCGATCGTGCTGGACGGTGGGGACACGTGGCAGGGGTCGCTTCCTGCCTTGCGGACCGATGGCGCGGACATGGTCCGCCTGTTCAACGCGCTTGGCACCGAGGCGATGACCTCTCACTGGGAGTTCACGCTTGGTATCGACCGCGTCACCGAGATCATCGAAAACGAGTTGGACAGTGCGTTCCTTGGCGCCAACATCTTCGACGCAGAGTGGGACGAGCCGGCCTACGAAAGCACCAAGATGTTCGAACGCGGCGGGACCAAGATCGCCGTGATCGGTCAAGCCTTCCCCTACATGCCGATCGCGAACCCGGGCTGGATGTTCCCCGACCTCAGTTTCGGGGTCCGGCAGGACCGTATCGCGCAGGTCGTGAGTCAGGCGCGGGCGAATGGTGCTGAATGCGTCGTGCTTCTTAGCCACAACGGTTTCGATGTTGACCGCAAGGTCGCGGAAAACGTGGACGGGATCGACGTCATCCTGACGGGCCATACCCATGACGCGTTGCCCGAGCCGGTTCAGGTGAACAATACCTTCCTGATCGCCTCTGGCAGCCACGGCAAGTTCGTCAGCCGGCTGGACCTCGATGTGCGTGACGGCAGGATGCAAGGCATCAACCATCGTCTGATCCCGATCTTCTCGGACGTGATTGCGCCTGACCCCGAGATGTCGGCGCTGGTGTCCGAGACCCGTGCGCCCTTCGAGACAGAGATGACCGAAGTTCTCGGCCAGACCGACGACCTTCTTTACCGTCGCGGCAACTTCAACGGCACATGGGACGACCTGATCTGCGAGGCGCTGCTATCCCAGCGCGACGCGGATATCGCCCTGTCCCCCGGGTTCCGCTGGGGTGCCAGCGTTCTGCCGGGCGCGGATATCACCCGCGAGGATGTCTTCAACGCCACCGCAATGAGCTACCCCGAGGCCTACCGGTCCGAAATGACGGGCGAAACGCTGCATCTGATCCTCGAAGATGTCGCGGACAACCTGTTCCATCCCGACCCCTATTACCAGCAAGGCGGCGACATGGTCCGCGTGGGTGGCATGGGCTATCGGATCGACATCAACAAGGAGCAGGGCCAGCGCATCACCGAGATGACCCTGCTGAAAACCGGAGAGCTGATCGACCCGTCCAAGACCTATACGGTCGCCGGTTGGGCAAGCGTCAACGAAGGCACCGAGGGGCCCGCGATCTGGGACGTCGTCGAAGCACATATCAAGGAACAGGGCACGGTCACGGTGCCGGAAAACACGACCATCGCGGTCGCGACCCAATAGGAGGGTAGAATGGTTATCAAAGTAAAAGGCACCAAGCCAAGTCGCCGCAACTTCCTCAAGGCCGCTGCTGCCGCACCCGTGGCAGCCGTTGCAGGATCACGGGCGATGGCGCAGGAGGCCGATCCGGCCATCATCAACAAGCAGCCATGGATGCAGTATCTGGGCGACGGCGTCGACGCGCGGCCCTACGGCATGCCGTCACAGTTCGAAGCCGATGTCGTGAGGCGCGATGTGCCTTGGCTGACAGCCGATGCGGTGTCTTCCGTCAACTTCACGCCGCTGCATGAACTGGACGGTATCCTGACGCCGAACGGTCTGTGCTTTGAACGGCACCACGCGGGTATCGCGGAAATCGACCCCGCCGAGCACCGGTTGATGATCAACGGTCTGGTCGACAATCCGATCGTGTTCACGATGGAAGACCTGATGCGCTTCCCGCGCGAAAACCACGTCTATTTCCTCGAATGTGCCGCGAACTCGGGGATGGAATGGGCCGGGTCGCAGTTGAACGGCTGCCAGTACACTCACGGCATGATCCACAACGTCATGTATACGGGCGTGCCTCTGCGCCTGATCCTGGAAGAGGCAGGCGTGAAGACTGCCGGTAAATGGATCCTTCCTGAAGGTGCGGACGCTTCGGGGATGACCCGCTCGATCCCGATGGAAAAGGCGATGGACGACTGTCTTGTCGCCTTCAAGATGAACGGCGAAGCCCTTCGCCCCGAGCAAGGCTATCCCGTTCGTCTGGTGGTTCCCGGCTGGGAAGGCAACATGTGGGTCAAATGGCTGCGCCGCATCGAGGTCGGTGACGAGCCTTGGCACCACCGCGAGGAAACGTCGAAATATACCGACCTTCTGCCGGATGGCACGGCGCGGCGGTTCACTTGGGAAATGGACGCCAAGTCGGTCGTCACCAACCCAAGCCCGCAGGCGCCGCTGACGCACGGGCCGGGACCGACCGTCCTAACAGGTGTCGCATGGTCCGGTCGCGGGACGGTGCCGCGTGTCGACGTGACGATCGACGGTGGCATGACGTGGCATCAGGCGCGCATGTCCGGCCCGTCCTTGGACAAGTCGATGCACCGCTTTTACTACGAATTCGATTGGGACGGCTCCGAGATGCTGATCCAGAGCCGCGCGCACGACAGCACCGGCTACGTCCAGCCGACCAAGAACATGCTGCGTGAAGTGCGCGGCGAGAATTCGATCTATCACAACAACGGCATCCAGACCTGGTATGTCAACGAGGAAGGAGCGGCCGAAAATGTCGAAATTTCTTAAGATTTTGGCCCCGGCAGCCGGGGGAACCGCGTCTGTCCTGACATTGGCCTATGTTCTGGCCGATCAGTTCGTAAGGGATGTTCCCGCACCCCTGCGCGGTGTCGTCAGCGTCTCGGCGGCAAATGCCCAGACAAGCACGCAAGAGTCGGGCGATGTGGCAGAGCAGGCGGCAGAGACAGCCACCGCTGATGCCGAGCCCGAGGATGCGCCGGTCGATGCGATCGAGATTGCGAGCGGTGAAGATGCCGCCGGCCACACGGGCGGCTTCGGATTGGGCCGCACCGCCTTGCCTGAGGAAGTGGTGGCTTGGGACATCGATATCCGTCCCGACGGAATGGGCTTGCCCGCAGGCTCGGGCGATGTCTGGACCGGGGAAGAGGTCTACGTCGAGAAATGCGCAGTGTGTCACGGTGACTTTGGCGAGGCCGTTGGCCGCTGGCCCGTGCTTGCCGGCGGTTGGGATACGCTCGAACGGGAGGATCCGGTGAAGACGATCGGATCTTACTGGCCCTATCTCTCGACGGTTTACGACTACATCTACCGCGCGATGCCCTTCGGCGATGCCCAATCCCTCGAACCCGACGAAATCTACGCGATCACGGCTTACATCTTGTATCTCAACAATATCGTCGAAGACGATTTTGAACTGAGCAACGAGAACTTTCTTGAAGTCGAGATGCCCAACGCGGACGGTTTCTTCATGGATGACCGCGAGGACACAGAGCTTGCACAGTTTTCCGGCGAGGTTTGCATGGAGAATTGCAAGGACAGCGTCGAGATCACCATGCGCGCCGCCATTCTCGATGTGACGCCCGGCAGCGACGAGGATGACACAACCGAATCGATCGCCGAAGCCTCGGCCGAGATCGAGTATGCCGATGGTGACGTGACCGAAGAGGAAATGGCTGATGGGACCGAAGGTGCCGCCGAGGATGCACCCGAAGAGGTCGCCGCTGACGCCGAGGCTGCCCCTGAAGACAGCATCTTGGCTGCCGTTTCCACCGACCCTGCCGTTATCGATGCCGGCGAAGGCGTTTACCGCGCCTGCCGCGCCTGCCACGCCGTCGGGGAAGGTGCCGACAACAAGGTCGGTCCTCAACTGAACGGTGTCGTCGGAAACACGATCGGTGCGGTTGATGACTTCCGGTATTCCAACGTGTTCCAGGAAGCCCATGACGCGGGCGACGTCTGGGATGTCGACACCTTGTCGGCCTTCCTTGCCAATCCCCGCGACGCGATGCCCGGAACGAAGATGAGCTATCGCGGCCTGCAAGACGAAGAGGATATCGCAGCGATCATAGCCTATCTGGTGGATGCGAGTGTCGAATAAGGGTCTTCTGTCCGGTGCTTTTCTGTGCATGGTTGGGGCCGCTTCGGCGGCTCCTGCCGACGTGCAGACAGGGCAGCAGCTTTATAGTCAGTGTGCGATCTGCCATCAGATCGGTGACGGTGCGATCAACACCATCGGGCCGGAACTGACGAACATCATCGGGCGCGAAGCGGGCGTTCATCCGGACTATCGCTTTTCCGATTCTCTTGTCGCAGCGGGTGCTGACGGGCTGGTATGGGACGAGGCGACTCTCGACAGGTTTCTCGAAAATCCACGCGATCTGATCCCCGGGACCAAGATGAACTATCGTGGCATGCGGGACGATGACGACCGCGCGGCGCTTATTGCCTACCTCGCCTCTTTCGGTGGGGAAAGCCGGGACGTCCCTGCTGCGGCCGAAACTTTTGAGGTGGCTCCTGAAATCCTTGCCATCGCCGGTGACGCAGCCTACGGCGAATACCTGTCAGGCGAATGCACGTCCTGTCACAATTCAAGCGATGCCGATGATGGCATTCCATCGATTTCTGGGCACAGTCCCGAATATTTTGTTACCGTCATGCAAGCCTACAAGCAGGGTGCCCGCGAGCATCCTGTCATGTCGATGCTCGCCAGACGCCTGTCAAACGAGGAGATTGCCGGGCTGGCCGCATACTTTGAAACCGTCGATTGATTAAGATCGGCGAAACGGGAGGAGACACCGATGACACTGAACAGACGCCTCTTTTTGGGCACCGCGGTTGCCGCGGCAGGCGCGCTTGCCGCCCCCATGGTCCGAGCGCAGGGAAAACCCCGCGTCGTCGTCGTGGGTGGTGGAGCCGGCGGGGCGACCGCTGCTCGCTATATCGCCAAGGACAGTGACGGTGCGATCGACGTCACGCTGATCGAACCAAGCCGGACCTTGCCTTACGACCGCTTGATCCTGAGCCCCGGTATCGATTTTGTCGATGACGCGGTGCCCGGGTGGTCGGTCGCTTCGCAAAACGCCATGCCGCATGCCTACAAAGGCGGATCGCAGACCGAACTTCTGAAAGCGCAGATCATGGCGATGCCGCAAGGCGGCACCTTTGCAATGGTCGCACCACCCAACCCATACCGCTGCCCCCCCGGACCATACGAGCGGGTTTCGATGGTGGCCCATGCCCTGAAAGAATCGAACCCGACCGCGAAGATATTGATCCTCGACCCCAAGCCCGGGTTCTCGAAGCAGGCATTGTTCGAAGACGGATGGAGCCGGCACTATTCCGGCATGGTCGAGCGGATCGGCCCCGACTTCGGCGGTGAGAATGTCTCGGTCAATCCCGACGAAATGACCGTCGATATCGATGGCATGGTGCAGAAGGTCGATGTGTGCAACGTGATCCCCGCCCAGAAGGCAGGTCACATCGCCGAAGTCGCAGGCCTGACCGAAGACAACTGGGCACCGGTCAATGCCGCTGACCTGTCGTCGACGATGGACGAAAACATCCATATTCTGGGCGTCGGACGAAGTCCGCGAAGCGACCTACGAGGAATCCATCGGTTGGTATCAAGCCATCACGGAAGACATGTTCGGCGTGAGCTGAGCTTCGAACCCTGGCCATTTTGGCCAGGGACCCCAATAGCGAGGATATTGCAATGAAACTGCTCAAGACACTTTCCGTCGCGCTGGCCACCCTTGCCGGCTCTGCATCCGCTCAAGAGGCCGTGACTACACCGTTCGACGGCAGCTTCGATGACGCGACATTCGCGGTCGAGAACGCGATCGTGAACAAGGGGTTGGTCATCGATTTCGTCAGCCACGTCGGTGATATGCTCAACAGGACGGGTGGGGACGTCGGCAGCGACGAGATGATTTTCGATGCCGCCGATATCTTCATCTTCTGCTCGGCGGTTGTCAGCCGCGAAGTGATGGAAGCTGACCCGATGAACATCGCTCACTGTCCTTACGGGATCTTCGTGACCGACAATGACGGCGAGGTCATGGTCGGCTATCGGACCTACCCCGATGGGCCGATGCAGGCCGTCGAGGACCTGCTGGCCGAGATCGTGGCCGAGGCGACACCTGAGCAATGAACTATCAAGACTTCTTCCGGGCCGAACTCGACCGCCTGCGTGACCAAGGCAATTACCGCAGCTTTGCCGAACTCGAAAGGCAGCGCGGTGCCTATCCCAACGCGGTCTGTCACAACGGCCCGGAGGAGGTCACGATCTGGTGTTCGAACGACTACCTTGGGATGGGCCAGCATCCGGCAGTTCTGTCGGCCATGCACCAGACACTGGACAAGACGGGGGCCGGGGCCGGGGGCACACGCAACATCTCTGGCACGACCCGCGCGCATGTGGAACTGGAGCGTGAACTTGCAGACCTTCATCAGAAGGAAGCCGCGCTGCTGTTCACATCGGGCTACGTGTCCAACTGGGCCGCGCTGGGCACGCTTGCCGCGCGCATTCCCGATTGCGTGGTCCTTTCGGACGCGATGAACCATGCGTCGATGATCGAGGGGATCAGACATTCCAAGGCGCAAAAGGTGATCTGGAAGCACAACGATCTCACCGATCTCGAGGCCAAGCTGGCCGCGCTTTCGCCGGATGTTCCCAAGCTGATTGCCTTCGAAAGCGTCTATTCGATGGACGGTGACATCGCCCCGATCAAGGAAATCTGCGATCTGGCGGATCGTTACAACGCGATGACCTATCTCGACGAGGTTCATGGCGTCGGTCTCTACGGCCCACGCGGCGGCGGCGTGGCCGAACGCGAGGGCCTGATGCACCGGTTGACGGTGATCGAAGGCACGCTTGGCAAGGCGTTCGGTGTGATGGGCGGTTATATCGCCGCCAGTACGGAACTCTGCGATTTCGTCCGGTCCTTCGCCAGCGGCTTTATCTTCACGACGGCTTTGCCCCCTGCCGTGGCAGCCGGGGCCACCGCCTCGATCAGGCATCTGAAGACAAGCAACGTGGAGCGCGAACAGCATCAGGCGAATGTGGCCCTTATCCGGGCGCGCCTTGATGCGATCGGCCTGCCTCATATCGACAACCCAAGTCACATCATTCCGGTGATGGTCGGCGATGCGGCCAAGTGCAAATACATCAGCGACCTGCTGCTGAACGACTATGGAATCTACATCCAGCCGATCAATTACCCGACGGTCCCCGAAGGCACAGAGCGCTTGCGGATCACGCCGTCGCCCGTTCACACGACCGGCGATATTGACCGGCTTGTCGATGCGCTTGAAGAATTGTGGACCCAGTGCAACCTTGCCCGGATGCCTCGGGCCGCCGAATAGGCAAGGTTGCGCTGGCAGGGGGGAAAGGTCCGGTGGGACCTACTCCCATTCCATCTGTTCGTAGACCCGGCCCGCATTGCGGGTGGCCAGCTCTTCGAAGGTGTCGAGGTTCGCATAGGGCGACTGGTCGACATAGTAGGCGCCCGCCAGGTCGCCGCCGTCGTCGATATGGGCGCCGATCTGTTCGCGAAGATAGACAAGGTAATCGCGCGTGTAGCGCCGGACCTGATCCATGTTCGTCGGATGACCGTGCCCCGGAATGACGTAGGTGGCGTTCAGTGCCTCGAACCCCGTTTCCCAGGTTTCGATCCAGTCGCGGGCATTCGTATCCGCGAAGATCGGTGGCATACGTTCGTGGAAGGCCATGTCGCCCGCGATGACAAGGCTCTGCGCGGGCAGCCAGACCTGCGTGTCACCGGGACCATGTGCAGGACCCAAGTGGAGCACTTCGATGGTGAAGTCACCCATCTCGATGACGTGCTTGTCTTCGAAGGTCTCGGTCGGAAGCGCCACGAAGGTGCCTTCGGCCTTGTCTTCGTTGTAGCGCTGCATGTCCGCAAGGATCGCCTCGCCGTGGGCTTCGAACTCCTCTGCCGCGTCGACATGGGCGAGAATCGGCACCCCCTGTTCGGCCCAGTAGGCATTTCCAAGCATCGCGTGGCCCTGGCCGTTCTCATCGATCACCAGTTTGACCGGCTGGTCCGTGATCTGCCTGATCTCCTCGTGCAGGGCTTCGGCGAGTATATAGGCGGCGCCCCCGTTGACGACGATCACGCCGTCGCCGGTGACGATGAAGCTGAGGTTGTTGTTATGGCCGCTGTTTTCATAGGTCGGCGGGGCCGTGGCCCCGATTGCCGACCAGACGTGCGGGATGAACTCGACCGGCTTTGAGTAAAGCGGTGAGTCGGGATACTGGTCCGCGATATCCTCGCTTGCCAGTGCGGGTGCGGCGACGCAAACCGCCAGCAGAACGATACGCTTCATCCGTTGTCCTCCACAAAACGGTAGCCGTCGCCCGCCTTTTCGACCCGTCCCATGCCGCCTCCGGGCAAGTGGAAGCCCGCGATCTGAAGATCGTCAGCCATGATCCGGTCGAACAGCTTCAGCCGTGTTGTCGCTCCTGTTTCGGGGTCCTGGTCGGAACCACTTGACCATTCGGGCCTGCGAAAGGCGACGTGGTGATTGCCGATGGCATCCCCGACGACGAATATCGCGTCTCCGCCGTTGCGGACTTCAAAGCTCATGTGTCCGGGCGTGTGGCCATAAGAGGCGACAGACAGAATGCCCGGAAGGACTTCCTCTTCGGGGTCGAAGAATTCAACTGACCCTTCGATCGCTTCCATGCGGCTTTTGGCACCTACCGCAAAGGACTGTCGTTCGGCGTCGATCGTATCGACCGTCGCCGGATCCCACCAATAATCCCATTCGGCCCGCCCCATCAGGTAGCTTGCATTTTGAAACAGGATATCCCCGAAATCGTCCAGCGTGCCCCAAATGTGGTCAGGATGCGCGTGGGTAAAGACGACATGCGTGATATCGTCTGGCGAGATGTCCAGTGCTGCAAGGCTGTCCTGGATCTTGCCCGCAGAGGGCATGAAATCCGCACCCGAGCCTGCATCGAACAGTACGGTTCTTTCGCCATCACGGTAGAGCGTCAGGTTGCACTCCGGCGTCAGTTGCTCGTCGTTCAGATCGAAGCCTTCCAGAACCGGCGCGAGCTGATCCTCCGGGATGGTGCCAAAGGCGAAACTGCGCGGAAGCACGAGATTCCCGTCACTGACGGTCGTCAAGGTCGCGTCTCCGAGAGTCGTTTGCGAGGTTGCACGTCTGGGCAATGCGCTGGTCAATGCGGCAGCGCAGGCACCCTGCACGAGTGTACGGCGGCTGATTATCATGATGTCCTCCTATAATATCAGGATATTCATATGTTTTTGGTGGCGCAAGGTGCCCTAAGGTCAGTACGCTTTTATTGCTGATGGCTTGAGTCGGCGCCAAGCGGCGCGAATGGGAGCCGTCGTGGGTTGAGCCGCCTTCGCAAGGTGACGCCAACCGGGACGGGGCCAGGGTCCATCGGCAAACTGGATACGGAGGAGGAGAACCCGATGAAGATGCTTGCCATGACGATCGCACTGACACTTGTGTCAGGAAAAGTGCTGGCCGAAACCGACGTCGCCATTTCCAAGGAGATGCCGACCGTTACGGTCGAGACAGCGGACGGCCCAGTTGAAATCGGCAGGATCCAGGACACGGACAACGAGATCTCAGGTGAATGGGCCCGGACCTCGCGCCCTTGCCCAGAATTCTGCATCCAGCCGATGACCCCGGCAGAGGGCGTTTCGACCATCGGAGAGCTCGAGCTTATCGCGATGCTGCAAGACCCCGACGCGCTGGTCGTGGACAGTCGGACCTACGACTGGTTCGAAGGGGGCACGATCCCCGGTGCCGTGAACATTCCCTATACGCGCACCGTGGACGAACTTGGCCAGATGGGCTGCGCGCCCGACTTCGACGGCTGGGACTGTTCAGAGGCCAAGCACGTTGCGCTTTTTTGCAACGGTATCTGGTGTGGCCAGTCGCCGACGGCGATCCGCAGCATGATCCAGGCAGGATTCCCGGCTGACCGCATCTCTTATTACCGTGGCGGAATGCAGGTCTGGCGTCTTCTCGGTCTCTCCGTCACAGGCGACTGAGGGCGGCTGATCTTTGGACGGCCCTGACGCCATTGACGCAGAACGGGCCTGATTGTCGACCGATGGTCTGCGTGTGAAAAACGGAAAGCCGATGAGACGCTCAGCCGACACGACACTGAAGCCGCTTTGGCTTTTGATCTTTCTTCAGGCGGGCATCTCGGCGTCAAGCCTTGTGGTCGAGATCGTGGCCGGGCGCATGATCGCACCCTATGTCGGCATGAGCCTTTATACGTGGACCTCGATCATCGCGGTCGTCCTTGCCGGGTTTTCCGTCGGTCACTGGTGGGGCGGTCGGATCGCCGAGCGCGAGACTGACCGCGCATTGCGCTTTACCGGCTGGACCATGATCGCCGCGGCCTGCGTGACAGCGGGGGCCACGCTTTTGTTGCGGGCCGTCGCGGGACCTGTCCTCGAGACGTTCCCGCATCCCTTGGCCGCTATCGTGAGCCTCAGCACGCTTGCGTTCTTCCTGCCATCGCTTTTCGCGGGCGTTCCGGCCCCCGTTTTGACGGTCGCTGCAATGCGCGGCAGTGACCAGTCCGAGCGCGCGCTGGGTGCGATGTTCGCCGCCGGTGCCATCGGGGCGATTGGCGGGACGCTGCTTGCGGGGTTCCTCTTTGTCCCCGCGATCGGTTCCGTCGCGACCCTGATGGTGATTGCCGCGGCCTATGCGGTGGCCGCAGCGATCTGCTTCTGGCTGGGTCGTGCGGGGCCAAGAGAAACGGGCCTTGCGGCCTTGGGGCTTGGACTGGTCGTGTTGACCGGTGCCGGTGCGGTCAGCCTTCCTGCGGTCTGCGACCGGGAAAGCAGCTATTACTGCATCCGGACAGTCGCCCTTTCGAATGATCCGGAAGATCCCGTCAACCTGATGGTCGTCGATCATCTGGCCCATGGAATCAGCGCAAGGGACACCCCGCGCGTCATGTTCACAGAGCATTCCGCCATGCTGGACCTCTTGCCGCGCATGCGGATGGACAGAACCGATTTCACATCGTTCCACATTGGCGGCGGGTCCTATTCGGTGCCTCGCGCCTGGGCCGATCGTTCGATCACGGGTATTACCATCGCCGAGATCGACCCCGAGGTCACCGCCGAAGCCGTCGACCGGTTCTGGTTCGACCCCGCAAGCGCTACGATCCTGCACGCGGATGCGCGCCTCGCGCTGCACAACAGCCCGCAATCCTTCGACGTCATTGTCGGGGATGCCTTCACTGACATCGCCGTCCCCGAGCATTTGGTGACGCTGGAGTTCTTTACGCTGGTCTCGGAAAGGTTGGCGTCGGGTGGTGTCTTCGCGATGAACCTTCTCGACAATACCGACCGGCTGGATGCTTTGGCGGCGGTCGTGACGACGCTGCGCGATGTTTTCCCCAGCGTGGAGGTCTGGACCGAAGCAAGTCCCCCGCAGGCAGGCGAGCGTCGCGTTTTCGTCTTGCTGGCCAGCGCCGAGGACAGCCCCGTCTCTGCGATCGAAACGCCTGCCCCCCAGATGACCCGCTTTCAGGTGCTTGCCCCCAGCTACATCGACTCCGTCATTCGTCGGAAAGACCCGCAGGTGCTGACCGATGATCATGCACCTTTGACCTACCTCATGGGGCTCGATCCGCTTTTGCAGTGATGCCGCCAAGGCCCCCGGCCCAAGGGATATGGAACGCGATCCCCCGGACAAGCGTTGGCTTGCAAAACAGGGAGAGAACCGTTGCCAAGCTTTCGCGCACGCACCTTGACCAAACCGATCCACAAATGGGCCCAAAAGGCGTTGCCCCGGCTGTCCGACACTGAACGCGAGGCCATGGAGGCCGGCGAGGTCTGGTGGGAAGCCGAGCTGTTTTCCGGCAACCCGGATTGGTCGAAACTGGCCGCTGTCAAGCCGCCCGCCCTGACCGCAGAAGAACAGGCTTTTCTGGACGGTCCCTGCACCGAACTTTGCTCCATGATCGACGACTGGTCGATCAACCAGCTTGATGCGGACCTGCCCGACGACGTGTGGACGTTCCTGCGGGACAACAGGTTCTTCGGCATCATCATCCCAAAGGAATATGGCGGTCTGGATTTTTCAGCCTTTGCTCATTCCGAAATCGTGCGGTTCATCTCGACCCGTTCGGTGGCTGCCGCTGTTACGGTGATGGTGCCGAACTCGCTGGGTCCGGGCGAGCTTTTGCACATGTTCGGAACCGATGCGCAAAAGGACGCGTGGCTGCCGCGTCTGGCAAGCGGGCAGGAACTGCCGGCTTTTGGTCTGACCAGCAACGAAGCGGGGTCCGATGCCGGCGCGATGATCGACGAAGGCATCGTCGAAAAGGGCATGTGGGAAGGTGAAGAAGTGTTGGGGGTCAGGTTGAACTGGTCCAAGCG
The DNA here is from genome assembly GCA_020201155.1 of Loktanella sp. GTDB lineage: Bacteria > Pseudomonadota > Alphaproteobacteria > Rhodobacterales > Rhodobacteraceae > JAIVHI01. The sequence continues at coordinate 2,460 of JAIVHI010000206.1, read as the reverse complement.
CTACATCACCCTCGCCCCCGTCTGCACGGTGCTGGGGCTTGCTTTCCAGCTGCGTGACCCCGACGGCCACTTGGGGCGCGAGAAGGATATCGGCATCACCTGTGCGCTGGTGCCCACAGACCTGCCCGGGGTCGAGACGGGGCGCCGTCACATCCCCTCTGCCACGATGTTCCTGAACGGTCCGACGACGGGCAAGGATGTCTTCGTGCCGCTGGATCACATCATCGGCGGGCCGGACTATGCCGGACGGGGCTGGATGATGCTGATGAGCGCGTTGGCGGCGGGACGTGGCATTTCGCTGCCGTCGATGGGCTGCGCCGCGATTGCATTGTCCGCCCATACCACCGGTGCCTATTCCCGGATTCGGCAGCAGTTCGGCCTGCCGATCGGCAAGTTCGGCGGCATTCAGGAACGGATGGGGCGCTTGGCCGCCGATGCGTATGCGATGGACGCCGCCCGCCGCCTGACCTGCGCCGGGCTGGACGAGGGGCGGTCCCTGTCCGTGATCTCGGCGATCATGAAGGCCCATGCGACCTTTCGGATGCGCGAAGCGATCAACGACGCGATGGATGTGCACTCTGGCAAGGCGGTGATCGACGGGCCGTCCAACTATCTTCAGTCGCTTTATCGCGCCGTTCCCATCGGGATCACGGTCGAAGGCGCCAACATCGTGACGCGGTCGCTGATCATCTTTGGCCAAGGTTCGGTGCGTGCCCATCCGCATATGCTGGACGAGATGATGGCCCTTGGAATGGAGGATCAGGCCGAAAGCCTTGACGCATTCGATCGCCATTTCTGGGCCCATGTAAAGCACAGCACGAAAACCGTGTTCCGCGCTTTGGGTCGTGCATGGACCGGTGGCCGCATCGGTCCTGCGCCCCATGCCGGTGCCGTGACGGACATCTACCGGCAACTGGCCCGCTGGTCGGCGGCTTATGCCCTGACTGCGGACATGGCGTTCCTGACGATCGGTGGCGCGCTCAAGCGCAAGGAAATGATCTCGGGGCGGATGGGCGACATCCTGTCCGAGATGTATATCCTGAGCGCCACGCTGAAGCGCTGGCAGGACGAGGGTCGCCAGAAAGAAGACCTTCCGGTCGTGCGGTACGCCGCAGACCGCGCTTTTGCGCGTATCCGTCTTGCGCTGGACGAAGTGATCGCGAATTTCCCCAGCCGCTGGGCGGCGTGGTTGCTTCGCGCCGTGACACTGCCGGGTGGCAGCAGCCGCGGCCCGGATGACGCGCTGGCCGAACGGTGCTCCGACCTTCTTTACGAGCCATCCGACGCAAGGGACCGGATCGTCGGTCGCGTTCACGGTGGCTGTGCCCGTGACGGCATCGCCCTTTTGAACGAATGCTACGCCATGGTCATCGACTGCGCCCCGCTGATGAAAAAGCTCCGCGCGGCGGAAAGCGACCCCGACGCCGGTGTCACGGGTGGCATCATCACCCAGCAAGAGCGTGAGCGTATCGGTCGCATGCAGGACCTTGTCGATCAGGTCATCGCCGTCGACGACTACGAACCTGACGATCTCGCTCGCCTTTATCCCGGTCTCAAGGCCGGACAAAGTCACAAGGAGGCCGCTGAATGACACGTCCCGTTTATCTCGTCGACGGTGCCCGAACGCCGTTTCTGAAGGCGCAGGGAAAGCCCGGTCCTTTCACGCCGGTCGATCTGGCTGTGCAGTGCGGACGGCCCTTGTTGGCGCGGCAGCCCTTTGACCGTCGCACGTTCGATCTGGTCATCTTGGGCTGCGTCAACGTTCTGCAGGACGAGATGAACCCCGCCCGCGTCGCGGCCCTGCGGCTTGGGTTGGGGGCCGAGATGGTTGCCTTTACCATGCAGATCAACTGCGGGTCGGGGATGCAGTCCATCGACACCGCCTATCGCTATATCCGCGACGGCTCGCACGACATGATCCTGGCCGGAGGGACCGAGGCACTGAGCCACGCGCCGCTTACCCTGCGCCAGTCGGCGGTCGAATGGTTCGGCCAGATGTCGCAGGCAAAGGGCCCTGCCGCGCAGGCCAAGGCGATGACGGGCCTCCGGCCCGAGTTCTTCAAACCGGTCATCGGGCTGGAACGGGGCCTGACCGACCCGATCACCACGCTGAACATGGGCCAGACGGCCGAAGTCCTTGCCCATAGCTTCGGTATCGACCGCAAGGCCGCGGATACCTATGCCATGGAAAGCCATCACAGGCTGGCCCGCGCCCAGAAGGAGGGCTGGCTGGATGACGAGGTGATGCCGGCATTCGACCATGACGGCGCGGTTCACGATCACGATGACGGTGTGCGTCCCGACAGCGACATGGAAGGGCTGGCAAAGCCGAAACCGGCATTCGAGAAGCCCTACGGAAAGGTGACGGCAGGCAATGCCAGCCAAATATCGGATGGGGCATCCTGGACAATCGTGGCGTCGGAGGCGGCGGTCGAAACGCACGGTCTGACCCCCATCGCA
>JAIVHI010000151.1 GCA_020201155.1 Loktanella sp. | reverse complement strand
CACCAGCAGGATCCGGCGCCTACAAGATCGCGCGTTGGGATCAGGGTCAGCAACTGGTGTATGAACGCAACGACGCATGGGTCGGCGGCCCGTTGCCCGCCATCCGGCGTGTGATCGTGCGCGAAGTGCCGTCCGCGGCGACCCGGCGCGCCTTGGTGGAGCGGGGCGATGTGCAGGTCAGCTTCGACATTCCCGACCGCGACGCATCCGAGCTGGCCGAAAAGCTGACCGTTCATTCGACGCCAATCGCGAACTGCATCCACGCGCTGTGCCTGAACACCAAATTCGCCCCGTTCACGGACCCGGATGTGCGCAAGGCGGTGGCCTATGCGACACCTTACGAGGCCATCTTCGAGTCGGCCGCCTATGGGCGTGGGGCCAGGCTGTGGGGTGGCGAGACCGAGATCACCGATACCGCGTGGCCGCGCGCCTTTCCCTACACGACCGATCTGGAGCTGGCGCGCGACCACATGGCGAAATCGGGCTATGCCGACGGGTTCGACGTGACCCTGTCGATCAGCCTCGATCTCGTAGGCTGGATGGAGCCGACGGCGCTGCTGATCCAGGAAGCGATGGGCGAGATCGGGGTCAACGTGACCGTCGACCGAATACCCGGGGCCAACTGGCGCACCGTGGCGCTGGTGGACAAGTCGCTCGACATGCTGCTGGAAAACTTCGGCGGCTGGCTGAACACGCCCGATTACTATTTCTACTGGGCCTATCAGAAGGACCGCCTGTTCAACGCGTCAAACTATACTCACCCGCTGGTCGAGGAATTGACCGACAAGACGCTGCACATGCCGATGGACGACCCCGACTATGCGCCGCTCATCAAGCAGATGTTCGAACAGGTGATCGAGGATCTGCCGCGCATCCCGCTATACCAACCGGCGCTCAACGTGGCGATAAACGGCGCAGACGGGTACGAGTTCTGGTTCCATCGCCAGTTGGATGCGCGTCCGTTGACCGGCGCGGGGGCCTGAGAGCATGACCGCCCGGTGGCTTCCGATCTTCTGGCGACTGGTCCAGACCATTCCGGTGGTCATCGGGGTCGTCATCATCAGCTTTGTGCTGACCCGCGCCTTGCCGGGCGACCCGGCGGCGCAATTCGCAGGCCAGATGGCCACGCCCGAGAGCATCGAGCAAACCCGCGTGGCGCTGGGGCTCGACAAGTCGCTGCCGCAGCAATTCCTGATCTATTGTCAGTCACTGCTGCAGGGCGATCTGGGCCAGTCGCTCGCCACGGGGCGTCCGGTGCTGACCGATCTGTCGATGCGTCTGCCCGCCTCGCTCGAGCTGACGCTGACGGCGCTCCTCCTGTCATGCCTTATCGCCATTCCGCTCGGCGTGCTGGCGGCGGTGCGGCAGGGGTCGTGGGTGGATCACCTGTGCCGCGTGTTGGTGACGGCGGGCGTGTCGCTTCCGACCTTCTTTACCGGCATCCTGCTGATCTATGTCTTCTACTATCTGCTGGGCTGGGCGCCTTCGCCGCTGGGGCGGCTGGACTTCGTCTATTTCGATCCGCCGCGAGTGACCGGATTTTTCCTGATCGACTCGTTGATTGACGGCGACCTGGCTACCTTCGGCGGCGCGGCCAAGCAACTCGCCCTTCCAGCCATCACGCTGTCACTGTTCACGCTGGCCCCGATCGCGCGGATGACGCGCGCGGCCATGCTGACCGCGCTGTCGGCGGACTATATCCGCACCGCCCGCGCCGCGGGCCTGACCCCGGCCCGCGTGCTCTTCGGCTACGCGTTCCGCAACGCGCTGCTGCCGGTGGTGACCACGCTGGGCATGGTGTTTTCCTTCACGCTGGGCGCGAATGTGCTGGTGGAAAAGGTGTTCGCCTGGCCCGGCATCGGCTCTTACGCGGTCGAGGCGCTGGTGCAATCCGACTACGCCGCCGTGCAGGGTTTCGTGCTTTCCATGGCGCTGCTGTTCGTGCTGATCAACCTCATCATCGATCTGAGCTACACGCTGATCGATCCGCGCATCGGGTTTTCATCAAAATGACCGACATTGCCCCCACCACCAGCAATGGGATGCTGACCCATCTGGGCCATGTGCTGCGCGAAAACCCGGTCACGGCGCTCTCGTTCGGGCTGTTTGCGTTCTTCGTGCTGCAAGCGTTTTTCGGGCACTGGCTTGTGCCCTACGACCCGCTGGCAACTAATTCTGTGCGTGCGCTGGAAGCCCCAAGCGCCGATCACTGGTTCGGCACCGATCAGTTGGGGCGCGACGTCTTCAGCCGAACGATCATGGCAACACGGCTGGACCTGACGATTTCGGTGCTGGCGGTGGGTATTTCCTTCATCATCGGCTCCATCCTCGGCGCGCTTGCAGGCTATTGGGGCGGGTGGCTCGACGCGGTGCTAAACCGCATCCTCGACACGATCATGGCGTTTCCGCTGTTCGTTCTGGCGATGGGGATCGTCGCCGCCCTCGGCAATACGGTGGAAAACATCATCTATGCCACCGCGATCATCAACATCCCCTTTTATGCCCGCGTGGTGCGGGCCGAGGTCAACATCCGCCGCGAGGCGGGCTTCGCGCT
>JAIVHI010000205.1 GCA_020201155.1 Loktanella sp. | reverse complement strand
GGTGCATCGGCACAGGACGGCGCTGTCGCACTGTCTTTCGAAGGTGGGTTGGGGGCGCAGTCCGCACCTGCCTACTTCGGCAGTAGCGAGACAGAGGTTGGCGTCACAGGCAGCTTCGACCTCGACCGGTTCCGCCTCGGCGGGATCGAGATCGGTGGCGGGCCGGATGCGCTAGGTTTTGGTGTCACAGGATCTTTCCGCTACATAGCCGACCGCCAGGCCGAGGATTATGCCGAACTGACCGGCATGGCAGATGTCGACGCCGCCATCGAACTGGGCGGCGGGTTTACCTACACCTTTCCCGATGTCGAAGTCTTCGCCACCGCCCGGCGCGGGTTCGGCGGACATAACGGATTTGTCGGTGAAATCGGTGGTGATCTGGTCGTGCCGGTGTCGGACCAGTTGACCTTTCGCGCGGGCCCCCGGCTTCTTGCCGGCGACGACAGCTATGCCGAAACCTATTTCGGTGTCACTGCCGCCGAAGCCACCGACAGCGCCTTTTCGGCCTATGATCCCTCTGGCGGGGTGATGTCGCGCGGTGTCGAATTCTCGGCTGACTACGACTTTACCCCTGACTGGGGTGTGACGGGCACCGTGCGATATGACGAATTCGTCAACGATGCTGCCGAAAGCCCGATCGTGCGTGGTGGCAGCAGCGACAGCGTGACCGCAAGCATCGTCATAACCCGCGACATCTCGTTCGATTTCTGATCAAGGCTGCGACTTGCGCGGTGGATCGTCTTCGGAAATTGTCCCTCACACCAGCCGTGAATTCGCGACCGCCGCCTTCACAAAGCCTTCGAACAGCGGATGCGGGGCAAAGGGTTTGGACTTCAGTTCCGGATGGAACTGGACGCCGATAAACCACGGATGGTCCTGCCATTCGACGATTTCCGGCAAACGACCGTCAGGCGACATGCCGGAAAAGCACAGGCCCGCCGCCTCGAGCTTGTCCTTGTAGGTCACATCGACCTCGTAGCGGTGGCGGTGCCGTTCCGTGATATGGGTCTCGCCATAGACCTCGGCCACTTTCGAGCCCGCGGTCAGCACCGCGTCATAGGCCCCCAGTCGCATGGTACCGCCCTTGTCGTCCAGCACGTCGCGGGCGATGGTCTCGTTGTCCTTGACCCATTCCTTGAGGTGGAAGATCACGGGTTCGAACCGGTCCTTTCCGGCTTCATGGTCGAACTCTTGCGACCCTGCGGTCGTCATGCCCGCCACGTTCCGCGCGGCTTCGATCACGGCCATCTGCATGCCCAGACAAATGCCAAGATAGGGCACCTTTTTTTCGCGCGCGAAGGCGGCTGCCTTGATCTTGCCTTCGGTGCCGCGCTCTCCGAAACCGCCGGGGACAAGGATCGCGTGGAAGCCTTCAAGGAAGGGGGCCGCGTCATCGGTATCGAAAAGCTCTGCGTCCACCCATTCGACCTTGACCTTGACCCGGTTGGCCATGCCGCCGTGTGTCAGCGCCTCGGATATGGATTTATAGGCATCTTCGAGCTGCGTGTACTTGCCGACGACCGCGATTCTCACCTGACCTTCGGGGTTGTGAATGCGGTCATAAACATCGTGCCAGATCGACAGGTCCGGACGCGGGGCAGGGGAAATTCCAAAGGCGTCCAGCACAGCCTGATCGAGCCCCTGTTCATGATAGGCAAGGGGGGCTTCGTAGATCGACTTGAGGTCATAGGCCGCAACGACCGATTCCTTGCGCACATTGCAGAACAATGCGATTTTCTCGCGCTCTTTCTGAGGGATCGGATGTTCGGACCGACACACAAGAATGTCCGGGGCGATGCCGATGGATTGCAGTTCCTTGACCGAATGCTGCGTCGGCTTGGTCTTCAATTCGCCCGAGGCCGCCAGATAGGGCAGAAGCGTCAGGTGCATGAAGATGCACTGGCCGCGCGGCTTGTCATGGGAAAACTGGCGAATGGCTTCGAAAAACGGCAGGCCCTCGATATCGCCCACGGTGCCGCCGATTTCGCAAAGCATGAAATCGACCTCGTTCTCGCCGATGGCAAGGAAGTCCTTGATCTCGTTCGTGACGTGCGGGACGACCTGTATGGTCTTGCCCAGATAGTCGCCACGCCGTTCCCGCTCCAGCACGTTGGAATAGATGCGGCCCGACGAGACAGAGTCGGTTCTGCGGGCCGGAACGCCGGTGAAGCGTTCGTAATGGCCAAGGTCCAGGTCGGTTTCGGCACCGTCGTCGGTCACGAACACTTCGCCATGCTCGAAAGGTGACATCGTGCCGGGATCGACGTTCAGGTAGGGATCGAGCTTGCGCAGCCGCACAGAGAAACCACGTGCCTGCAAAAGCGCCCCAAGTGCGGCCGAGGCAAGCCCCTTGCCAAGGGACGATACCACGCCGCCGGTGATGAAGATGTAACGCGCCATGGTTAGGAGGACCCCCGTGCCTTCGTATTCAAAGTGCGGCGACCCCCAAAAGGACGCCCTGCCACGGGATTTAAGGATACCGGGATTCGGGCCCGGTTGCCAACCCATCGCGCAATATCATGTGGCCGGAAATTTCTTTCCGGCCAGTTGTTGTGGTAATCAGTTGCCCGATGGCGTCAGCGGAGCCGTATCGTCCTGTCCCGGCGGAAGCAGGCTGTCGCCCAGGCCGGGCGAAGGCACATCGGGGGAGTTCGCCGGCGCATCACCCAGACGGTCCAGCACCGAAGCCCCCGACGATTGATCTGCCGCGATCAGCGTCAGCGCGATGGATGTCGCGATAAAGGCGATCGCCAGTGCCCATGTGACCTTGCCCATCGCCGTCGGTTTGGGCCGGCTGCCAGTGGCCCCACCGCCACCGCCGATCCCCAGGCCGCCACCTTCGGACCGCTGCATCAGCACGACGCCGATCAGGCTGAGCGCCAGAATAAGGTGGATCACCAGGACGACGTTTTCCATTGTGCGGGGCCTTTCGGGGCGTATAGGAACGGACGCTATCTAAAAGCCGACTGCCGCTGCCGCAACCCCTAACTCGGTCGGCCCTTTCACCAACCCGTCCAATCTGGGGTGGCAGGCATCATACCTTTCGCCTTTCGCCGCTCTGACGCCCCCGCTATAGACGCGATCGGGATTTTGAAGAGGATCGGACCGATGGCAAACGTGGTCGTGGTGGGCGCCCAGTGGGGCGACGAAGGCAAAGGCAAGATCGTGGACTGGCTGTCCGAAAGGGCTGACGTCATCGCGCGGTTTCAGGGCGGTCACAACGCGGGCCATACGCTCGTCATCGACGGGACTGTCTACAAGCTGCATGCCTTGCCCTCCGGTGTGGTGCGCGGCGGCAAGCTGTCGGTCATCGGCAACGGGGTCGTTCTGGACCCCTGGCATCTGGTCAAGGAAATCGAAGGTCTGCGCGGGCAGGGGGTCGATATCACCCCCGAGACGCTGATGATCGCGGAAAACACGCCGCTGATCCTGCCCATTCACGGTGAACTCGACCGCGCCCGCGAAGAGCAGACGTCGGTTGCCAAGATCGGAACCACGGGGCGCGGCATCGGCCCCGCCTACGAGGACAAGGTGGGACGTCGGTCGGTGCGGGTCGCCGATCTGGCCGATCGCGCGACACTGGAAAGCCGCGTCGACCGCGCGCTGGTGCACCACAACGCCCTTCGGCGCGGCCTGGGCCAGGACGAGGTCGATCGCGATGCTCTGATCGCGCAACTGACCGATATCGCGCCCGAGATCCTGCAATATGCCGCACCCGTCTGGAAGGTGCTGAACGAAAAGCGTCAGGCCGGAAAGCGCATCCTGTTCGAAGGGGCGCAGGGCGCGCTTCTCGATGTCGATTTCGGCACCTATCCTTTCGTGACCTCGTCGAACGTGATCGCGGGGCAGGCTGCGACGGGGACAGGGGTCGGCCCCGGTGCCATCGATTTCGTTCTCGGCATCGTGAAGGCCTACACCACCCGCGTCGGCGAGGGGCCTTTCCCGACCGAGCTGCACGATGCGGACGGCCAGCGTCTGGGCGAGCAAGGCCATGAATTCGGCACCACGACCGGGCGCAAGCGCCGTTGCGGCTGGTTCGATGCGGTGCTGGTCCGCCAGACCTGCGCGACCTCGGGCGTGTCCGGGATCAGTCTGACGAAACTGGATGTGCTCGACGGGTTCGAAACCCTGAAAATCTGCACCGGCTACGAACTGGACGGTCGAACGCTGGACTACCTTCCCACAGCCGCCGACCAGCAGGCTCGTTGCAAGCCGCTCTACGAGGAAATGGAAGGCTGGAGCGAATCGACCAAGGGCGCGCGGTCATGGGCGGACCTGCCGGCACAGGCCGTAAAATACGTGCGACGGATTGAAGAGTTGATCGACTGCCCGGTGGCGCTACTTTCCACCTCGCCGGAGAGGGAGGACACGATCCTCGTGACCGACCCGTTCCGCGACTGACAGCAGGGGGCACAGACATGTCGCACAAGGCCAGAAAGCGCTGGGCACTGGTCGTGCTTTTGATCGGTCTGCCGGTCTACATTTTCGTGGCGAACGAGATCTTCGTGCGCGCGACACTCGAAAACAATGGCAGGCTGGCCGTCGGATGGGAGCTGATCGTCGTCGTGGCCATCGGTGTGCTCTGGGTCCTGCCGCTGAAATGGTTGTTCATCGGCGTCGGTCAGGCTGACCCCGACAGCAGGGACGACTGACCCCTTCATCTCGGCCCGAAAACTCCGGGGGAGTCCGCAGGACGGGGGCAGCGCCCCCTGCGACGATGCGACAGGCGCAACCACGCCCTCTGTCACCGATGTGGCACAAGAAAAAAGGCGGACCACGATGGGTCCGCCTTTTCCACGTTCAGGCAGGAGGAGCGATCACCCTGCCTTCTGTTCCGGTTTGAAACGTGTCGCCTCGGATACCTGGAAGCGTCCGTTGCGCACCTTGCTGATCCGCCCCTGTCGCAGAAGCGTCCCGAATGACCGCAACCCGTCTTCGCGGCTGAACTCCTGCTCGACTGTGGCCTGTACCTTCTTCATGATCTGGGGGCGCGAGAAATCCTCGATCCCCTCGACATAGGCGGTATAGGCCGCAGCCGCTTCCAGCAGATCCGGAAGTTCGGTGGCGCCCATCTCGGCTGCGAATTCCGCAAAATTCGCCACATCGCTTGACGAGACTTCGGCAGCCGCCACGCGGCGGGGCTGGACGGGGCCAGCCTCTTCAGCAGAAGGCCTGTCGATCCGCTGGCTGGCGACCAGTTTGAGCGGTGCCGACCGCGGGCGTTCGGTCCGCACCTCCGGGCGCTGGGGCCGTGTGGGACGCGTTGGCCGAACCTCGGCCTCGGTCTGGGCCGGTGGGGTCGGCGCCGTGGCTTCGGTACGCACCGCATCCTCAAGGTCGTTGCGGAAGGCTTTCTTGCTCTCCTCCGGGTCGGTCGCCTTGTCGCCGAGCTGACGCGCCGCTTCGGTCGCGGCGACGGCTGCGCGCAGCTGCGCGATTGCGTTGCGACGGCTTTTGCCTTCCGGCTCGGACAGCTGTGCATCGGCGGCGGCATTGATGCGGTCCATCGCGGCATCGTCCGTTTCGGGCAGCAGTTTGCGGCCTTGGCGTTCGGCCGCAGAGGCCTCTGCGTCCCGCTCCACTTCCGCCAGTTCCGCACGCAGGGCGGCCTCGTCGTCGACCGAAAGAGAGCCGTCGTCGGTTTCGTCCAGAATGCCAAGGCCGTCGTCGCTGTCTTCGGTCGTCGGGGCATCAGCCGCGGCAGGCGTATCGTCCTCGGCCTCTGTCTTGTCGCTGTCCTCGGACGCCAAAGCCTCGACCACCGGCTGCTCTTCGTCTTGCGCCTCGGCGATCTCTGCGTCGTCGCCCAGGATACCGGCAAGGGTGTCTCGGTCGATCAGCGCTTCGGTCGCGGGGGGCTCATACGTCTGGTCGTCGGTGTCCGTATCGACGGTGTCGGTCGCGTCCGTGTCTTCGTTCGGCTCGAAAGTCGGGACATTGGACAGCCGTGCCGCAAGACGATCGGCAATCGCGTCGTTCTCCGCGTCACGTGCCGCGTCGTCGTTCCCCGATGTATCGGGGGCGGGGGCGGGCCGAGGCTGCTCCTGCGGGGCGGGGGCAGGCGTCGGCTGACGCTTGCCAAGCCTCAGGATGCGGCTGCGCACAAGGGGCTTGCGCACGGGCTGGGGCTCGGGCACGACTTCTTCGGCTTCGGCTTCGGCTTCGGCTTCGGCTTCGGCTTCGGCTTCGGCTTCGGCTTCGGCTTCGGCTTCCATGACGTCTGCCGACGTGATTTCGACCGCGTCAATCTTTGCCGCCGTGATCTCGTCGTCAGAGACGATGGGCGCTTCGTCCGCGCGGGCTTCGGGTGTCGCCGTCTCTTCGGCGGCCTCTGCTTCGGAGGGCGTATCCTCGGGCGCGGTCTCAACCGGTGCGTCCTCGGTCACGGTGTTCCAGCTTTCGGTGGTCTCGGTCTCGGTCAGGAACGGTTCCGCCAGATCCTCGGCCTGATCGTCTGCATCGTAGCCCTTTCCGACCACCGCACGGATTCGCTGCAGCTTGGCCGCAACGCTGTCGGCGTCGGGGTGGGCCGGGGCCTCTTTCAGTTGGGAGACGGGGGCCATATCGTCGAAGCTGGCCGTATCCTGTGCGACGATATCGTCTTCATCCGCCTCTGCACTATCCGCCTCCGGACTTGCCTGTGGCGCGGTCTCTTGCGTCGCAGGCTTTGCGATGGCCGGCGGCATGGTCGGGCCATCGGGCTGTGCCGCCGCGGCCGGTGCCGGTGGCGCGGTCTGTTCGGGTTCTGGCGTGCGCGATTCTTCCAAGGCCGCGGCCCGCAGCACGATCCCGCTGTCATCCGTTCGCGCCTCGACCCGGCGCGAGATTTCGCGCTCGGCGATGCGTGTCAGCATCTCCGTATCGGGTGTTGGGGGCTCTGCCCCGAAATACCGGTCTCCTGCGGCCAGGTCGCGGAAATACTCCGCGATCGCTTTCATCGTGGAGAAGGAATCCTCGAATCCCTCCAGCGTGCACGAGAAAGTGCCGTATGAGACGGTTAAGATCTTACTCGACTCAACCATGTTATCGCTCGCTTTCTCCCACACCCAGTCTGACCTTGTTTACCTTGAATTGGTTCGCAATGGGGAACGGAACAGCGTTATATGCGGTATCTTTTCGTGTCACTAACAAGGAATGTCCCCAAGCCGTGCATAAAGCCAATCCTGCCAGCCCTATTGTTTCCACAAACGACGCAGTGACGTTGGTGGGTGGGGGGCACCTTGACCGCAATGTTCTTAACATTTCCACAAAGCTTGCGCCAAGAGTCATCGCAGCGGACAGCGGGGCGGACCATGCGCTGCGTTTCGGCGAGACGCCCGATGCGGTGATCGGTGATCTCGACAGTCTGTCCGAGGCTGCGCGCACGCTGTTGAACGACCGGCTTCACGAGATTTCCGATCAGGACAGGACCGATTTCGACAAGGCCCTGTCCGCGATCGACGCGCCGCTGGTGCTGGCGGTCGGCTTTACCGGCGGGCGGCTGGATCACACGATGGCCGCGCTCAATGTGCTGGCGCGCAATCCCAACAGGGGGGTGATTCTGCTGACGCAGGAAGATGCGACCTTTCTTGCGCCGGGCCGCATCACGCTCGATCTACCGAAAGGCTGCCGGTTCGCGCTTTTGCCGATGGAAAGCTGTCAGGTCAGCACGCAGGGGTTGCGGTGGAACCTTGACCGGCAGGTTCTGGCGCCGGCGGGGCTGGTCAGTTCGTCCAATTTCGCCGAGGGCCCTGTCACGGTGGTCAGCCGGGGGCGGTTGCTCATCAGCTTGGAGGCGGGACAACTGACTGTCGCGATAGCCGCCGTTCGCGGACAATGATGTAAAGCCCCGCGCCAATGGTGATGGCAATGCCAAGGGCGGCCAGCCCGTTGGGCAGATCGCGAAAGATCACCCAACCGATAACGGTCGCGATGGGAATTTCGAGATATTGCATCGGTGCAAGGGTCGAGGCCGGTGCGAATTTCAGGCTCCAGGTCATCAGCAGGTGTCCGGCGGTGCCAAGCAGGCCCAGAAGAAACAGCAGGCCGGAATAATCGGCGACGTTCGCCAGATCTGTCGTGGGCCAGATCACCAGCACCGGCAGCAGCAGAACGCAGCCTTGCAACCCGCTGACCATCTGAAGCGCCAGCGGATCGAGACTGCGCGCCACCTGCCGCGTGACCAGCATGAACAAGGCGAAGACCACCGCCACGGCAAGGGGGTAGAGGGTCGGCCAGCCGACTTCGACGAAATTCGGCTGGATCACCAGAAGCGTGCCGCCAAAGCCTACGCCGCAGGCGATCAGTCTTTGCGAGCCCACCACTTCGTTGAGAATGAAGTGCCCCAGAAGCAGCATGATGAAGGGCATGACGAACACGATGGCCAGCGCATCGGCCAGTGGCAGGTAGCGCAGCGCGGTGAACATCAGCCCGACGCCTGCGATATGAAGCGCCGTGCGCAGCCAGATCAGTGCCGTGGGAACGCCGGTCAGCCTCAGAGACAGGCCCAGCCACCAGATCAGCGGCAGGATCAGCACTACCTGAAAGGCAAACCGCGCGGCCAGCAGCACGGGCAGCGATACCGACCCGCCCAGCAGCTTGGCCACCGAATCGCCCATCGGGGCGAGCAGGCAAAAACCAAGCATCAGAAGGATGCCGAGGAAGGGGCGATCTTGGGACATGTGACTGTGTAGGGTGCCGCGCGGTCGGGGTCGAGAGGATCAGCAGTTCGGCACGTTGACGGCCAGCCCGCCCAGTGCGGTTTCCTTGTATTTCTCTGACATGTCTTCACCCACCTGCCGCATGGTTTCGATGGCGGCATCCAGCGGGACAAGGTGAACCCCGTCGCCGCGCAGGGCCAGTGACGCGGCAGAAACGGCCTTGATGCAGCCCAGACCGTTGCGTTCGATGCAGGGCACCTGCACCAGCCCCCGGATCGGGTCGCAGGTCATGCCGAGGTGGTGTTCGAGCGCGATTTCCGCGGCGTTCTCGATCTGCGCGGGCGTGCCGCCCATGACCGCGCAAAGGCCCGCCGCCGCCATGGCGCTGGCGCTGCCGACTTCGGCCTGACAGCCCGCTTCCGCCCCCGAGATCGAGGCGTTGTATTTCACCAGCCCGCCGATGGCCGCCGCCGTCAGCAGAAAGTCCGGCACACCGCGCGAATTGGCACCGGGCACATGGTCGAGCCAGTAGCGGATGACGCCGGGCACCACGCCCGCCGCGCCATTTGTGGGGGCGGTGACGACCTGACCGCCTGCCGCGTTTTCCTCGTTCACCGCCATGGCATAGGCGCTCATCCAGTCGTTGATCGTATGC
>JAIVHI010000333.1 GCA_020201155.1 Loktanella sp. | reverse complement strand
AAATTTCAATTAGCTGGGCCATTTCAATGACTTACGGAAAAAACTGGTGCCCCCACACGGACTCGAACCGCGGACCTACTGATTACAAATCAGTTGCTCTACCAGCTGAGCTATAGGGGCACTTCGCGCGGGATAGCGTGAAGATCGGCGGTGTGCAAGAGGCTATGCCGGCGCCGTCCTCTACATTTTACAAGGCTCCAATCCTTATGAGAATGGGGTTTGTGTCGATGCCTTAATCCACACCTTTCGGGTCGATCACGCAGCCTTCACCGGCCCCACGTGTTCGTGGAAACGGTATCAGCCGCTTGACTCATTCTGGGTAAGTCCAGGGGAAGACGGGTCGTCTGCGGGTTCTTGCGCAAGAACCGGTCGGTCACCCGCAGGTCACTCACCCCGAGAAATTCTTCGCACATCGTGCAGCCCCCCTGTCCGCTCCGACGAAACTCTGCACCCTTTGCAGACGACTCAAGGTGTCATAGTCTGACGAAGCGGACGAACTGTAACCTCTCCGAACGGAAGGATCCCCGAATGACCGACAAGAACGCATATATCGAAAAGGCCAAGGCGCAGATCGATCAGTGGAACGCCGAGATCGACAAGATGAAGGCAAAGGTCGACGAGTCCCAGGCCGACGCAAGGATCGAGGCCGAGAAGCAGCTTAAAGAGGCGCGCAAGCAGCGTGACGAGGCAGAAGTGAAACTGAAGGAAATGCGCGAAGCCGGCGACGATGCATGGTCCGACATGAAGACCGGTTTCGACAAGGCTTGGGACAATATCTCTGGTGCTTTCGACAGCGCGATGTCCCGTTTCAAGTGAGGACCCGCAGATGACGTTCCTTTATTCGCTGCGGGCTGCGGGTCTTGCTGTTTTGCTTGCAGGATCAGCCAGCGCGCAGGGTGCCGATGCGCTGACCATCACTCACGACCTGCGTGCGGTGATATCGGAACCGACCAACTAACCGCCCGGCGGTGCCGCTTGCGTCGTGTTCGCCAGCGGCACCGGTGGGAGACTTTCATTTACGCGTGGGTGTCATGGATACAGCCCTCTGGATCGTTATCGCGGCTGCACTACTGACCGCGGTCATGACCGGCGTCGGTGCGCTGCCCTTTCTGTTCGTCAGGAAGGTCGGAGACCGCGCGATGGGCTGGTCGAACGCCGCCGCCGCCGGGCTGATGCTGGCGGCAAGCCACAGCCTGATTGCCGAAGGCGTGTCCATCGACGTCTCTTTGACGCTGGTGGGGGTGCTTGTCGGTCTGGGTGCAATCGTGGTGGCGAACCGGCTGCTGTCGGGAGCGGGCGAGGTGGAGGTGGCCGAGCTGCACGGTGCGGGCGCGGCCAAGGCTTTGTTGATCCTTGGCATCATGACGGCCCATTCCTTTGCCGAAGGTGTCGGCGTCGGTGTCTCTTTTGCAGGGTCCGAGGGCCTTGGTGCATATATCACCATGGCGATCGCGTTTCACAACGTGCCCGAGGGGTTGGCTATCGCGCTGGTGCTGGTCCCGCGCGGCACACCGGTCTGGAAGGCTGCGCTTTGGGCAGTCTTTACCAGCCTGCCTCAGCCGATCATGGCAGGTCCAGCCTACCTTTTTGTCGAAACCTTCCGGCCCTTCCTGCCGGTCGGCCTCGGATTGGCGGCGGGCGCAATGATCTGGATGGTCTTCTCGGAACTTTACCCCGACGCATTGGAAAAGGTCCGCCACGGATCCGCGGCCACAGCCGTGACACTGGCCTTCTCGGCAATGATGGCGTTTCAGATGCTTGTGCTTGCGCATTGAGGGGCGCGACTGACGTTCCCTTCCCAACAAACCAGGTCGTGCCATCGGTTGCAGTTCAGCGTCCATGATACACCATCGGTCAACGCAAGGCTGTTCGTGTCGGAAAGGTCCGACCAGAAGCGGCACGCTTTGACGCAGCCGATCGGTCGCACACACAATAGGCGCAAAGGCCATATTGACGACCAGTTTTTAACAGCCACTTAACGTGGTGTATGTATATTATTAGTAAAGGTGGTGCCAATTCCAGTGAAGCTGACAGGCGCATTGACTTTACCAGGCAGAACCCGACCTTCTATCGCAAGGCATGGCGCTTGCCCTGACACGGCTTCAGTTATCAATTTGGAACATCGTTCATGAATTGCGACCCCATCAGCGAAACAGAGAGGGACAGCCGATGGATCATGGCTGTTCTGAGCGCCAATCAGGCGGTGTGGGACCACGATTTCGAACGCAACGAACACTATCTGTCGGATGCCTGGCGCAGCCTGCGCGGCCTGACGGTCGACGACGACATCCCGCTGAGCACGGAACAGTGGTTTACCACCATTCATGAAAACGACGTCGCCCACCTAGAGGAGGAATGGCGCCGGATCGATGACGGTGAAACGGACATCATCAACTACAAGTTTCGCCAGCGGCACAAAGACGGGCACTGGGTTTGGTTTCTCAGCCGCGGGCGTGTCGTGCGCCGCGACGCGGATGGCCTGCCCGCGCGTATCGTCGGAACCGATACCGATATCACCGACATCAAGACCGTCGAATTGGAAAGCCAGCGCATGACGC
>JAIVHI010000204.1 GCA_020201155.1 Loktanella sp. | reverse complement strand
CACGAACTCGGGATCTGTCGCGTCTCCAAACTCGGTCGCGAGGCCAAGTTCGCGCCAGCGCTTGATGGAGAGTGGATTGAAGTCGACCCCCAGCACCTTGATACCGCGTTTTTGCAGACGAAGCCCGATCGCCGTGCCGAACCGCCCCAATCCGAAGATGATCACCTTGTGCCCGTCTTCACGGTGCAGAACTGCGTCGGAGGCTTCGCGCGGGGTGCCCTTGCGCTCGAATACACCCAAAAACCGCTCGAACACCGCGTAAAGCTGGTGTGAATAGGTGATCATGTAAGTGGAGACCGCAATCGTCACGAGACCGACCATCGTGACAAGGCCAAGCGCGTCCTCCTGAACATGCCCCAACGAAACGCCCATGGCTACGAAGATCAGGGAAAACTCACTGATCTGTGCCACCGTCAGACCGGCCAGAAAGCCCGTCCGCTTGCGGTAGCCCAAGGCTCCCATGATCACGAGCACAATCAGTGGATTTCCGATCAGAACGAAGAGCGAGAAGATGATCGCGCCCACGACGTGCGTTCCCAGAAGAGACAGATCGATCGCCGAGCCAAGCGCGATGAAGAAGAACAGCAACAGGAAATCCCGCAGCGGGGCAAGGCGGGCCGCGATCGTCTCGCGATAGGGTGTCGAGGCGAGTGCTACGCCAGCAAGAAGTCCGCCAACCTCCTTGCCAAGACCGACGATGTCGCCTGCGGCCGCGAACATCGCCGCCATCGCGATGGCAAAGATCACCAGCAGTTCGGGCGCCCTTGCCAGACGCTCGGTCAGCGGGTTGGCAACATACCGCACAAAGAGGACGACCAGCGCCACCATCGCGATGCCGGAAATCAGAACCACCGGCACCGATCCACCGCCATGCCCGCCGTCGCCTGTGGCACCGATGCCGATGGCAGACAACACGATCATCGCAAGAACGACGACCAAGTCCTGCACGATCAGAAAGCCAAGTGCGATCTGGCCGTGAAGGCTGTCGATCTCGCGCTTGTCGGACAAAAGCTTCACGATGATGATCGTCGACGAGAACGTCAGTGCGACCGCGACATAAAGGCTGGTCACCGCGCCAAGCCCAAGGGCCAGACCGATCAGATATCCGAAGATCGAGGTGAAGGCGACCTGGCCCAGCCCGGTCAAAAGCGACACGGACCCGAGCGAGCGGATGAGGCTCATGTCGAGCTTGATGCCCACAAGAAAGAGCAGCACGGCGATGCCGAGCTCTGACAGCAGGCTGATCTGTTCGTCCGATCGCACCAGATCGAGTGCTGAAGGGCCCGCGAGCAGACCGACCGCAATGAAGCTCACGATAAGCGGCTGGCGCAGGATGATCCCGAAAAACCCGATCACGGCGGCCATCACCAAAAGAACTGCGATCTCGGCGAAGGGTGACTGAACGATGACTTCCATCACGTCTTCTTCCCTTTCATTTCGCCTGCGCCAAATTCGACTGGATCTGCAACAGGGCTGTCACTTGTTCCGGCGGGCCTTGTCGCGTGACCCTCCAGAAACGCATCCAGATCGTCCGATCCGACCCGCCAGCCCTTGCCGATATCAATCGCGCGAAGCTCTCCGTCTTTGATCCACCGCCGAACGATCACTTCGCTGACCTTCAGAAGGTCCGCGATTTCCTTTACGGTCCAATACTGGTTGCAGGACATGCCGACACCTTTTCACAGTCTTTACCTTCGTTTGGCGTGATATAGCGTAGTTTGCATGATCCAGACAGAGGCATTTGGCTTGGGTCTGGGATACCTGAGCGACAGTTACTCCCCCAACTTCAGAGCGAATTGCGGACAATCCTGAACGATGCCGAACCACCTCGGGCGGCGACCTGAACCGGACCTTCGCCGCGACCGCGCAGGCGCTCGCTAGAAATCAAATGCTGCAGTACTTTGAGGCAATAACGAATGGCTTCACCATGCCCAAGTCAGACTCGGCCAGCCGTCAAGCATGGTCGCATCTCTCTTCTCGTTTCTGGCCGTGATGTGAGGGCGAGTTGCCTGGCGAAGTCGGACGCCGTCAAAGGTCTGCTGAAATAGTAACCTTGCCCCTCGTCGCAGCCCTGGTTCTTGATGAACTGAAGCTCTTCCTTGGTTTCCACCATACTCGATGCGAGGACAAGGGCGGTATTGTGCCCATCCTCCTCCCGAAGCATCTCGCGCAGCAAACGCGCATCTCCTGCGTTGTCTTCGATTGCCAGAAGCGTTTTCAGAGCACTGGAATTCATGTCATCTGCTGGCTCTGCGGCAACTTGGCCCGCGTCAACCAGAAATCATTGATGCTTTTCACCAAGGCTTCGAAGGCATCCAGCTCCACGGGTTTGCTGAGATAGCAGTTGGCCTGAAGGCTGTAGCTTTTCACGATGTCCGCTTCGGACTCGGATGTGGTGAGGATCACGGTCGGGATGCTCTTCAGCCTCTCATCCGCTTTGATGAGCGCAAGCACCTCTCGGCCGTCCATACGGGGCAGGTTCAGATCCAGCAGGATCAGGTCAGGACGCGGCGCACCGGCGTGAGGGCCTTCGCGTCTCAGGAATGCCATCGCTTCCACGCCGTCTTCGGCGACACTCATCTTGATCTCGATATTGGCCTCTCGAAAGGCTTCCTGCGTCAGTCGCACGTCGCCGGGGCTGTCCTCGACCAATAGGACTTCGGTTGGCATCCCATTTTCTCCAATGTGATAATTCATGCTTCGGTACTCGCGACCAGACCGAACCGAAAGGTCGACCCCTGGCCAGGTTGCGACTCGACAGTGACAACGCCGCCGTGCCGTTCGACGATCTTCTTGCAGATGGCCAGCCCGATGCCGGTCCCGGAATAATCATCGCGCTTGTGCAGGCGCTGGAACATGCCGAAGATCCGGTCGAGATACTTCGGCTCCATTCCGATGCCGTTGTCCTTTACCGAAAACATCCAGTTGCCTTTGCATTCCCTGACAGCCGAGACGTGCACGGTCGGCACACCGTGCTCTTGGTACTTGATGGCATTGCCGATGAGGTTCTGGAAAAGCTGGATCAACTGGATATCGTCGGCCCGCACGTCGGGAAGGGGGTCATGGGTGACCACGGCACCGCTGTCGGCAATGACGCCGCCCAGATTCCTCACGGCAAGCTGCATGGCCTGATCGCTTGAGGTATCGCGCAGTTCCTTGCCCTTTGTCCCGACGCGGGAATAGATCAGAAAATCCTGGATCAACCGCTGCATGCGGTTGGCACCGTCCACGGCAAAGCCGATGAATTCGTCGGCATCGTCGTCCAGCCTGCCTTTGTATCGGCGCGCCAGAAGCTGCGTATAGCTCGACACCATCCGCAACGGTTCCTACAGGTCGTGAGAGGCAATGTCGGCAAAATGGGCCAGCTCTTCGTTCGAGCGGCTGAGTTCGGCGATCTTGAGTTGGAGCAGAACTTCCGCGTGTTTGCGGGCGCTGATGTCACGGATGGCTGCCGTCACAAGCATTTCTTCGGGGTTCGTCAGCGGACTGAGCATGATTTCAATGGGGAATGTGCTGCCGTCCTTACGCTGCGCCGACAGCTCCAGGCCGGTGCCGATCTGCTGCGCCAAGGCGTCCGCATCGGATCGTTGCGCATCGGCGATCAGGCGCTCGGCAAATCCATGTGGAATGATCCGCGTGACCTTTTCACCAAGAAGTTCATCACCCCGGTATCCGAACTGCTTTTCCGCCTGGATGTTGACGAGGACAATATCACCGGTTTCATCCACGACAATCATCGCATCCGGCGCCGCTTCGAGCAGCCCGCGATACTTGGCTTCCATCTGCATCAGATCCTGTTCGGCAGTCTTTCGCACCGTGATGTCCCGGATGGCCGCCGTGACCAGAATGCCGTCGTCACTGTCCAGCGGGCTCAGCATGATCTCGATGGGAAACTCGGTTCCATCCTTTCGCCGCGCCAACAACTCGATCCCGGTTCCGATCTGCTGGGCCAGCGCCTCTGCCGCCGAGCGCGCGCCATCGGCGATCAGGCGTTCCGCAACGCCCACGGGGATGATCGCCGTGATCCGATGCCCGACCAGTTCATCGCGGGGATAACCGAACTGCGATTATGGACAGTGCCGTGCGGTCGCCTGATTTTGCCCGGAAATCGGGAAGCCAAAAAATCTTGGCAGCGACCCCGTAGGTGGGTGCGTGACCTCTGTGAACACCGGTGCTACAAAGCGCCTTCCGAGTGCTACATCTGTCGCACCGGCTGCCGAAATCGTCGCGAAAAGTGGCGCATGATCACAAATCTTAGCCGCCATCGACGGAGGGTGGGCCAGTGAAACAAGGGATATGCAACATGACTGATGCTCCCCGCCTGTCTGTCGCCCCTATGATGGATTGGACGGATCGCCACTGCCGGTATTTCCACCGGCTGATGTCGCGTCATGCGCTGCTTTACACGGAAATGGTGACGGCACCTGCGGTGATCCGGGGGGACCGTGTGCGGTTGCTGGCCTTCAGTCCAAAGGAGCATCCGGTGGCTGTGCAGCTGGGTGGGTCCGATCCGCAAGAGCTGGCAGAGGCGGCGCGGATTGCGGCAGACTACGGCTACGACGAGGTCAACCTCAACTGCGGTTGTCCCTCGGACAGGGTGCAATCGGGATCGTTCGGGGCCGTGCTGATGGAGCGACCGGAGGTCATCGCAGATTGTGTCGCGGCGATGATCGCCGCAGTGGATGTGCCGGTGACGGTAAAATGCCGGATCGGGGTCGATGACCAGCTTCCGCAAGAAGCGCTGCCACGGGTGCTGCAGGCCGTCTCGGACGCTGGCGTGACGCGGTTCACCGTTCATGCCCGCAAGGCGTGGCTGCAAGGCTTGTCGCCCAAGGAAAACCGGGATGTGCCGCCGCTCGACTACGATCTTGTCTACGCGATGAAGAAGGCGTTCCCGGCGCTTCATCTGTCGCTGAACGGGGGTGTCGAAACGCTGGAACAGGCGCAGGCCCACCTCGCGGCAGGCATGGACGGCGTCATGATCGGACGTGCGGCCTATCACCGGCCGGCGGATGTGCTATTGGATGCCGACAGGACGATCTTCGGTCAGGGCGAGACACGCACCGCCGAAGATATCGCCTTGGCAATGTTGCCATATATCGACACTCATCTGCGCGAGGGCGGACGGTTGAACCAGATTACACGACACATGCTGGGCCTTTTTCAGGGCCGACCGGGCGCACGCGGTTGGCGGCGGCACCTGTCAGAAAAGGCCCATGCCGACGGGGCAGGGCCCGAAGTGGTGGAAGAGGCCTTGGGCCATGTGTTGGACCGCGCTGCATGAGTGTCATGATCGGGATGGCAGTGATGCTGCTGGCCACCGGTGCGTTCGCGGGCGTGCTGGCCGGTCTTTTGGGTGTGGGCGGCGGGATCGTTCTGGTGCCGGCCTTTTACTATGTCTTCAGCGTGATGGGCTACGACAGCCCGCAACTGATGCAGATGTGCCTTGGCACATCGCTTGCGACGATCATCGTCACGTCATTGCGGTCGCTTGCCGCGCACAACAAGAAGGGCGCTGTCGACTGGGACATCCTGAAACGCTGGGCGCCGGGCATCGTCATCGGTGCGCTGATCGGTGTGGCGATCGCGGCCCAGCTGCGGACCTCGGTGCTGCAGGGGATTTTTGGCGGTCTGGCCGTTGCCGTGGGGCTTTACATGACCTTCGGCAAGTCGCACTGGCGGCTGGGGCAGGTGATGCCGGGGCTTGCGATAACGTCCCTGCTGTCACCGATGGTGGGTTTTCTGTCGGTTCTGATGGGAATCGGCGGCGGGTCTTTCGGCGTGCCGTTGATGACCCTCTACAACATACCGATCCATCGTGCGGTTGCCACCGCGGCGGGATTCGGTGTTCTGATCGCGGTGCCGTCTGTCGCGGGCTTCCTGCTTGTCGACATGGCCGTGGCGCCCCCGTTCAGCATCGGTGCGATCAACCTTGTGGCATTCATCCTCGTGATCGCGATGACTTTGATCACGGCGCCGTTTGGGGCGTCGCTGGCACACAGGATGAACCCCGGACCACTCAAGCGGGTCTTCGGCATCTTTTTAATCCTCGTCGCCGCCAACATGCTGCGTGAGGCGCTGATGTGACGCTCGCGGTCGCGGGATATCTGACGTTTCCTGCGGACCCGCGCGTGGCGCACTGGGCTGGCGCGGCCTTGGACTGTGCACGTGACGTGCTTGGGCAGGGCGGTGAACGACGCCACGGCGAGACGTGGTATCCCGGCGTCGATGCCTTGCCCAATGACCCGCGTGGGACCATCGCTGGCGTGCCGCTGGCAGGGCCGTGGGAGGATCACGTCACACCGCCGCAGTCATGGCACAGGGCGCAGCTTTCGGTGGTCTTTCCGGGCTATCCACAACAGGACGCCGGTGAAAGTGACGCCGCCCACCGGTTCCGACGGGACCGGGACGCGGCCCATATGGACGGGCTTTTGCCAGAGGGTCCGAACCGCCGACGCCATCTGCGCGAGGCGCATGCCTTCATCCTTGGTATCCCCTTGAATGTCGCCACCGGATCGCCGCTGGTGGTCTGGGAAGGATCACATCAGGTGATGGGGCGGGCCATGGCAAGGGTCTTCAACACTGTGCCCCCCGAGGATTGGGGCGATTTCGATGTGACCGAAGCCTATGTCGCTGCCCGCAGGACGGTTCTGCAAAGCTGCAAACGGGTCGAGCTGCGGCAGTCACCGGGCACATCTGTCTTGCTGCACCGTCATCTGATCCACGGTGTCGCCCCCTGGCAGCCCGCTGCGACCCCGGATGAGGGTCGGATGGTCGCCTATTTCCGGCCCGAGGTGGATGATTTGATGGACTGGCTGAACGCGCCCTAGGTGCCGGGGGCTGACCGGCGTGCCTCGTAATCGCGCAGCGTCTTGCCGCGTTCGTCCACGAAAAGACCGGGCAGGATGCGCAGCGTCTTGATCTGGTCCACGCGCAGATCGACGAAATCCGCGCGGCTTTCGTCCCAGACGATGCAGGTCCAGAGCCTGCCCCAATAGTCCAGTTTCAAGGGTCGGACCGTGCGGGGGCTGTCACCGGTCGTGATCGACAACTTCTGCCGCGCGCGGATCGCGCGGCGGATCATCGGCAGGTGCTGGAATCCCTTGGCGGCATCCGCGAAAGGGTAGACGGCGAACCCATAGCCCGCCGGCGCCTTCGCCGCACTTTCGGGCATGACCGCGTCCAGTTTGGCCGACAGGGATCGCGCCGCTTCTTTCAGTTCCGCGTCCGCCGATTGCCCGACCGCGTTCAGCCCCAGATGCAGGGCCTCGACTTCGGTCATCGACAGGTTGAGAGGTGGCAGCGTGACTTCGGCGGTGACACGGTAGCCCACGCCGCGCTCGCCTTCGATTGGCACGCCAGAGGCGGCAAGAGTATCCATATCGCGATAGATCGTGCGCTGCGAGACGGCAAGGCTTCGGGCCAGATCCTCGGCGCGGTGAAGCCTGCCGTCGCGCAGGCGCTGGATCAGGGTCATCAGGCGGTCGGCGCGGGCCATACGGATTTTCCTTTGGGCAACTGACAGGATAGTGTCAGTAAAAATGGATCGCCACCCAAAAAAGGGCAGCGATGACGGCCGAACTGTGCGATGCGGGCTATGCAAAGGCGCCATCCCTTCATATCTCGGAGTCGATTGCTACCGTGGCTCTGCAGCGGGCCAACTGACCCTTCGTTGGAGAACTGAAATGCTCAACAATATCGGCCTTCCCGGCCTTCTTCTCATCGCCGTCGTCGTCCTGGTCCTGTTCGGACGCGGCAAGATCTCTTCGCTGATGGGTGAGGTCGGCAAGGGCATCACGGCCTTCAAGCGCGGTGTCGACGATAGCTCCAAGGAGCTGGACGACAGCATGAAGGACGCACGCGACGTCACACCGGAAGACGAAAAAGAAAAAGAAAAAGTCTGAGCCGTCTGAAGGGATAGCGCGATGTTCGGCCTTGGCTGGAGCGAAATGGTGCTTGTCGGCATCGTGGCCCTGATTGTGATCGGGCCAAAAGACCTGCCGATGATGTTCCGCACGATGGGCGAATTCACGGGCAAGGCCAAGCGCATGGCCCGCGAGTTCAACAACGCCATGCAGCAGGCTGCGGACGACAGCGGCATCAAGGGCGTGAAGTCCACGCTGGAAGCCGCTGCTTCGCCAAAGAAATTCGGGCTCGACAAGATCCGCGAAGCGACCGACTTCAATGGTCCGAAAAAGCCTGACGCCGGCCTCAGCCCTGAACGGCAGGCCAGCAAGGACAAGACGGACAAGGCCATGGCTGACGCTGCCACCGCGCGTCAGGAACGCGAGGCGCGCATCGCTGAAATGCAGGCCGAAGCCGATGACGATCTGGCCGAGTTCAACGAAGCCGAAGCATTGGCCGGAGAGAAACCCGAATGAGCACCGCCGACGAGATCGAAAGCAGCGCCGCCCCGCTGATGGAGCATCTGACCGAGCTGCGGTCGCGGCTCATCAAGTCCGTGCTGGCCTTCATCATCGGGATGGTCATCACCTTTCTGGTTTGGAACCCGGTCTTCAACTTTCTGACCTATCCGCTGTGCGACGCGCTGCAAGCGCGCGATCAGCTGTGCGATCTGCAATACATCGCGCTGGAAGAAGGTTTCTTCGTCGCGATCTCGATCTCGCTTCTGGGCGGGCTTGTGCTGGGCTTTCCGATCATCAGCTACCAGTTGTGGCGTTTCGTGGCGCCGGGTCTCTACCGGTCCGAGAAGGGGGCGTTTCTGCCGTTCCTCGTGGCCTCGCCTTTCATGTTCTTTCTGGGTGCCGCCTTTGCCTACTACGTGATTACCCCGCTGGCGTTCGGCTTTTTCCTGGGCTTCCAGCAAACGACGTCGCTGATCGATGGCCCCGAAAGCTCCACGCAGGCTGCTGGCATCCTGTTTCAGGGGTCTGCGAAGGCCTATCTGAACCTGACGATCAAGTTCATCGTGGCCTTCGGGCTGTGTTTCCAGCTGCCGGTGCTGCTGACCCTTATGGGCAAGGCGGGGCTGGTGTCGGCCAAGGGCCTGCGCAACACACGCAAATATGCGCTTGTCGGGATCCTTGTGCTGGCCGCACTGGTGACGCCGCCCGATGTCATCAGCCAGGCCATCCTGTTCGTCGTCGTCTACGGACTTTACGAAGTCTCCATTTTCCTCGTGGCCCGTGTCGAACGCAAACGGCTGGAGAAGCTTCGGGAAGAGGGCATCCTTGGCGAAAACGAAGACCTCTATGGTGATCTCGACGACGATGAGGGCGAGTCAAAGTGACTGACCCGCTGGACCGGATAGCCGCAGCGCTCGAGCGTCTGGCCCCCGGTCCGGCCAC
>JAIVHI010000036.1 GCA_020201155.1 Loktanella sp. | reverse complement strand
GGCTCATGCGGGCGGATCGTGGCAAGGACTGCATTGGGCTTCTCAACCTCACCGGTCCGAACGGGACGGAAGATGTCGAAACCGGTCTCGGCATCGTGGGCCACGTCAAGTGCGGCTCCATCGGTCAGGTGCAGTTCAACCGTCGTATTCTCTGCAAGGACGGTGTCCTGGGCGAGCAGATGTCCCATGTGCTCTTTGCCGCCCGCATCCGTCCAGATGCCGTGTATATGGGCGAAAGGTCTACCATCGCGCGTTCCCAGATGCACACCGGCACGCAGGATGTATGCAGGCGCCAGTGTCGTCGTGTCACTATACCACGCCGCATGACCGTCACCAGGGGCTGGGGCGGGTATCACGAAGGACAGGGTCGCAGCCCTCAGATCCCGCAGATCGACCCATGCGGCGCGGCCCTCTGTTGCCTCGGTCAAGGCATCCAGCAGGGGAACACCCCCGCGCAATACCGCTTGCCGCCGCACTACATGGCAGGGCAAAGCCGTGCTGCGATTTTGGGCGACCGGACCGGGATGTCGAATGCGCGGTCCTTCAGCCATCGGCGATATCACCACGAGAGATCAGTTCGCTGCGGATCAGTTTCTTGGTGATCTTGCCGTAGGCCGACTTGGGCATTTCCGTCCAGAATATGACCGTCTTCGGAACCTTGTAGCGTGGCAATCGCGCGCCAAGCCAATCCAGCATCGCGGCGGTATCGGGCGGTGCACCGCGCGCGACACAGACGGCGATACCGACCTCGCCCCATTTCGGATCGGGGATGCCAAGCACCGCTGTTTCGGCAATCTCGGGGTGAAGCAGGATCTTTTCCTCGATCTCGCGCGGATAGATGTTCGAGCCCCCCGAGATATACATATCGGACGCCCTACCGGTCAGATAGACGAACCCTTCCGCATCCATATGGCCCAAGTCCCCCGTCAGGAACCAGCCATCGCGGAAACTCTTGGCGTTGGCCTCGGGGTTGTCATGGTATCCGGCAAAGACGGCGGGGCCGATCACCGCGATCTCTCCGGTCTCGCCCGGCGCGCATTCGCGTCCTTCGGTGTCCTGAATTTGCACCTGCATTCCCGTCCGGGCCTGACCGCAGGTGCCGATCCGCATCCTGTCGTCGTCGACAGAATGCTGCGATGGCGGCAACACGGTAATATTGCCCGTCACCTCGCCCAACCCGAAATACTGCACCAGCTTGGGACCCAAGACCTGAAGCGCTGTCTTCTGATCGGCCCGATACATCGGCGCCCCTGCATAGATCACATAGCGCAGACTGGAATGGTCATGGACGTGCACCGCCTCGTGTTCGACCAGCATCTTGACGATCGTCGGCACCGTGAAGATGTTCGTCACCCGCCATTCCGCGACCAGTGCCCAGATTTCTTCGGGATCAAAGCGCGAAGCGGCGGGCAGTATCGTTTTCACCCCGTGCGCCACCTGTGCCAGCTGGTGGATCCCTGCCCCGTGCGACAGCGGTGCCACAACGATCGAGGCATCCTTTGGTCCGGTGGCGGGCATCAGATCGCACAGATGATTGGTCACCACGAAGGCCAGTTGACCGTGTGTGAGAACCGCAGCCTTGGGCTTGCCCGTCGTGCCGGAGGTAAAGAAAAACCATGCAGGATCGTCGCGGTCGACCGTCACCGGCGCCACCGCCACGCCGATGTGGGCCGCGACAAGGGCTTCGTAGGCATCCGCCCCTTCGCCCCCGATGGTCACGGTGAACGCCACGGCTTCCGCGCAGGCGTCGATGTGGCCGGTGAACTCGGCCCCCGCGATCAGGCCGCGCGCACCCGATGACGCGGCAAGCCATGTGACCTCTTCCGGTGTCTGGCGAAAATTCGCGGGAACCCAGACGCAGCCCAGCTTCCAGCAGGCAAAAGCCGCCTCGAACATCTGATTGCAGTTTGCCGACTGCACGAGGATCCGGTCGCCTTTGACCGCGCCATAACGGTCTTGCAGCGCAGCGGCGAATGCTGTCGCGCGGGCTTCGATCTCGGTCCAGCTCCACCGGGCATCGCCCCAGACCAGCCCGAGATCATCAGGATAGCGTCGCGCCGTTTCCGTCAGAAAGTGCGACAGGTTCATCACGCGGGTCGAGACGGGCTGCATCAGGACACACGCTCGAGAACGGAGGCGTAGTTGGCCACGGCCGCCCCGCCCATGTTGAAAACCCCCGCAAGACCGGCATCGCGCACCTGCATGTCACCCGCCTCGCCCAGAAGCTGCATCGCGGCCATTACATGCATCGACACGCCCGTGGCCCCAATGGGATGGCCCTTCGATTTCAAACCACCCGACGGATTGACCGGCAATCGCCCGTCCTTGGCCGTCCACCCTTCGCGGATCGCGCGACCGCCCTGCCCCGGCGCCGCGAGCCCCATTGCTTCGTACTCCAGAAGCTCTGCGATGGTGAAACAGTCATGTGTTTCCACAAGGTCGAGATCTCCGACTGCGACACCGGCGCTCGCATAGGCCGCTTCCCATGCCCGACGGGCGCCATCGAACCGGGTCACATCGCGGCGCGACAGCGCCAGCGGCTCGTTGGCGTGGGCGCGGGCGCGAAAGGCGATTGCGCGCGCCAGACCGTCCGCCACCTCGGGTGCGGCAAGAACCAGCGCCGCCGCTCCATCGGAGACGAGCGAACAGTCGGTGCGCCGCAGGGGTCCGGCGACAGACGGGTTCTTGTCCGAGACGGTGTTGCAGAACGCCACGTCAAAGCTGCGCCGCATATGGGCATAGGGGTTGGCCATGCCGTTCGCGTGGTTCTTGGCGGCGATCATCGCAAGCTCTTCGGACTTGTCGCCGTGCTTTTGGAAATAGCTTTGCGCGATCTGGCCGAACAGTCCGGCAAATCCACCTGTGACGCCCTTTTCCTCCTTGCGGTAGGATGCGCCAAGCAGGATGTCGCCCACCGCGACGCCGGGTGTCGCGGTCATCTTTTCAGCCCCCACCACCAGGGCCACCTTGCCGCGACCGCTGGCAATGAAATCCATCGCACCATAAAGCGCCGCTGAGCCTGTCGCACAGGCATTCTCGTAGCGGGTCGCAGGCACACGCGCCAACCGCTCGTCGGCCATGCCCACCAGCGCACCCTGAAAATCCTGATCCGAAAAGCCGTTGTTGAAGACCCCGACGAAAATACCGTCGACGTCCTCGGCAGGAATACCGGCGTGGTCGAGCGCGGGGCCGGCGACCTGGGCCATCAGGCTTTCCGTATCCGGAGCCTCGGACTTGCCGAACGCCGTGTGGGCAAATCCGACGATATGGGGATCGGTCATGGCATGATTTCCTATCAGTTTGCGCGGTTCAGACCGCGGGACATTCTTGTTTCGACCGTCGCGGCCTCGCTCGCCAGCAGCGCGGCCAGTTCGGCATCACGCGGTGGCTGCATCCGGCTCTCGATCGCAGCGAGGGACAGCGCGCCCGCAACGGTGCCGTCGGACCATCGCAAAGCCACGCCGATGCCCCAGCTGCCCGCGACGATGCGGCCCGCGTTCAGCGCATATCCCCGCACCCGTGTCGTCGCGACTTCGGCGCGCAGGATCTTTGGCTCGAGGCCCGGGTAGCTTTCGGAAAGGCGGCTGGCGTTTTCGGCGATGACAGCATCCAGTTCGGCATCCGGCAGCGCCGCCAGCATGGCAAGCGACCCCGCGCCGACGCCCAGTGGGTGTTGCGCCCCGACCGTCAGCGCATGCGTCCGGATCTGATAGGCCCCTTCCTCGCGGTGCAGACACACTGCAGCAGACCCACGTCGCATCGTCACGAAGGCCGTATCGCCTGACGCGGCTGCAAGACGCGCGACGGCATCCGCCGCCATGTCGACCAACCCGTG
This sequence comes from Loktanella sp., assembly GCA_020201155.1. Lineage (GTDB taxonomy): Bacteria > Pseudomonadota > Alphaproteobacteria > Rhodobacterales > Rhodobacteraceae > JAIVHI01. The sequence continues at coordinate 17,701 of JAIVHI010000036.1, read as the reverse complement.
ACGCGGCGTGGCCAGCGTGCCGAGAATGTAGCAGTCCACGCCAAGGTGATAGCGACGGGTCTTGTCGTCCTGCTCGACGAGCCCCCCCCGGATCAACGCCATCAAAAGCCGACGCACGGTTGGCTTTTCCAGTGTCGACGCAGCAACCAGCTCTGCCAGCGACGCCCCATCGGGACCGCTTTCGCCCACGAGGTTCAGCAGCATCATCGCGCGATCAACGCTTTGAGTCCCGCTGGTTTCGCGTATCTGCATCGCATGGTTCATAGTGTGGACCCAACCAACCTGCCGTCACCGTCGTTCATTCATAGAACTAGGCAGAAAATCAAAGAGCGTGAAACGGATTGCAAGTTTTATCTTGCCCAAAGTCTCTTGTTCTGATCCACATTATGCAATTCAAGAGGAGGAGGACACGATGAACAAGGTGATCAAGACCGGTCTTGCCGGCATCATGGCGACCACGATGCTGGTCGCCCCCGTCGCGGCCGAAACGCTGCGCCTGTCGCATAATACAGGCGACACCACGACCTGGCATCAGGGCGCCGAACGCTTCGGTGAACTGCTGGCCGAAAAGACCGGTGGTGCCTACGACGTGCGCGTTTTCCCGAATGCCCAGTTGTCGGGCGGCGACCAGATGCGGCAGGCCGAAATGGTGGGCCGCGGGGCGCTCGATCTCGTGGTCACCTCGGCGATCAACGTCACCCCTCTTGTGCCCGAAATGGCCGTATTCTCGCTTCCCTATCTTTACGACAACTACGCGCAGGTCGATGCAACGACGCAAGGCGCGCCCGGCGAACTGCTGGAAGCCATACTGCTGGAAAAAGGCATCGAGGTTCTGGCCTGGGGCGAGAACGGCTTTCGGGAGGTCACCAACAATGTCCGCCCGATCACCAGCCCCGCAGACATGCAGGGTCTCAACATGCGCGTCGCGGGTCCGATGTATATCGACGTGATGAACGCCCTCGGCGCCAATCCCCAGCAGATGCAGTGGGGCGAGACGATGACGGCGCTGCAGCAGGGCGTGGTCGACGGACAGGAAAACCCCATCGGCGCAGTGATCATCCCGCAGCAGGTCTACGAAGTGCAGGACTATCTGACCACCTGGCACTACTCCTACGATCCGATCTTCCTGGGCGTCTCCAAGGAACGCTGGGACGCATTCGACGCCGATACGCAGGACGCGATGCGGACCGCCGCGGAAGAGGCGATGGCCTACCAACGCGACATCACGCGCGAAGGAACCGCCAACGGTGTGGAATTCCTGCGCGAACAGGGCATGGAGGTCTATGAACCTTCTGCCGAAGAGCTTCAGGCGTTCCGCGAAGCGACGCAGCCCGCCTTCGACGACTGGGCCGGGCGTGTGGGCGAAGACATTGTCTCGGCCTTCCAGGACGAGATCGCAAAGACCGGCGACGGCAGCTGATCCCGCAGATCTGACTTAACGCCAGTCACCGAAAAGCGCGCATTCCCGAACCGGGATGCGCGCCCCTCTGGGAGGGATTGCCCATGCGCTTTTTCCTGCGTGAGTTCGAAAAGATCGTCTGCGCTGTCCTCTTTCTCGGCATGACGGCGATCGGCTTTACGAACGTCGTCGTTCGTTATGGCACGAACTCCTCCTTCGCCGCGAGCGAAGAGCTTCTGACCAACGGCTTCCTGCTGCTGACCGTATTCGGTGCGGCCGTCGCCGCCCAGCGGGGCGAGCATCTGGCAGTGACCATCGTGCAGGACTCCTTGCCGAAACGCCTTGGGCAAGCGGTCTTCGTGCTCTCGGTGGTGCTGAGCGTCGTTCTCCTCGCGGCCTCTGCGTGGTTTTCGTGGCAGTCCCTGACGAACCTGATCTCGAATGGCATGACCAGCTACGCCCTTGGGATCCCTGCGTGGTGGTATCAGGCAGCCCTGCCCTTCGGGTTCGCGCTTGTCATCCTGCGTTTTCTCGAACACGCGGCGAAAACCGTCCGCGCGCCCCGCGACGAACCACCGGCGACCCCCGATGTCTGACATTCTGGGCCTTGGCGCCGGCAGCCAGATGATCATCCTGTTTTTCCTGCTTCTGGCGTTGCGGGTGCCGGTCGCGTTTTCGCTGGGTCTGTCGGCGCTTTATGCCATGTGGCAGATCGGCTTTGGGTTCGATCTCGCGGGTGATCTGATCGCCACGGGTATCGCCAGGTATGCGCTGCTTGCCATCCCGTTCTTCATCCTTGCCGGAACACTGATGGGATCGCTTGGGATCGCCGAACGAATGATCCAGTTCTTCCGTGTCCTGATCGGCAATCTGCCAGGAGGCATGGGCGTCGTCGGGACAGTGGTCTGCCTGTTCTGGGGCGCGGTTTCGGGATCTGGCCCCGCATCGGTCGCAGCCATCGGCCCGATGATCATCAAGGGCATGGCCGAAGACGGCTATCCCCGTGCAGCCGCAGCCGCACTCGTCTGCACCGGGGCAGCAATGTCCATCGTGATCCCACCATCCATCGGGTTGGTGATCTACGGCGTGATCGCGGAAACCTCGATCTCGTCGCTCTTCATCGCGGCGATCATACCCGGCCTTTTCATGGGGCTGGTGATGCTGCTTGTGCTCCCCTTCATCCAGACGCAAAGCCGCGAGGCGCTCGACCGCCTCGCACCGCCCCCGCCCAGCGAGGGATACCGACGCGATCTCTGGCGCAGCTTCCGAGCCTCGTTCTGGGGGCTCATGACTCCGGTGGTGATTCTGGGCGGCATCTATTCGGGGATATTCACCCCGACCGAGGCCGCTCTCGTCGCCACCGTCTACGCGCTGGCCGTGGGGGCTTTCGTCTACCGGACACTGACGTGGAGAACCCTTTACGACGCGCTGACAAACGCCGCCTCGTCCTCGGCGGTGGTCATGCTGATCGTCGCCTACGCAAGCCTGTTCGGCTGGGTCGTCACGGTCGAGGATCTTGTGGGCACCTATTCGACCCAGCTGCTGGGTCTGTCCGACAACTCCGCCGTGATCCTGCTCGTGATCATGGTGATCCTTCTTGTTTCGGGGATGTTCATGGATCCGGTGACCGTCATGTTCATCTCGCTGCCCATCTTCATGCCCGTCGTGCGCGAACTGGGCTGGGACCCCGTCTGGTTCGGCGTCGTGGTGATGGTCAATCTCGCCATTGGCCTCATCACCCCGCCGGTGGGGATCAACCTCTACGTCGCCGCGAACGTCACCCGCATCCCGATCGAGCGCATTGCCCGCGCCACCGTTCCGTTCCTTGCGGTCAGCCTTCTGGGGCTCGCGGCCATTGCAGCCCTGCCGCAACTGTCGCTTTTCCTCGTCGACCTCATAAAATGACCGGCTTGTTCGGGTTCTGTGAAGTGGGTTCCAATTATACACTCCGCAGCTTCGGCAATCGGCGTTCAGCAGCAAGACGCTGCCCTTGTAGTCGATGAAGAGTTGGCACAAGCTCAGCCAGAGATGTCCAAGAAACATTCATATTTCCTGCCGGGAGCTTATAATTACCCATTAGGATTGGAGATATCCAAGGCGAGCTGCGGGGCCTGAAAAGCATATGATCGACATGTAAATCGAATTGCGCTTTCTTGAGGGCCTGCCCATTCACACGAACGAAAGGAATTATCGATGAACCTGCCAACAGCGGTAAAGACTTGCCTGATCGAAAAATACGCGACCTTTTCCGGACGTGCCAGCCGGTCTGAATACTGGTGGTTTGTTTTGGCTTACGTCATCGGCGCCCTCATCGTGTCGCTTACGGGCATACAGTTTCTATATCTGATCTACATGCTTGCGCTGTTCATTCCAGCGACGGCGGCAGGATATCGGCGTCTTCAGGATACGGGACGCAAAGGCTGGTATATCTTTATCCCCATGGGTCTGGCCCTGGTAAGCATGTTCCTGATGCCAGCGGCACCGACGGTCGAGGATGGTCAGATGACGCAGATGCCTGACATGGGCAACATGGGCCTCATCGCAATACTGTCGCTCGTGCAACTCATCGTGGGGCTGGTATTTCTATGGTGGCTGACCCGTCCGTCACAGCCTGCAACGCCCCAGTAGACCGAGCCATAGCAATTCGTCCCGCAAACCATCGGTGCTGCTTGCGCCTGCAACTGTCGCGCCAAGTCCGTTTGCGTTACAGGATCTCCTTCAACCGGCATTCCTGACGCGCAATGAGACGGTCCACTTCGCCGCGCGTCTTTTCTGACAGCGCCGCACCCGGTCGTCGCAAGGCGTCGTGGGCGATGCGTCGTGGGCGATGATCCCGCGCTTGGCGAGGGTGTATTTGCGGATGGCAAGGCCCAGCCCCGGCTGCTGCTCGAAGCGCGCCAACGGCAGGTAGGCATCGAAGATGTCCTGCGCACGGCTCGCATCGCCCCGGTTCATGTGCGCGACCACGCTGACCATCATCTCGGGAAAGGCGAACCCCGTCATGGCGCCGTCTGCCCCGCGGGCCATCTCTTCGGGCAGGAACAGGCCGCCATTGCCACAGAGGATCGAGATGCGCCGGTTCAGCATCCCCTCGGCCCGCAATGCGGTGATCTTTTCCAGGCCCGGCCAGTCCTCGTGTTTGAGGCAAACGCAGGTCGGCAGGTCATTGAAGATTCGCGCGATCACCTGCGCGGAGATCTGCACACCGGTCACCAGCGGAAAGTCCTGCAGCACGAAAGGCACATCACCCAGAAGCTCTGCGATCTGACCGTAGTACGTCACGATCTGATCGTCGGTTCGCAGGCTGCCCGGCGGCGCAACCATCACGCCTGCCGCCCCAAGGTCCATGACCATCTTGGTGAGGGTATCGATCTGGGCAAACCCCGGAGCGGACACGCCGACCACCACCGGCACACGGCCATTCACGCGCCCGAGGATGCGGGCGACCACATCACGCGACTCTTCGACCGTCAGCTTGGGCGCCTCGCCCATCATGCCGAGAACGGTCAGCCCCGTCGCGCCCGCCTTAAGATAGAAATCTACCATCCGGTCGCAGCTTTCCATGTCGATGCGTCCGTCAGGGTAAAACGGGGTCACCGCGACGACGTAGACGCCTGCGGCGTCAGTTGTAAGCTGTGTCATGGTCCGTTCCTAGCTTGCGGTTTGCAAAGCGACCCTGCCGATCGCCATGGCCGTAGCCGCCTGACAGGGCTCGACCACCGGAATGCCGAGGTGGGTTTCAAGATCGGCGCGGAAGCCCGCCATGCCCGCGCATCCAAGAATGACGACATCGGCCATCGCCTCGTCACGCAGCCCCGTCCCAACGTCCTTGAGGCGCGCGAAGGTCCGGGTCCGGTCGGACAGGTCCTGCACGCCCATTTCCAGCGGACGATCGGCGGCCAGCCTGTCCATCACACCCATCGCGCCGACATAACGCATGTGACGGGGCACGCTTTTGGACAGGATCGAAATGATGCCGAACCGTTGGCCCAGCGACATCGCGGTGAGAATTGCCGCCTCGGCGATGCCCAGAACCGGGTGTCGGGATTGTTCGCGAAGCGCCGCAAGGCCCGGATCGGAAAAGCACGCGACGACAAAGGCGCTGGCTTGATCTTCGAGAGCCGCGCAATGGGCAAGCAAGGGGCCCACGACCCCGTCGACATGGGCCTGCGTTTCGATCCCCGGTGGGCCATCTTCCAACCTATGCACCTCGATCGGAACCGGGCAGAACGCCCGCATCGGTGCCACCGCCCGGTCAATGCCGTCGGTGACCTCTTGGCTTGCATTGGGGTTGATCACGTAGATGGTCATGGGTTGTCCTTGCGTGGCCCCGGAAACGTATGCCTGAACGGTCGTGTCACATGTCGTCTTTCAAGATCTCTCAACCGGTATACACTCAGGTTATCACCAAAGAGAACAGAGCTTCGGAGCCGCAATGCAAAACCCAGATTACGATATCCTCATTCGGGGCGGAACCTCCGTCACCGACAAGGGCACCGGACCTTTCGACATTGCAATCGCCGGCGGTAAGATCGCGGCGGTCGGACCCGATCTTGCTGGCAGTACCGAGACCGAAATCGATGCCTCCGGAAAGCTGGTTCTGCCCGGTGGCGTCGATACGCATTGCCATATCGAACAGGTTTCGGGCGCGGGTCTGATGAATGCCGATACGTTTGAGACGGCCACCCGCTCGGCCGCGATGGGAGGCACGACGACCGTGGTCTCTTTTGCAGCACAGCATCCCGGTCATCGGATGAAGCAGGTCGTCAGCGATTACGCCGCGCTGGCACGCAAAGGCGCCATGATCGATTACGCGTTTCACATGATCGTGGCCGATACCGGCAACGGTAATCTGGACGACGACATCCCTGCCCTGATCGCCGAGGGTCATCGATCGATCAAGGTTTTTACCACCTATGCCAAGGTGAAGCAGGACGACAAGGCGATCCTCGACATCCTCGATCTGGCAAAACGCGACGGCGCACTGGTGTGCTTTCACGCCGAGAATGACGGCCTGATCGGGCATATGACCCAGAAACTTCTGGCGGCGGGCAAGACCGCGCCGAAATACCACGCAACCTCTCACCCCCGCGAGGCCGAGATCGAAGCGATCGCCAGGATGTGCCGATTTGCCGAATTCACCGGCGCAGGGATCATGATCTTTCACGTCTCGACCCGCGAAGGGGCCGAGACAATCCGGCGGGCGCAAGCGCGTGGCGTGCCTGTTCAGGCCGAAACCTGTCCGCATTACCTGTTCATGACGGTCGATATTCTCGAAGCCGAAAATCCGGCACGCTTCATGTGCTCGCCACCCCAGCGGACGACCGATGATCAGGCGGCCCTCTGGGACGCCATTGCGGATGGCACGATCGGGCTGGTCACTTCGGATCATGCCCCCTACCGGATGGACGACACCGGCAAGTTCGCCCATGGCGTCGATGCGCCCTTCAACAAGATCGCCAACGGGATGCCCGGGCTCGAGACACGGCTTCCACTGATGTTCGACGCGATGGTGAGCAATGGACGCGCCACCGTTGAGGATTTCGTCGCCCTGACCGCAACCGCACCGGCTCAGGCCTTCGGTCTGACCGGAAAAGGCCGGATCGCCGAGGGCTTCGATGCCGACATCGCGATCTGGGACCCAAAACGGCGCCACACCTACGGACCCGACGATCTGCACGACAACGTCGGATACAATCCGTTCGAAGGACATGCGGTCATTGGATGGCCGGTCGAGGTTCTGTCACACGGCCGGTGCCTCATGAAAGACGGCACCTGCCTTGCCAAGCCCGGTCAGGGCCGCGTCGAGCTCGAAGGGGCGCTTGCGGGGCTGCTGACGCTGGCCTTGGGCGCCGAAGGACGTGGAGACGCAAAAAAGTCCACCGGGGCGGACTCTCAAGTGCCTGATATCGTTAGAGAATTAGTGTTGGTTGCGGGAGGGCGCAACCCTCGTCAATTGCCTGAGGTCTACTGTTAGGTCGTGCGAGAATTCGGCTATCGCGAAAATGTTTAGAAAGCGGATGATTTACATGAAACCAACAATGCTCAAAGCCCAATCTGTTCCGTGTATTTCATGCAGACTACCGGTTTTCTTATCGGAAAACGAAGTCCTTATCGCTCAAGTGCTGTTTGCAATGTCGATTAGGGCGAGGCACGTAGGACCATCCTGTTCACGTCCAGAAGGTGGATTTGCATAAGTCGGGCTGCTTGTTGACTGTCGCGGCATGAAATCGCTTCAAACAGTGCGCGGTGCTGCTCGCCGAACCGGATCATGACATCTGGTGTATGACTTTCGCGCCGAATGTTGGCCCAAGTAGCCAGTTTGCGGACTGTGCGGATGGAATCGTAGACTTCGAGAAATAGCGGGTTTCGGGCGATAACCGCTATGTTGTAGTGAAACGTGTCATCGGCGATTTCGTAAGCTGCGCGTTCACCCGTGTCGATCGTCGCCAGCATAAGTTGTTCGAGCTTTGCGAGATCTCCGCTTCGGGCCCGGGCGGCTGCATGGGCTGCGAGGGCGGGTTCAATCTCGAGCCGGACCTCCATGATGTCCTGCGGCGTGACCTCACGTGCTATCCGGTTGAGGGCACTGTGTCCTTGCGATACCGGCGGCGCGGCGAATGTGCCACGCCCCTGACGCCGATAAATCGCACCTTCTTCCTCAAGCCGGTCAAGCGTCAACCGTAGCCTTGAACGGCTGACACCGAAACGCTCGGCCAATTTGCGTTCGGGCGGCAGGCGACCGTCCATCGCCATCTCACCAGATGCGATGAGGTGACTCAGCTTGCGAAATAGCTCCTCCTCGTCAGTCATCAGGTCAAAGCCGTGAAAAGATCGAAGAACATGCGGGCCGATGTGAGCAACAGGAACAGTCCAAAGGTCAGTCTTAACGCCCTGCGGGGGATTTTATGAGCAGTCGCTACTCCAACCCGTGCGAAGAGGACCGTCAAGGGGATAATGGCCCTGCGGGGGATCTTGTGGGCAATGGCAACCCCGACGCCTGCGAAGATGACCGTCAGGGGGGTAATGATGGCCGCCGCTACAAGGTTGACGTAGCCCAACGAGAACGGGGGCAGCCCTTCCTGGCCAAGTCCCGTCAGCACGTAGACGATCGCGCCGGGCACTCCGATGATGAACCCGATCGCAGCCGAGGTCCCGATGGCGCGGCGGATTTCGTAACCGAGAAAACTCAACAATGGCACACAGACAGTGCCACCGCCGATACCCATCATTGCCGATATCGCTCCTGCCACCACCCCGAAGAATGCCCAAACGGGTTTGGAAAAGCCTCGCGGCGAATCTATCTCTCCACCCCCACGCAAGATCATGTCGAACGCAACCAAGAGCGCGACGACGGCGAAGACGGCAATCAGTGTCAATCCCGAAACGATGCCGCCAAGCACGCCGCCGATCACCACGCCAACGAGGATCGATGGCCCCCAAAGTTTGAGGAGGTCGAAGTCGATGGCATCGCGCCGGTAATGTCCCAGCGACGAGCTGAGCGATGTGAAAATGATCGTAGCCAGCGATGTGCCCACCGACAACTGCATCACCTGACCCGGGTCCATCCCGGTCAACGACAAGGCGAAGTAGAGGGCGGGCACGATGACGATGCCGCCCCCTACCCCAAGCAGGCCCGCGAGGATACCGCCGGCGATACCAGCCGCGATGGCAGGCAACGCAATGGTCGCAAAGAGGGCCGCGAGCTGGACTTCCACGTCAGTCGTCCCGTTGAGTCGCGCGTGATCGGGATGATGTTCCCAGCTTGGCGCGGCGCTCTTCTTCCGCTGCAATGGATACGTCAATCGGGCTTCGATCGGTGCACCCTGAAAAGTTCGCCGTTGTGGCGAAGGCTGGTGCGACGTGGCTGTAACGCTCGCGCGACACATCAAGCAGGCGGTCGAGTTCGGCCAGCGGATCTTCGTGGTCATCGACACGAAGGTCGAGGATCGCGTAAGCCTCTCCACGGTTGATTTTTAGGCCAGCCGCCTGCCGACCGCGCTTATCACCGCCGGCTGTTTCGCCTGCGCGCATGGCGTGAAGAAGCCGGTCCGGAAATGACAGATCGCTGGCTTCGGCATAGGCGTCGAATGTGGCGCGGATCACGGCCTCGCCCGTCAGCATGTTGCCAGCGACCGAATGCAAAGTGCCCGACAGATGACCGCACCAGTCGACACATTCGCTTCCGGTATGGGCAGCGAAGTTTCCGGCCGAGTCCAGCATGTGGCATTGTCGAATGTGCTGACCTTTATCGCGCGACACGAAATCAGCCAGAACATTATTCGCGGGCTCTCCGGCTTCAAGCCGAACAAGACCTTCGGTTCCCCAAAGTGGATTCACGAAGGCCTGCGTCGCAACTGCGGACCTGGCACCGATGTGGGGCACAAGAGCGCCGCAGGCGAAGAAGCGTGAGGCGACGGCGATACCGATTTCCCCGGTGTCGGCGTTACGGGCGATGAGTGAATAGGTCATTATCAGCGTCCAATCGCATAGGCTTGCATCAGCCGCGGCGTCGCTGCGGCTATCAATGTTCCGTCGGAGTCTCGCATGGCTGCCGTCAGACGCCCGACTGTCCATGGCTCTGCGACCGTGACGCGATGGCCGCGGGCGCGCAGTGTGGCAATGCAGTCGTCGCCAACATTGGGTTCAACCATCATCTCGCCCGATTTCACCGCGCGGGGGAAAAAGGAGCCCTGGAAATGCATCGAGTGGAAAAGCGGGGCATCTATACCTTCTTGCATTCCCAGTCCGTGGTGGACGAACCGAAGAAACCAGATCAGCTGCCATTGATCTTGCTGGTCACCGCCGGGTGTCCCGAAGACAAGACGTGCACCGTTCTGATGCTCTGCCAGTGTCGGCGTCAAGGTCGTCCGTGGGCGGCGACCGGGAGCAAGCGACGTCGGCAGCCCCTCTTCCATCCAGAACATCTGGGCCCGCGAGTTCAAAGGAAAGCCAAGGCCCGGTATCACCGGATTTGACTGCAGCCAGCCGCCCGAGGGAGTGGCCGCGACGCAATTGCCCCAACGATCGATAACATCAAGGTGGACGGTGTCACCCTTCCTGTCGGTCAAGTGGGCCATTGTCGGCTCTTGAGCTGCGACTTCGCTGACACCGAAGTCGCGGGCAGCGCGTGCAATATAGGCATCCGCCTGATGCTCGAAGCCGGGCACCCGGCCGGGGCGCTGGTCCATCGACGCCTCGGTGCCGATCAACTTGGCGCGTTCAGCATTGTAGGCGTCGGACAGCAGGTGTTCCATCGGGATCACGCTGTGCTTGGGGTCGCCATAGTAAACTTCGCGGTCAGCATAGGAGAGCTTCATCGTCTCAATGACCGCGTGGATGAACTCGGGACCCATAGGGTCCATAGATGCCAGATCGATATGCTTAAGGATTGCCAACGACTGCAACAGCACCGGGCCCTGCCCCCAGGGACCGGTCTTGTGAACCGTCCAGCCGTGGTAGTCGTAGGAAAGGGGCGCTTCAAATTCGGCACGCCATTCGGCCATATCGTCAGCCGCAAGAACCGCGCGATTCTTTCGCTCGCTTACATCATGAACCTCGGCGTCTTTCAGATAGTCAAAGATCGCCTCGGCGACGAAACCTTCGGCCCATTCGGCGCGGGCGGCGTCTATCTGCGCGATACGATCACTGCCGGCGGCCTCGGCGCTCTGAAGAAGTCGCTCATAACTGCGCGCAAGGTCCGGGTTTCGAAAAAGCGCATGGGGTTCGGGGACACCACCACCAGGCGTCCATACTTCGGCGGAGGACGGCCATTCGGCGGCGAAATATTCAGCCAGTCCGGCAATCGTATCGGCGACACGCGGCAGCATTGGATGCCCGTCGCGCGCGTAAACGATCGCGGGTTCCAGCACCTCGCGGATTGTCATGGTGCCGTGGTCACGCAAGAGCAGCATCCATCCGTCGAACGCGCCCGGCACCACGGTCGACAACAAGCCTGAGCCGGGGATCAACTCGATCCCCTGTTCTTTGTAGTGCGCTATCGTGGCGGCCTTTGGCGCAGGACCCTGTGCTGCGACCACGCCGTTACCGGTTTTTATACTATGAAAGACGACGGGCAAGTCGCCCGCCGGGCCGTTCAGATGCGGCTCCACGATCTGCAGCGTCAGACCTGTGGCGACGGCAGCGTCAAAGGCGTTGCCGCCTTTTTCAAGGATCGACATCCCCACGGCAGAGGCGATCCAATGTGTCGAGGTAACGACGCCGAAGGTGCCGCGAATATCGGGGCGGGTGGTGAAGTTGGTCATAAATGTTTGGCTTCTTTACTGTTCGCGTGGGTCGAGGGCGTCGCGTAGTCCATCGCCCAGAAGGTTGAAGCCAAGCACGACGAGGAAAATCGCAATGCCTGGCCAAAGCGCCATCCACGGCGCCTGATCGAGGAAATTCTTGGCTGTATTCAGCATCGACCCCCAGGAAGGTGCTGGAGGCTGCTGGCCCAGCCCAAGAAAGCTGAGGCTCGCCTCGGCAATGATTGCAGTAGCGACGGTCAGGGTCGCCTGCACGAGAACCGGCGGAAGGATATTTGGCAGGATGTAGCGCATAAGGATCTTGCGCGTCGGCAAACCGATGGCCCGTGCACTGTCCACGTAATCCTCGGCCGCGACACTCAGGACCTGTCCGCGCGTCAAGCGAACGAACAAAGGGGTAGCCGAGATACCGATCGCGATCATCGCGTTGGTCAGAGACGGCCCGAGAAACGCAGCCAACGCGATGGCAAGGATCAGGAAAGGTGCAGCCAGCAATGCCTCGGTGCAACGGGAAATCGCGGCATCCGTCCAACCGCCGAAGTAGCCTGCGGCTATGCCAAGCGGCACGCCGACCAAAACTGCGATAGCAACCGATACGACACCTGCCAACAAAGATGCCTGTGCGCCCCAAATCAGGCGTGAAAGGACGTCTCGACCGATTTCGTCAGTGCCGAACGGGTGCGCCGCCGAAGGCGCCTGTCTTACCGCGCCCCAATCGGTCGCCGTAGGATCAGGGATCGGGAGCACCGGCGCAAGAAGTGCCATCGCCACGAAGAAAATGACGAGAACTCCACCGAGCATCGCGGAGCGATGCGTGCGGAACTTTTTCCAAACGCGGTTTTCCGAACGATGGTCTAAAACGGGATCGTTCGCACTTTCGGCGTCGATCGTCGTGGGGGTAGTGACCTGAGCCATCACTGCTTCCTTAAGCGGGGGTTGAGCAGGACGTAGGCGACGTCCGCAAGAAGATTCATCGCGATAAATCCTACGGCCGTTACGAGGACGATACCCTGGACCACCGCATAGTCACGGTTGAAAACGGCATCGACGACCAGCTTTCCGAAGCCGGGCACGGTGAAGATCTGCTCGGTCAGGACCGCGCCCGCGATCAGTTCTCCGAACAGCAGCGCCGACAGGGTCACGATTGGTGTCAGCGCATTGCGGAAAGCATGTTTCAGAATCACGCGGCGCTCGTTCAAGCCCTTCGCGCGGGCAGTCCGCACATAGTCCGAGGTCAAAACTGTCAGCATTGCCGATCGCGTATGGCGCATCAGCGTGGCGGCCAGTGCGGTGCCCAGAACGAAGGCGGGCATGATCATCACTTGGATGGAGCGAAGCGGGTCTTCGTCGAAGGGGACGTAGCCAGACGCCGGGAGAAGCTGCCATTTCACCGACACCAGCAGGATCAGCATGATCCCCAGCCAGAAGTTCGGGATCGACAGGCCGGATAGCGCCACGACGTTGGCCACGTAATCGATAGCCGTTCCCTTTTTGATCGCAGACAAGATACCCGCAGGAATCCCGATTGCTATGGCGAAGATCATCGCCATCGTCGCAAGTTGGATCGTGACAGGAAGCTTCTGTCCGATGAGTTCGAGGACAGGCTGATTGGAGCGCAACGAAATCCCGAGATCTCCGGTCAGGGCATTGCCGACCCACCTGAAATACTGCACCGGGATCGGATCGTTCAGGCCATATTTTTCACGCAGGAACGCAAGCGTCTCGGGATCGCGCTCCTCGCCAGCCATCGCGAGGACCGGGTCGCCGGGAAGCAACTTTTGCAGCGCAAAAACAAAGATCGAGATCAGTATGATCGTTGGTATCGCGACCAGCAGACGGCGGAGAATGAAGGACAGCATGGCGGCTCTCTTGGTGGGGTGTCAGCCCCGCACAAACTGTGCGGGGCTGTGGGGCGTCAGTCTTCGGATGTGGTGACACCCTCGAGGCGGATCATCCCGTCAGGATATGGGGTGAAGCCTTCGATCGATGCATCAAGCGCCCAGATCCAGTTCTGGTGATACAGATAGACGATGGGCTGATCCGCACTCAGTATATCCTGCGCCTGATCGTAGAGCGCCTTGCGTTCGGCTTGGTCCGTGGTCGTGCGGGCATCGTTCAAAAGCTGATCGACTTCAGGATTCGAATAGCCAGCGTCGTTGAGCCCGCCGTCCGTGACCATGAACTGATGGATGTTACCATCGGGATCGACCCGTCCAGACCAACCGATTTGGCTGGCGATGAAGTCGCCTGCAGACTGATCCTCAAGCAAAGTCGCAAATTCTTTCGACGTGATCTCAATATTAATACCGGCCTCGGACGCCATCGACTGGACGACCTGCATTAATTGCAGCGGAACGGTGGTGTTCGGCACCTGAACTTCGAGTGTGATGCCATCGCCAAAACCTGCCTCTTCCAACAGAGCGCGGGCTCTTTCGACATCGCGCTCGGGGACCGGACGATCGGCATCATACCAAGGGGAGTTTGGCGGAAACGGCTGGTTCCCCGCTGCGAAAGCGCCATTGAAGACGACCTGGTTGATGATATCGCGACCGATGGCAAGGCTCAGAGCACGGCGCAGGCGCGGATCGTTGCCCCAAGGGTTATCGCCGCGGTCGCCATTGTCGAGGTTGAAGGTGAGACCCTGATAGCCAAGTGAGACAGCGCTTTCGATGGCAATACCATCGTCACCACGGGCCTGTTCGAGATCGGTCGCCGCAAGGCGTTCGAGGATGTCGATATCACCCGACTGCAGGTTGGCCAACCGCACGGTGGTGTCCGGGATCGGCAGAAAGGTAACGCTGTCAAAATTGATCGCATCAGCATTCCAATAGTCGTCGAACCGCGTCAGCGTGATCCGATCCTGGGCGATACGTTCTTCAAACGCGAAGGGACCAGAACAAACCGGAGCAAGGCCGAAATCAGCGCCAGCCGCGTCGAATGCGTCAGGCGACATCATCATGCCCGACCGATCGGCAAGCTGGGCCAGAAGTGTCGCGTCAGGGGTGGAGAGGTCGAAACGAATTTCGTATTCACCAAGAACCTCGGTGCCAGTGACAGACGTCAGTTCTGACTTGCGGCGGCTCTCCTCAAGTGTCTGGCTGCGTTCGATATTGCGCGCGACGGCATCGGCGTTGAGAGGCGTCCCATCGTGGAAGGTCACGCCTTCGCGCAGGGTGAACGTGATCGAAGTGTTATCGTCGGACCATTCCCAGTCTGTCGCAAGCTGCGGGATGATTTCGAGATCCGGAGTAATGTCCACAAGCTTGTCGCACAGCGAGGCGTATACAATACGGCCAACGAAGGTGCGCGACTGGTCGGGGTCGAGCACGTCGGCATCCGATTGCAGCGCAATCCTGAGATCTTGGGCTTGTGCACCAAGGGTCGTGGCCCCCAATAGCGCTGCGGCGAGGGTCATGCGTGAAAGTGTCATTTGGTCTTATCTCCTTGTTGGGATCTGCGCCGCCCTTTGCTGGACGGTTCTTGGGGTTTTAGGTTTCCGAGCGCGGGCGAATCTTTACCCCCGCAATCGCGTCGCCATAAAGCGCGAAGCGCGCTCTGGCGGCGTCGGTGAGGCCCATACCCCCTTCGGGCGCGGGTGGGGCGGCTTCGGCCGCAATTTCCTCGATGAAGTGACAGGCAGCACGGTGGCCCGGCTCCGTATCAGTCTCCCGGAGAACCGGAACATCTGATCTGCATTCTGCGCGTGCAAACGGGCATCGGGTATGGAAACGGCAGCCCGTGGGTGGGTCGATCGGGCTGGGCATCTCGCCGGTCAGTGCGATCTGGTGCCGGGTGCGACCGTGCTCTGCGACCGGGATCGCCGAGAGCAAGGCCCTTGTATAAGGATGGCGCGGTTCTGCGAAGATGACGTCGGTCGGACCCTCCTCTACGATCGCGCCCAGATACATCACCGCAACGCGGTCGCTCATATGCCGGATCACCGCGAGGTCGTGGGCGATCAACACCAGCGTCAGACCAAGCTTGTCGCGCAGGTCCGAGAGTAAGTTCATAACCTGCGCCTGGACCGACACGTCGAGCGCCGACACCGGTTCGTCTCCAATGATCAGCTTCGGCCCCGAGGCAAGCGCCCGGGCGATGCCGATGCGCTGGCGTTGGCCACCCGAAAACTCGTGCGGATATCGGTCGGCGTGTTCGGGGCGCAGACCGACCTGCGCCAGAAGCTCTGAAACTTTGACGCGGCGTTGCTTGGCCGAAAGTCCGGGTTCATGCGTTTCAAGAGGCTCACCCACCAGCCGCCCAACAGTCATGCGTGGATTGAGTGAACTGAAGGGGTCCTGAAAAATGAACTGCATGTCACGGCGTAACTCAGTCAGAGCCCGCCCTTTTGCCTGTTCGATCTGGCGGCCCTCAAAGATCATGTGCCCAGAGGTCGGTGAGATCAGCCTCATGAGCATTCGCGCCAGTGTGGACTTGCCGCAGCCAGATTCACCTACGATGGCAAGCGTCTCACCTTTTTGCACCGACAGTGAAACATCCGCTACAGCGCGAAGTGTCTTGGGCTTGGCGAACAGTGATCCGCCAACGTTGAAGTCGCGCGTCAGTTTGACGGCTTCCAGGATCGTTTCGGTCATGCACTACGCTCCAGCCGCAAGTCGAGCGGCGCAAAGTGACACAGCACTTCGTGGCCTGCCCCGAAGTCCTGCTGAGGTGGCGTATCGTTGCAAATGTCTTGTGCGAAAGGGCAGCGGGTCGAAAACCGGCAGCCGGCTGGCATGGTCTGAACTGTCGGAACGGTCCCCGGCACAGTGCTCAGCCGTTCGCGAGGACCGCTGAGCTTGGGCATCGAGGACATGAGACCGATAGTGTAGGGATGTTGAGGATCGTTGAATATGGCTTCGGCGGATCCGGATTCAACAATGGTTCCAGCATACATGACTGCAACCTTGTCGGCGATTTCGGCAACGACACCAAGATCGTGCGTGATCATGATCGTGCCCATCCCGGTCTCGGCCTGCAAAGCACGGATCAGATCGAGGATTTGGCTTTGGATGGTCACATCGAGTGCGGTCGTCGGCTCGTCTGCGATCAGCAACTTGGGATCGTTGGCCAACGCCATTGCGATCATAACGCGCTGACGCATTCCACCGGAAAGCTGATGAGGATATTCGTTCATCCGGGCCTTCGGGGATGGAATGCCAACCCGAACCAGCATTTCGATGGCGCGTTCGCGTGCCTTCGCATTCGATACGTCATTGTGCGCAGTTACAGCTTCCGCGATCTGGTCGCCGATCTTGAAAGCGGGATTGAGCGAGCTCATCGGTTCTTGAAAAATCATCGCGATGTCGGCACCGCGATGGCGTCTGAGTGCGGCGGTGTCATTCAGGTCATAGGGTTCACCAAGAAAGCTGATATCCGCCTCGGTAATATTCGCGGCCCCTTTTGGCAAAAGCCCCATGATCGCTAACGAACTGACGCTCTTGCCACAGCCGGATTCGCCCACAATGCATAGGGTTTCACCCTCATCCACGGAATAGCGCACGCCCTTGAGCAGATCGGCCTGGGAGTCGCCGAACCCGAGACTGAGCCTGCGGACGTCAAGCAGCGGAGCGGAAGATGCGTTCTGGACCAATTTCATAACCATTCGTTGATTGGTTACGATTGCCTCAGTCTCTCTTCGTGGTCAACACCTCAAGTCCAATTTTGTGCTCATAAAAAAGTTGCTCAACAATCACGCCTCTGCTCGGCGATCGGGCAGTTGGACCACGTTGTCCTATACAGCACGCATTGAGATCTAGACACTCTCACTTCACTGAACCTCACACGGCCCCTTCCACCCCTCCTGCAAAGAACAGCCGAACCTGAGAAAAAAAGCATCTACGCTTCTCTCGAACGTCGGATTTCTGCGCTCGCGAATGGGTGTTTTTCCACAGAATGGGCGGGAAGCAGCCGTTCGCCGCGACTGCGAATTTTCTTGGACCGAACGGTGGAAGCTGACATTCAGCTCCAGATTTCTATCCGTGGCTCAGCCTCTGGACTCGTGCGCTATAAGTCTCCCCTATGCACTAAAGTACATGAA
>JAIVHI010000203.1 GCA_020201155.1 Loktanella sp. | reverse complement strand
AGAAATAGCCCGCCTCTTCGAGCCGCGCGTAGATCGCGGGGATCGCATAGGCGGCGTCGGCGCGGAAGAACCGCATGATGTCACGCTTGGCATATCGCGCGATGACGGGGTCGAGGACATCTTGCCAGCCATCGGCGCTGTGGACGTTGCCATGCCGCAGGGCGCAGCGTTCAAGCATGCCGAACTGGTTGAACAGGAAGTTCGGATGGTAGCAGGTGCAGTCGAAATGCCCGTTCCAGGCGGCGCCTTCCTGATCGCCATGGGTGGGGCTGACCGAGCTGTCCATGTCCAGCACGATATACTTGAGACCGTTGCGGTTGTGGAACCGGTCGATCCACTGGCCGTTCAGATCGGACAGCGCCTCCCGGTTCTCAGATAGCGCCAGCGTCTCGGTCTCGAACCGTCCCATCTGCGAAGCCGAGGCTGCTTGCGCGTTGACAGCACGACCGCCCACGATCTGGCGCATGACCGGATCAAGAGCCAGACGGTCGGCATCGTTGACGTCCTCGTAGCCCGCCAGCCGACCATAAATTGATTGTCGAAACTGGCCGTCGAGCCGATGGATCGTGTTCTTTCCCGTCCGGGTATCGGCAAGAGACGTAGTGGCAAGGACGGATAGCCCGAGCGCGTCATCCAACTCGCGCATCACCAGCAGGCCACCATCTGAACTGAGCTGCGAACCCCTGAATTCGAGCCGCACCCGGCGGTCGAAGTCCACCCGATCTGACCGCTGTAAAACCGCACCCTTTGGGTGACCCATGAAGCCCATCCTCCGCAGTCGACAATGCCATGATATGTATCAGAAATACCAAGTTCAGGACAGTGAAATCACCGGCTTAGTTGGGGAATGCGGGATGAGCCATGCCACCGGTCAGCTGACCGACCGCTTCCAGCTTCTGCGACTGCCGCTGCCGCTCCTCCATCTCCAGGCGTTGCGAAATATCGGACATGCTGCCCAGAACGTCGGTACCTTGCCGTCCGGATCGGGCCGATGGCCAAATTGCTGAAACATCCCGTCGCTCCACCACAACCAACCTTCGGCGATGTTCCAGTCCCAAACGGCGCTTCCGGATGCCTCCGCGATCAGTCGGAACCGCGCCTCGGACATGCGAAGGGCCTCCTCCGCATGCCTGCGGTCGGTGATGTCACGCTGGACCGAGACGAAATGGGTGACATCATCCAACTCGTTCACCAGCGGAACGACATCAAGCTCCAGCCAGTATTCCTGACCGGACTTGGTGTAGTTGATGAGCTCGGCCCGCACCGGTGCTTTGGTCTCACCCGCTCGTCCGATGCGATCCAGCTCCGAGCGCTGGGTCTTGGGGCCTTGCAGGAAGCGTGGTGTCCGCCCAATCGCCTCGTCGCGGGTATATCCGGTGATCCGTTCGAAAGCCTCATTGACGTAGACGATTGTTTCGTCACCCCATTCATCGCGTTTCGCGGCATCCGTAACAATAATCATGTCGTTGATCTGTTCGACGGCCGCCTCGAGCAAGCGCACTTGCTCGGTCATCCGGCGCTCTTCGGTGATGTCCGAAAAATAGACCGCCAGACCGTCGCGTGTTGGATGCGCGCTGATGCGGAAGGTCTGCTCAAAAGGAGCATAGTGATGCTCGAAACGGACAGTTTCTCCGGTGTCCAAGACGCGCGCATACTCGATTTCGACAGCGCTCCCCGCAAGCTCGGGGAAAGCATCAACGACCCGGCAACCGATCAACGCACTCCGTGTGCGTCTCATGAGTTCCTCGGCCTTGCTGTTGAGGTATGTATACCGCCCGTCTCGGTCGAGTGTGAAAAAGGCATCGCCGATATGTTCCAGGGTTTCGGTCAGACGCCGACCCAACTCGTCAGCTTCCTGGCGGGCAATCGTCAGCTCCGTGATGTCCTGCATAGCTCCTTCAACTGCGATGATCCGACCTGCATCATCCTTGACCGGCACGCCGATCGAGCGCACCCGGACCCGGTTGCCCTTGGCCGTGATCAGGTCACGAAGATTATCGAAGGGGATTCCGTGTTCGGCACAGTCTTTGAAAACCTTGTGCGCCGACTCGCGTTCTTCCGGGGCGAAGTGGTCGACGCCACCCCTGTATGTCGGTGCCGTGCCGTGCGGTAGTTCATGGATCGCGGCAGTGCCATCGGTCCACGACACCTCTTGAGTGTCGAGTGTCACGCGCCACCCGCCCAGCTTGACCGCCCGACCGGCAATCGCCAGCAGCCGTTCGGTTTCCTCGGCGCGTTCGCGCGCTGCCACCAGTTCGGAGATGTCTTGGAAAGAGCCCTGAACCGCAAGGATCTGGCCCGTCTCGTCGTATTCCGCTTCGCCAGTCGCGCGGACCGAAATCCTGCGCCCCTTGGCGGTGGTGATCTGAAGCGTTTCGTCGAATGGCGTTCCGCGGTCGTGGCAGGATTGGAAAAGCGTTACGATACGGTCGCGATGCTCAGGCACGTAATAGTCGAGGCCATCCGCGACCGTCGGTGAAAAACCGTCCGGCTCATCGTGAATACGGGCAGTCTCGGTAGACCAGTCCAGCCGATCCGCCCCTACGTCATAACGCCAGGCACCGAACTTCGCCGAATTTCCCGCGATCTCGAGCATCCGTTTCGCCCGCTCAAGTTCACGCGCGGATTCGACACGTTCGGTCAAATCCCGTGCGGCGATCAGCTCGGCACGGCGTCCATCATAATCGATGGTGTGGCCGGTGATGTCGACGTAGATCATCTCTCCAGACTTCAGCCGGTGCCGCCAAGGCCCGCTCTGGTTTCGGCCTTCGGTAACCGCCGCGACATTCGCATCAAGGGCTGGCCGATCTTCCTCGGGGCGAATATCGGCGATCGTCATCGCCAGGAATTCCTCGCGGGAATACCCGTATTTCGCGATGGCGGCATTGTTGACGGCCAGAAACTGGAGCGTGTCCAGATCGTAGACCCACATTGGATCGGGATGGGACAGGAAGAAGATGTCGGTGGTCGGTTGCACTTTCGGGTCTCCTGTATGCACCGAAGACTCCCGGCGGCGTCTGGCCTCCCGGTCGCCGAACGTCGCTGAACCGGCGCCCAGTTCGGAATTCGAGTTTGACCGCCTCAGGGTCGGTTTTCAAGGAACTCACTCTGTTCGCCGGTAGTAAGCCGATTTCTTGAAATGGGCTCGGAAATTTAACTTCAGTAAAGAAACGACTGCCTCAGCACACGCGCTCAAAAATTGACGGTTCGATGGCCGACGCTTTTTCGCTCGGCATTTGGACGAGGTTGGCAGGGATGCTGACGGATGCAGGTCTGCGCGCACTTAACACTATTATCCATAGTGTTAAGCGCTTGGGCTGCGAACTCGCCGTCGGCGCGCCGTTTAGGCGGGGCAGGGGCCCAGTTCCGGCTTCCTTGTTTAACAGTTGTCGGATAAACTGTTCACTATGTCCGAAATGCGCCTCCATGACCCTGCCGGAAACCGTCTCTATCTGAACGCGGAAGAGCGTGCGGCTTTCCTCGCCGCGGCCCGGCGCCAGCCCGCACGCGACCGAACCCTGTGCGAGACCCTGCACTGGACCGGGTGTCGGCCGTCGGAGCTGGTGCAGATCACGCCAGCCCGGATCGACCTGTCCGGCGGGACCATCGCGATCCGGTCGCTGAAAAAGCGCAAGGACACCTCGGGGCACCAGAAAGTCGTCTTCCGAGCGGTGCCGGTGCCGCCTGACTTCCTCGACACGCTGAACACCGCCCACGGCGTGCGTGAGGCGCAGAAATCCCGAAAGAAGTCGGCTCTGCCGATCTGGCCCTTGAGCCGCGTGCGCGTCTGGCAGATCGTCAAGCGGATCATGGTGGACGCCGGTCTCCCGGATGCGCCACACCGCAGTCCAAAAGGACTGCGGCATGGGTTCGGGATCAACGCGACAGTGAACGGCGTGCCGCTCCACATGTTGCAACGCTGGCTCGGCCACGCGCAGCTCAGCACCACGGCGATCTATGCTGAGGCCGTCGGTCGCGAAGAGCAGGACATCGCAGCACGGATGTGGGGGTAGGGGTGGACCTGACGCGGATCGATCCTCCGAGCAACGCGCGCCGGTTCTACCGGATGGAGATCGTGCGCGGTCTCTTCGGTGACTGGTCTCTGATCCGCGAATGGGGTCGGATCGGCCAGTCCGGGCAGGTCCGGATCGACTGGTTCGAGACGGAAGTCGCCGCGAAAGACGCCCGCTTCATGCTGCACATGCAGAAGGCGAAGCGCGGCTACGAGTAGGAGTCAGAAATGGGCCAGAACGTCTGAGGTCTTGTGCCTCTTATCAGTTTTCGCCTCAAAGTATGATGGAGCTTCCAGCTATTGGAAAAAGCATGGGATGTTTTTTTCGATTATGTTCACGGCTTTGTGCGCTTGACCTTACAACGAGAGGAACCCCTATTTATTTCACGTTGGACACACCCCTTTTCAGGAGACACAGGTGCAATTTCACGTCCACAACATGAAGCGTGGTGGCTGCGCACGCAGCGTGATCAGAGCAATCGTGTCGGTTGATCCATCAGCCGAGGTTACGACAGATGTAGCTGCGCAAAAAGCTGGCAAGTGCATTGACCGACATCGGCTACGCACCAGCTTGAACGAAACCCTTTTCACAGAAGAAATGAAGATATGAAAAAGCACACGCTCGTATTGCTGGCTGCAATTTTTGCCATTGCAGGTGGTCTGGCATTTGCCCAGCAAGCCATGCCCGACATGGATCATTCCAACATGGATCATTCCAATATGGATGGGATGAATATGGACCAGCAAGAACCGATGGGCACGATGAGCCACAGTTCGATGATCCCGCCCGAACTGGCGGACAATCCGTCAGTGCAGGAGTATGCTGCAGCAATGGACCAAATGATGGCCGATATGCTGCCGCTGACCGGGGACGCGGATGTGGACTTCATGAACGGCATGATCCCGCACCACGAGGCTGCGGTCGCGATGGCGCAAACTGCCTTGGAGTATGGGAGTGACCCTGAGGTCCGTCAGCTTGCCGAAGCGGTCATCGCCGCACAGGAAGCCGAGATCGCACAGATGAAGGCTTGGCTGGCTCTCCGCGAGGAGTAAGCAACGGAAGCATGGTGTGGCGGACATGGTGCAATTCAATTGTCCGAGCCTCATGGACATACTGCCAACAAAGGAACTGGGGCAGGATCCTTGCCCCAGTTCCTATCGTCATTTTCTCAGAGCTTCACCCGGCGTAGTCGCAGGGCATTGGAAATCACCGACACCGACGACAGGCTCATCGCCGCGACCGCGATCATAGGTGAAAGCAGCAGACCGAAAACAGGATAAAGGGTGCCGGCGGCGATAGGCACACCGGCAGCATTGTAGGTGAAGGCGAAGAACTGATTCTGGCTGATATTTCGCAATGTTGCCTTGGCGAGCTTTCGTGCCCGCACCAGACCCACGAGATCGCCCTGCATCAGTGTTACGCCCGCACTTTCCACGGTAGCCAGCCGTCCGATGGCGATCAGAGCAAAGTGGTGGGCGACGCCCGCGGCCGCAACGCCCAAAAGGCCGATCACGAGTGCCAATACCCCTTGCAATGACCCTGCTCAGGCGGCGTCGATGGCGCGCACAAGCTGGTCGCGGACCTGGCCGGCGACCGCGTGTAGCTCGGAGTTATCCACGGCTTGCATCGACGCGACCGGATCGACGGCACTGACTTCGGTGCCGCCCTCGACACTGCGCAAAATAACATTGCACGGCAACATCGCTCCGATCCGCGGCTCGAGGCCGATCGCCTCCCACGCCATCTTGGGGTTGCAGGCGCCGAGGATGCGATAGCCATCCATATCCGCATCGATCTTCTTTTTCATCGTTGCCTGGACGTCGATCTCGGTCAGAACCCCGAAACCCTCGGCCGTGAGTGCATCGCGGACACGCTGCTCTGCATCCGCCAGTGCCGTGTCCTGTAGTAAACGGTTATGTGTGTAGTCCATTGTCAATGTCCTCCATTGTGGAAAATTGAAAAGGGTCGACATCTATCGTCGACCCTACAGGGAAACCAATCTGAATCAGGATCAGTTCCCAACAGTCGCTTTGCCGATTGCCGAGAAATCCGATGTCAGGGTCATCAACGTGAGCATCACCTGATGATGGCACGGGGTGAGGATGCCCACGAACATTGAGCGGCATGACCGGATGTAGCGCCCCTTTGACTTGCAAACCGGCATATACCCCTTGTAGGTATGTCTCATGTATCTGGTTCGCTTCCTTCTGATCGTCATGGTGATGATCTCGGCTTCGCTCTCCAGCGCAATGGCCGCGAGCCACTCGGGCTTTGCCGACCGGGGTCACGGCGTCATGGAAATGGCGACAAACGATCAGGTTCATTGCTGCGAGGATGGCACGGAACGCACGCAGAGCTGTCATGTCTTGCCAGCGCTTTTGCCGGGTGCCGAGTTGCACCAGACCGCCCCTGTAACGGGCGGAGATGTTTTTGCGACCGTTGGTCTTCTTTTGACCGGCTTTGAACCGTCCGGCCCTCTCGATCCGCCGCGCACGATGTGATCTGGCCTGCGCCTTGCGCAGCCTCATTTCGACATCACACCACAACGGGCTCGGCCCGTGCGCTTATCGAAGGAAAATATCATGAAACTGGTCAAGACAATTCGGACCTTCGCGCCAGCCGCCGCACTGGCGCTCGGCCTTGCCCCCTTCGGCTCTGTTGGCGTTGCCCATGCAGACAGCCATTCCGACATGGCCGAACACGGCACCATGCACGTCACGAAAAGCCCAACCTGCGGGTGCTGCGGCGCATGGGTCGCCCTGGCCCGAGAAGAGGGTTACGACATCGAAGTTACGGATACACGTGATGTGACCAGCGTGAAGGTGGAGAACGACGTGCCCGGCACGATGTGGTCCTGCCATACCGCAATGATCGACGGCTATGTAGTTGAAGGCCATGTGCCATTCGCAGCCCTTACCAAACTGCTGGAGGAGCGTCCGGAGATCACTGGGATCGCCGTGCCCGGCATGCCCGGCGGCTCCCCCGGCATGGGAAACGACCCGACCGCACGCTATGACGTGATCGCCTTTGGCGGCAAAGCCGGTGAAGGCGAGGTCTTCTATCAGGCGGGCCTGTGAAACGGTCCCTCTGGATCGTGGTTGGCGGAGCGGTTCTCTTTGGAGCCGCTCTGCTCGCCACGGGCATGATCCGGTCCGATGAGGCCCGGATAGTCTTGCAAGACAGCAATCCCGATATCGTGGCCTTGGGCGCAGTCGTCTATCAGGAAAACTGCTCCTCCTGTCATGGAGCGAACCTCGAAGGGCAACCGAACTGGCGATCGTCCGGCGAGGACGGACGGCTTCCGGCCCCGCCGCATGATGAAACCGGACATACGTGGCATCATGATGGCGACACCCTGTTTCGCCTGACGAAATACGGGACCGGTGCCCTGATCGGCGATCCCGACTACGCGTCCAACATGCCCATCTATGAGGGCGTCCTGACGGACGACGAGATCATTGCCGTCCTCAGCTACATCAAATCGACCTGGCCGCAGGACATCCGTGCCGCGCATGACGAAAGGGAGACATCACGATGATCACGAGAAGAGCGGCGATTCTTGGCGCCGGAGCGGGGCTGTCCGTGCCGGCATTTCTACGCCGCGCCGACGCTCAGGGCATGATGCATGACGGCATGGGGGGCGGTGGAATGGGTCGGATGTCCGACACGGAACCGGCCGCGCTTCAAGCGGGTCAGCCTTTTCGGCCCATGCCGGAAATCGACGCCCGCGGCGGCACACTGGCGCTGCGGGCAATGGCAGGAGAAACACGCTTCGGCACGGGTGCCGCGACACCGACCATGGGTTTCGAAGGGGCCTACTTGGGGCCAACCGTGCGAATGCGGCGCGGAACAACCGTGAACGCGGCAGTGACCAATGGGACGGAGATCCCCGTCTCCACTCATTGGCACGGGCTGAACGTGCCGTCCGACGCGGATGGGGGCGCGCCGCAATCGGTGATCCGGCCGGGCGCTGTCTGGCGCGCCAAACTCCCGCTGGAACAGCCCGCTGCGACCCTGTGGTATCATACCCATGTTCACGGTCGGACCGCGCCAGACCAATGGGCTGGTCTTGCCGGGGCGTTGATCCTCGAAGACGACGAGAGCGACGCCTTGGGCCTCCCCTCGACACCCGGTCTCGATGATCTGGTGGTGATCCTTCAGGACAAGAAGATCGGCCGCGAAGGTCAGGCCGTCTACGATCCCGACATGATGACGATCATGCACGGTTATCTCGGCGACGTCGTTCTCGCCAACGGTCAATACGCCCCCGTTGCTGAGGTGCCGGCCGGGCTTGTGCGGCTGCGCTTCATCAACGCCTCGACCTCGGCACAGCACACAATCTCGTTTCCGCGCCCGGCCAGGCTGATCGGGGTGGATCAGGGGTTGATCCCACGGCCCGTCGAGATTGCCGATGTGACGATCGCGCCCGGCGAACGGGTGGAGGTGGTCGTCGATATGGGCGATGGCGGCACGGTGCCGATCTCGGTTGCCGCATCTCTGATGGGCGGCATGATGATGGGCATGATGGGGGGCGACGAGGTTCGGCATACGCTGCTGTCCCTTGTCGGCAACGCTGATATTCCAGCGCCGGGTCGCGTGCCGGAGAGGCTGACGGAAGATCTGGGCGAGCTTCCAGCTTCGGTCGTCGAACGGTCGTTTGTCTTGCAGGAAAACATGGGGCCGATGCAGCGTATGCGCGACATGATGGGGTCTGGACCCGTAATGGCGATCAATGGCGAGCCCTACGATCCCGATCGGATCTCGTTCACCGCCCGGATCGGAACTGTCGAGCGCTGGTCGATCACGGCAGAGGGGATGGCACACCCCTTTCACGCCCATGGCGTGAAGTTCCGAGTGCCAGACCCGAGACGGCCCGAGGAGACGGGCTGGAAAGATGTCGTCGTCATAAACGGAACCCGCGAACTTCTGGTCGCCATCGAGGCACCGAGCGTCGAGAACATACCTTTCATGTTCCATTGTCACATTCTCGAACACGAAGATGCCGGGATGATGGGTCAGTTCCTGACCGCCTGATCCACAGTCGCAATTGCTGCGCTGGTGTGAAAACTATTTTGCCTCGCACCGGCGCGTCCAAAATTGACGGTTGCGCCGCCTTGGGGCCGTCATCTGTCACCGGCGGAGACGCCTACCTCGACGCCTTTTGCAAAAGCCCGATCAGTTCGTCGAACTTGGCGCGCTGTTCCTCCGGGTCGCCGCTTGCAATCGCGGACTCGACGCAATGCGCAGCGTGGTTCTCCAGCACAAGCTTTTCGACCCCCAGAACGGCCGACCGGATCGCAGCCGTCTGCGCGAGGATGTCCATACAGTAGCGGTCGGCCTCGACCATTTTCGCGACACCGCGCACCTGTCCTTCGAGCCGCGACAGGCGGTCCAGCGTCTTTTCCTTGGTGGCCTTCATCGGGCGGCGCTCCTTTTAGGGAACCATTGGGTTGGCATATTCGTTGTATACCCCATATGGGTATAATGAAGAGACAGACAATGGCACATCAAGACGACACTACAATGGTTTCAAAGGATAAGCACCACGGTAGCGGAAACGGCGAAGGCAGCGGCTATGGCCGGTTCTTCGCGATGATCGGCACCTCGACGGTGGCGATGTTTGGCTTGATGTATCTCAACACCTACGCCCTCGATCATATCTTCTTCTCGCAGACGCGGATGTGGATGGCGCTCTACATGGGCGGGATGATGGCGGTGGTCATGCTCGCCTTCATGCTCGGAATGTATTCCAACCGGAAGATGAACATCGCGATCTTCGCCGGGGCCGCCATTGCCTTTGCGGCCGGCGTCTATCTGGTCCGGTCGCAAGACACCGTGGGCGACATTGCCTGGATGAAGGCAATGATCCCGCACCATTCCATCGCGATCCTGACCAGCGAACGGGCAAACCTGTCCGACCCGCGCGTGCGCGAACTATGCCCTGCGGGGCAGAAAACGCGCTGGCTTCTGAAGCGCAAGGGCTTCGAGATCGATGATCGCCTGTTCCGCGAGCGGCCCGAGGTCGATGCGTTCAAAAAGGAATTCGACGTTCCCACGACCCCGCAGGTCTGGATCGAAGGGAAGCGCGTGGGCGGTTACGACGCCCTGCGTCAGAAGCTCACCGATTACGATCCGGATACCACGACCTACAAACCGGTGCTCTACCTCTTCGCCGTCGCTGCGGCGACCGCGCTTGCGCTTTCCATCGGCTTTCTCGGGGCAATCACATGGCAGACGCTCGGGTGGTTCATTTCGGTCTCGATGATCCTGCTGGGGATGCAGAAGCTGCGCGATATCGAAAGCTTCACGACGATGTTCCTGAACTACGACCTACTCGCGCGGAAATGGGTCCCTTACGCCTACGTCTATCCGTGGGTCGAGACCGGGGCGGGCATCCTGATGACCGGTATGTTGCTGACCCCGCTTGCTGCTCCGGCCGCTCTTTTCGTCGCCACGATCGGCGCGATCAGCGTGTTCAAGGCCGTCTACATCGACAAGCGCGAGCTGAAATGCGCCTGCGTGGGAGGCAACTCGAACGTGCCGCTGGGGTTCGTGAGCCTGTCCGAAAACCTGATGATGATGGGAATGGCCATCGTGATGCTGGTGCTGATGATTGTTTGAAACTGGACCGATGCAATCGGCGACCGAGACGAGACAGCCAGTTTAGACTACGGCCGAAGCAGGCATTCAGATAGCCAAGACGTGTGTTGGCTTCTTCCATGCTGGTGAAGTGGTCAAAGCTCACACGTTTATGTCACAGGCGGAACCGACCGTTATTGGCACATACATTCTGACCACAGGTTTTTGTCCGGCAGCGACCGTTCGTGACATGGGCGGCGAAGGTCGGCAGTGACCCCTCTCGACCCACCCACAGTTGACGAACTTCACAATTGCGGCGCTGACCTTGCAGACGTGACCGGACCTTTGCAATTCTTTACGCCATTACTGCAAATTGTCTGCTCTGACAAAATACAGGATCGTCTCATAGTCCGTAAACGACTGAACTGTCTGGACTGATGTTAAAGTTGTGATGCCCATCGGGGATGGTTTTCGTCAACGAAGAAGGAATGGGCATGCCGCCGCGTTCCGTGCAGATGCGGGTGATCAAGCGGGAGGTTATCGTGGGTATGCTCAAAGGTCTCCGGTTCTTCGCTTGGCCAGAAGCGTAGCGCCGCGACGATGCTCGCACCCGCAAGCGTTGCCAGGACGCCAAGTGCTGCAACGGGCCCAGACTGCGTCATCAGCCATCCCGACAAGGGATAGGTGACCAGCCAGCAGGCGTGGCTCAGCGCGAATTGCGCGGCGAAGAGTGCGGGACGGTCTTCCGCGTGGGCGGAGCGGCGCAGCAGCCGCCCCGACGGCGTCAGAACAGTGGAATACCCCAGCCCCACGAGCAGCCACGCGCCAAGCAGGACCGGCCAGACAAGACCAAGGGTCGCGATCTCGCTTGCCAATCCAAGAAGTGTCACCACCATCAGCACCGCGCCGCCCACCATCACCGGGCGGTCTGGTATGGTGTCCAGCAGCTTTGGCAAAAGCAGGGCCGCGATCATCGACCCTGCGCCAAAGGCGAACAACGTCCAGGCCAGCGCGGAGGCGTCCAGCCCCAGCGTGCTGCGCACCAGCACAATGGAGTTGACCAGCACCATTGCCCCTGCCGCGGCGGCGGCCATGTTAAGCGCCAGCAACCCCCTCAGGCGCGGTGTGGCGAGGTAAATGCGGATGCCCCGCGTGGTGCGGTCGTAGATGCCGCGCGACTGCGACGTTTTCGGGCTGGGCAGCAGGACCGAGAGGACCAGCGCGGCGGAGGCCGCAAATCCCACGACTGTGCCGAGGAAGAGGGAGTTGTAGCTCATCACCGCAAGCAACAGCCCGGCAAGCATCGGGCTGGCGATGTTCTCCAGATCGTAGGCCAGCCGCGAGAGCGACAGCGCTCGGGTGTAACGGGCCTCGTCCGTCAACACGTCGGGGATCGTCGCCTGAAAGGTTGGTGTGAACGCCGCCGAGGCCGATTGCAGCAGGAAGATCAGGACGTAGACCTGCCAGACGTCGGTGACGAAAGGCAGGCATAGCGCCACACCCGCTCTCACAAGATCAAGCGCCACCAGAAGCGCGCGCCGGTTCACCCGATTGGCAAACGCGCCTGCGATGGGGGCGATGCCGACATAGGCGAGCATCTTGATCGTGAAGACCGTGCCCAGCACCATCGCCGCGTTGTCGCCCGCCAGATCGTAAGCCAGAAGCCCGAGCGCGACCGTTGCAAGCCCCGTGCCCAGAAGTGCCACGACCTGCGCTGCGAAGAGATGGCGGTAGGTGCGGTCGGCAAGGATTTCCAGCACGGCGGTGACCTCAAAGGTATCGGGAAATGGCTTTCAGCTCGTCGCGATCGGCAGTCGAATGCTCGGCATCGAGGCAATAGTCCAGGTGATCGTGGATCAGGGCACGCTTGGCGTTTGCGACGGCTTTTTCGACCGCCTGCATCTGTTGCGCGATCTCGAGACAGGGTTTCCCCGCCTCGATCATCTCGATCACGGCGCGAAGATGCCCATCGGCGCGCTTCAGCCGAGCAACGAGAGCGGGATGGGTTGCATGCACATGGGGCTTTATCATAGGAATATGCTATCCTCCCCCAGAGGATAGAACAAGTCGGCATGATCAACGTGTCACGGACTCAAAACGAGTAGGCAGGCAGATCAGTGATAACTTTGCTAACATACGGACGGAGTGCGCTTGCGGCGCTTCTTTGCCTGTCGCTGTTGGTGTGGTCCCTTGCGCCAAGCACAAGCCACACCCCTTCGGTGTTCGAGGTTGTTGCCGAGCACGCCGACATGATTGCCGAACATGGCCATTCACACGGGTTCGATGAGGACCTTTACTGGGCGCTCCATGGACATAGCCATGATGTGGCCGACCATGATCACAGTCAGGCCCTGCTCGCGCTTCGCACAGGTTCACACCCGTCTATGGGCTATCGAGACAATTTCCAGCTACATGCTTCGTCAGCCGGATCGCATCGCGTTTATCAAATCGAACGACCTCCGCGCGTCTGATCGGCGCCGCTTCCGTGCGGCTTCACCGATCAGTCAACAAAACACACCGGAGATCCACCATGGCCTCGACTTCGCGGGTCCTGCGGGCATTGGCACCACGCCAAATCGCCACGCTGACCTTTATTATGCTGGCGGCATTCATGCTGTCCGCTGCCCAAGCTCTTGCCCACAACGTCACCGCTGGTGACGCGGGCTATATTCAGGAAATCTGGGGGGTGAAGATCATCCCCTTCATCTATCTCGGCGCCAAGCACATGGTGACCGGCTACGACCACATCCTGTTTCTGCTCGGCGTGGTCTTCTTCCTCTACAAGATGAAGGACGTCGGCATCTATGTCAGCCTCTTCGCCATAGGCCATTCGACAACGATGCTTCTGGGCGTCTGGTATGGCTGGGGCATCAATGCCTACATCATCGACGCGATCATCGGCCTGTCCGTGGTCTACAAGGCGCTCGATAACCTTGGTTACTATCAGAAATGGTTCGGGTTCCAGCCCAACACCAAGGCCGCGACGCTGATCTTCGGCCTGTTCCACGGCACGGGCTTGGCTACCAAGATCCTCGAGTATGACATCCCTCAGGACGGGCTTCTGGCGAACCTGCTGGCGTTCAATGTGGGCGTCGAGGTGGGCCAACTGCTCGCGCTCGCGGTGATCCTGATCGTCATGGGCTATTGGCGTCGCCATCCCGACTTCATGCGCCAGGCCACCGTCGCAAACCTGGTGATGATAGGCCTCGGCATCTGGCTGACCGGCTATCAAATCGCCGGTTACATCGCCTCAACATAAACAAAGATTGGATACTTACATGAACAACGCACCCAAACCAAACCTCGAAGACCTGCCCACCAAAGTGCAACTGTTCCGTTCCAGCATCATCGCGGGAATCGGCTCCGTGGCAATTCTGGTCACCATCTACCTGCCTGCGGAACATGCCATAGACCCAACTGGATTTGGCCGCGTGCTTGGCTTGACCGAAATGGGCGAGATCAAGCTGGAGCTCGCCGCAGAGGCTGAGGCGGACCGCTTGCTGGACGAACAACTTGGTCAGGATCAATCCTCCAGCGTTCTCGACGCCGTCTTCGGCCTATTCGTAGGCGCTGCCCATGCCCAAGAGGCGCAGGAAGCCTGGCGCGATGAAGTGACATTCACTCTCGAACCAGGGGCCAGTGCCGAAATCAAGATGACGATGGAAGCCGGGAATGTCGCCGACTATGCGTGGACAGCGGCCGGGGGTCGGGTCAACTTTGATCTCCACGCCCATGGTGGCGGCGAGTCTATAGATTACGAGCGCGGCCGCGGCGAGACCGAGGGCGAGGGCGGCATCGAAGCCCCATTTGCCGGCGATCATGGGTGGTTCTGGCGTAACCGCGATAGCACGGCGATCACGATCACGATCCAACTACGTGGTGAGTATAGTGAGGTCGTCGAGACCTATTGATCCTCGATGCGGTCATTCGCGGGCTACTCGCGAATGACCGCAAATCTCTCTTCTAAAAGTGATCTTTGCAGGCGCAGCAGGAATCGAGCGAATGCAGATAATGGCAGAAAAGTCCGCATTGCTGCCGGTAGATCGGCCGACATCGAAGGTCCGCTGTGCGAAACGTATGGACAAAACTCAGACGTTTTCGTCACAGACGATAACGACCGTTTCTGACCCGTCACTAACGACCAGCCGTTTTTGTCCCAGACGAGCGGCAGAGATGCGGACGAAGAAGTCGCTTGTCGCTGCTCTCGCAGACTGCGTGCTGACAGGCTGGAAAGATTCGTCGGAGACCGGGAGCGCCGCCACGACGATTGACTTAATGAGATGAAAGCATTCGTGATCGCGGTCTTGAACTTTCAACGAAAAAGGACGCCCGAAGGCGCCCCATTCCAAACTTTGATCGTTCGCTCAGGCGAGCTGTAGGTTCTCTGCCGAGTCACGACCATCGCGGCCGGACTGAACGTCGAAGGTCACTTTCTGATCGTCGCTCAGCCCAGTAAGGCCAGAACGCTCGACGGCAGAAATATGGACAAAAACGTCTTTGCTGCCCGCTTCAGGTGCGATGAAGCCGAAGCCTTTTGTTGAGTTAAACCATTTCACGGTGCCATTGGCCATCGTGGGATCTCCTATTATTTTCAACCTGTTCGCGGAAATGCAACAGCGCGGCGCAGTCGGCCGATATCGAGTTCGCTGAGGTCCGGTAGGGAAAGCAGGGGATCGAATGCAGTAACGTAGCACACCCCCTATGATGGATTACACACCGTCTGTCCATCCAGGCTCAATATTGACCTTACGTAATCCGAAACAGATCTGGGCCTATCAGCCGCCGTTCGTGACATTTGCAGCGAAGGTCGGCAGGGAGTCCAAAGCTTCAAATGCGGCAACGCTGTTGGCGCTATGTCGTTTTCGACAGTTTGAGCCCCCAGGAAACCTTGGACCAGAGGAGTTCGTGCAGGAAATAGGCGCAGAAGCCTGAAACAGCCCCGGCGATTGCAATGCTGCCACCTGCCGACACCGACCCAGTGACCAGCCAACCGATCATAAGCATCACCACGAAACCTGTGCCTTGCCAGGTCAGGGCCTTTAAAAGCAGTCGTCCGCGCGTGTCCATCTGCGTCTCTCCGTCTTGGTTCATGCACCAATTACGCCGATGGCCCTGTTTTGAGAATTTCGTGAATTCGCTGCGAAAAGTTTGCAATGACGTTTTTTGTCTGCAATGCAGATAATATGGCCAAGAGGGATCGCGTAGACCTGTTTCGCATCAGACTTGTGGATGCAACCTCACGCGCAGGTCTCTCAAAGAGCGAGCTGGCCCGTGCCGCTGGGGTGGATCGTTCGACCATCGGACAACTGTTCAAACGGGATATGCCGCGGTTGCCAAATGCGCAGCTGGCCGCTGATATCGCTGCAGAACTTGGGGTCAGCCTTGATTGGTTAATGGGGCTCAGCAATCGCCCTGAGCAGCCTGCGGCGATACTTGCCACTGAAATCTCGCTTGCCTCTGCGGAGCGCGCCTCGACCGGGGATCAAATTCTTGATTGGCACCGCGAATCTGCGGGCAGCAAAATCCGACATGTCCCCGCGACACTGCCTGAAATGCTCAAGACGGAGGCCATGATTGCATGGGAGTATTCCACCCTCGCACCTGACGTGATCGACCATGTGAAAACGCAAGCGAAAGGACAACTGGATTGGCTCATGTCCGGCGCAGCGGACTATGAAATCGCAATTCCTTTGCATGAAGTCGTTTCGCTTGCTGAGGGCAACGGGTATTATCAGGGCCTCGATGCAGACATCAGATCAGTTCAACTGCAGGTTATCTCGCAGCAGGCCGACAGGCTCTATCCGAGATTGAGGCTGTTTTTATATGACGCGCATGCACTCTACAGTGCGCCCCTTACGGTATTCAGCAATGACCTTGCCGTTTTATATATCGGCCAGTGCTACATGGCACTCAGGGAACGCCAGCGGATCATGGCACTGACGGAGCATTTCGACTGGCTCGTCAAACGATGTGCTGTGGACGCCAGAGACGTCGCAGACTTTGTGGAAGCACGGGTTGACCGCAACTGAAAGGCGGAGGTTTTTTCATCAAGATGCCCTGTCACCTCCTTGTAGCAGACACGCGTTGCATAGGCGACGAAGGATCAAATTGTCCCGCACAACGGACGAACGACCGGTAGGCAATAAAGGTCTGCTATAGTGGACCTATTTTGTCACCTGACCAAAGGTTTCTATCGTAGCTGACCGGCAGCTGTGCGGGACAAAGAAGTCTTGGTGACTTACCTTGTGGGCTCGCCATACTGGGAGAAGTTCTGTGTTCAGTCATGTTATGATCGGAGTGAATGACCTCGGTCTTATGGTCGCTTTCTATGATGCTGTTCTTGCTCGCGTAGATCTCCGTCGCACTACAGATCTTGGCCAGATCAGCCCGGCGGGTGTGATTTGGCAGAAAGATCGTCAGCGATGGCCGCAGTTTGCGATCCGCGAGCCTATAAATGGTGATGCTGCCGTTGCAGGAAATGGCGTCCAGATAAGCTTTCAGTGCAGCTCCCAATCCTCCGTTCAGGAAGCTTGGAAAGCCGCCCTCCGTCACGGGGGAACGGATGAAGGCGCTCCAGGGGACAGGCCAGCCTACGATGACGATTTTTATGCCGCCTATGCCCGCGACCCCGAAGGCAATAAGCTTTGTTTTCTATTCTGCACAGAGTTTGGAACGGACAAGTAAGCTTCCATGAAAATCCTTGCCCTCGCTGACCTGCATCTGGATGAAATCCAGGACCGCGACATTCTGCGTCGCCTTGGCGAGGCTATCCACGAGGTTGGCCAAGAGGCGGACCTGATGATCGTCGCGGGTGATCTCACCGAGGATGCGATTCAGAATTGGCCGTCAGCGCTTCGCTGGCTGGGCACGCTCTATCCGGCCAAGCAGACGATCGTGATGCCAGGCAACCATGACTACTATGGCGGCAATCTCACCACGCTGGATGAAGACCTCGACAGGATCTGTCGCGAGGCCGGCTGCACCTTCGGTCAGTGCCGCCGCTTTGGAACCGGGGATGTGCGGGTCTTGGTGGCGACGCTCTGGACGGACCTGAAGCTTTTTGCGCCGCATGGTGATCAGGCTGTCGCAGATACGCTCTGGCAGGCGCAGATGATGCCGGACTACGAAGAAGACGTGATCATGGTCGACGACCCGGAACGTCAGCTCCGTCCGGAAGACACGGCCGCCGCACATGCGACGCAGCGGGCCTGGCTGACCTCGGAGCTTGCCGCCCCATGGGACGGCAGGACTGTCGTCGTCACCCACCACGCCCCGTCGCCTGCGGCAACCGGCGCACTGACGCCGCTCAGCCCATGCTTCGCGTCCGATCTCGAGGCCGAGATCGAGCTGTATCGTCCGGACGTTTGGTTGTTCGGCCATACCCACCGGCCTGCCGACATCCGGATGCCAGGCGGGACCCTGTTGCGCAACGTGTCGATCGGCTACGAGGACGAGCTCGGTGCGGTGGACATGGTGGACTGGGTGCGACGGGGCTTGGTGGACGTGACCAATCTGTCCATAGTCAGCGCCTCGCCAATGTAGGATTGCGGCGGCGGGTCATCGCGTCATCAGTCCCGCTTTCTTTTCCTGACACATTCATTGGTTCGGTAGCCGCGGATAAAGCGAATGCTCGGTGTTGATCCGCCACAGTCTTTGCAGGTCGCAACGGCCTCTTTTTCTGATTTCCAAATCCGTTCATGGATTCGACGATCGCCTCCCCCCACACCGACGCCGTGCGCGCACAGGTGTTTCAGATCCTTGACGCTTTGCGGCACGGGGCGGGGCGGGAGGCATGATCGTCTCATGGCCTTACTTCTCCAATTCTGGTGGTGTGTCTGTATGTATCGGGTTCGAAGCGTTCCGTGACTGCCGCAGGGTCCAGCCCGGCCAAGTTGCACACAAGATAAAAGTCGTGTGTGCCGATCCAGCTTGCATCCTTGCCCTTTGCGGCTTCGTTCAGCCCGGCGGCCAGCACTGCGCACCAGAGGCGGGCGTCTGCGTCGTCTGTCATTGTCTAGCCTCGATGTAGTTTGAGCCTGTGAGTTTACTGTTTACCCGTTCGACTTGCCCGGGCAAGTAAAGACCTGTCGACCGG
>JAIVHI010000035.1 GCA_020201155.1 Loktanella sp. | reverse complement strand
CCGCTGGATCGAAGGCTCGCGCGTGCCAGCCTCGTCGATGCGGTTGCGCACGATCTCGAGAGCCTGTCCCATCGTGCGTTCGTCGATGCCGGCTTTTTCAGCCTCGGACAGCGTGATCGTCAGTACGGAACCATTCGCCGCGACCTCGATGTCGCTGGAGCCTGCACCAGAAAGCCCCTGCACCGGCTGCGCCAATTCGCGCACGATCTGCAGGGCACGGTCGGCCCCCGCACTTTCAGAGATCCGGACACGTAGAACACCCTCGGGTGAATCCTCGCGGGTGACGAAACCGACAGTGTCACGCTCTGCCGCCAGTGCGTCGCGCACCTCGGGCCAGCGCACGTCGATCATCGTCTGGTAGACATCTTCCACCTCCACTTCGGCCAGCAAATGCGCACCGCCCCGCAGATCAAGGCCAAGGTTCACAAGTCCCGACGGCAAAAACCCGGGCCAGCCTTCGCCCGAACCGGAGGCGACGACAGTGTCGTTGTAGCTTTCGACCTTGCCATAAAAGGCGTTCGGCAGGGCCAGCAAAAGGCCTACAGCGACGGTCAGCCAGATCAGGACCATCCTGAACGGTGAGATATTCAGCATTTTTGGCCCCCTGAGCCCGGCTTATTTGGCAGGCTCGGTCTTGTTGATCACGCGGGCGATGGTGGACCGCATCACGCGTACGGTCGTTCCTGTCGCGATTTCCACCTCGACCTCCTCGACCTCGTCCTTGACCTTGGTCACCTTGCCGATGATGCCGCCCGACGTGACGACCTGATCGCCACGGCGCAGGGCCGCCAGCATGGTCTGATGTTCTTTCGCACGCTTCTGCTGCGGACGGATCAGAAGGAAGTACATGATCGCGAAGATCAGCGCGAACATGATAAGGTCTGCGGGTCTCATGGCGGGTCCTTGTTCTTGGGGCGGGATCGCCCGGTCAGAAGTCGCGGCACCCTAAGAGCGGAGGCCCCGATTGGCAATGCCGACCGGCGGCATCTTCGGGGTCAAAATGGCGCGAGGATCGCGGGGCTTTCCCCGTTGCATCCTTTGGGGCATATGAGCGCGAACGGCAGACGCATCAAGAGGACATGACAGATGCACGATATTCGCACGATCCGCGACGCTCCCGAGGCTTTCGACGCGGGGATGGCCCGCCGCGGCCTGTCGGGTGTCTCTGCGCATCTTCTGGGCATCGACAGCGCCCGCCGCACAGCCATTCAGGCCGCCGAAGAGGCGCAGGCCGAGGCGAACAAGGCCGCCAAGGCGGTCGGCGCCGCCAGGGCCAAGGGCGACGAGGCTGAATTCGAGCGTCTGCGCGCCTTGGTGGCCAGCAAGAAAAGCGACATCGCCCGCCTGCAGGACGAGGCCAAGGAGCTGGACGCGCAGCTGACGCAAGCCTTGATGGAACTGCCGAATATCCCGCAGGACAGCGTGCCGGACGGCGCGGACGAAAGCGAAAATGTCGAAGTCCGCACATCGGGCAGCATCCCCAACTTCGCCTTCGACCCACGCGAACACTACGAATTGCCTGCCGTGCAGGACGGAATGGATTTCGAGACCGCCGCCAAGCTGTCAGGCAGCCGCTTTGTCCTGATGTCGGGTGCCGTGGCCCGTCTGCACCGTGCGCTGGCGCAGTTCATGCTCGACACCCACGTCGAAGACCACGGCCTGCAAGAGACGAATACCCCCGTGCTCGTGCGCGAAGAAATGATGCTGGGCACCGGGCAATTGCCCAAGTTCGGCGAAGACAGCTATCAGACGACGAACGGCTGGTGGTTGATCCCGACAGCCGAAGTCACCTTGACCAATATCGTGTCTGGCGAAACCCTAGAGGCTGCGACCCTGCCCCGCCGCTACGTCGCCCATACGCCCTGCTTCCGGTCGGAAGCCGGATCGGCCGGACGCGACACCTCGGGCATGCTGCGCCAGCACCAGTTCGAAAAGGTCGAGATGGTCACGATCTGTCATCCCGAAACATCGCAGGACGAGCACGAGCGCATGACAAAATGCGCCGAGACGATCCTCGAAAAACTGGGCCTGCCCTACCGCACCGTCGTGCTGTGCACGGGTGATATCGGCTTTGGTGCCACCAAGACCTACGACATCGAGGTCTGGTTGCCCGGCCAGAACGCCTACCGCGAAATCAGTTCGGTGTCGGTCTGCGGCGACTTTCAGGCCCGGCGGATGAATGCCCGCTTCAAGCCCGAAGGCGGCGGCAAGCCGCAATTCGTGCATACCCTCAACGGCTCTGGCCTTGCAGTCGGGCGCTGCCTGATCGCGGTGCTGGAGAACGGCCAGCAAGAGGACGGATCGGTCGATCTACCTGCGGTGCTGCACCCCTATCTTCGGGGCAAGACGCGAATTGCCTCTGATGGCACGATGATGTGAACGGGAAGCGCAACAAAGGCGGCTTCGGCCTGTAACTTTTCACGGTCTGGCGCGTTAGCGAAATATGAAACAGTTCAATGCGCTTTTTACCCTAATCCTCGCGGTCGCCTTTGCAGTCTCTCCGCTGCTGACCAGCCCGTTTTCGGGGTTCAGGGCGGATCAACTTCCGGTGCCGCAGATCGACCCGCCCATCCAGCCGGCGGGATATGCCTTTGCGATATGGGGGCTGATCTACGCGTGGCTCGTCATCTCGGCAGTCTACGGGTTTCTCAAGCGGCGGGACGCCGGCGACTGGAACAGGGCGCGCATCCCGCTGATGGTCAGCCT
The DNA here is from genome assembly GCA_020201155.1 of Loktanella sp. Taxonomy (GTDB): domain Bacteria; phylum Pseudomonadota; class Alphaproteobacteria; order Rhodobacterales; family Rhodobacteraceae; genus JAIVHI01. The sequence goes on along the minus strand of JAIVHI010000035.1, from coordinate 12,832 downwards.
TGCCATTGGTGTGCCGTGGCTTGCCATCGCAAACGCCAGTGCAATCTGGGCCACGATCACCATCATTCTGATGGCCGCTTTCGCCATTTGGTCCCTGATCATCGCACCGACCCGCGACCGCTGGTTGTTTCAGGCACCTGTCGCCATCTACGCAGGCTGGCTGACCGCGGCCACCTGGGTGTCGATCGGCACGACGATGGCAGGCTATGACGTGCTGCTGAACGCATTTGGCTGGGCGGTCGTGGGTATCACCGGCGCCCTGATCGTGGCACTTGCGGTCTTTCGCAAGCGCAGCATGGCACCGGAGTTCCTGTTCACGGTGATCTGGGCGCTGGCCGGTATCATCATCAGCAACGGCGTCGAAGGGCTGATCATATCGACCCTCGCCGCAGCAGGCATCCTGATCCTTCTGGCCGCCATGACCATGTGGGTCAGCGACGACGTGCGGGCCTAGTCTCTGGACGGCCCCTTGAGGTGCTTTGACAGGCGCGACGGCTGCGACGACTTCTTGTCCTTGTAGGGGTTCTTTTGCCCCTGATCGCGCAGCGTCAGCCGGATCGGCGTGCCGGGCATGTCAAAGTCGTCCCGTAACCCGTTGACAAGATAGCGTGAATAGCTTTCCGGCACGCGGTCAGGAAAGGATGTCATCACGACAAACCCCGGTGGCCGCGTCTTTACCTGCATCATGTAACGCATCTTGATCCGTCGCCCGCCGGGTGCGGGGGGCGGATGCTGTTCCAGCATTCCCGACAGCCAGCGGTTTAGATTCGCGGTCGTGATCCTGCGGTTCCAGACTTCATGTGCGCGCATGATCGCGTCCTGCAGCCGCTCCAGTCCCCGGCCCGTCTTGGCCGAGACGGTGACCAGCGGCGCCCCGCGCAACTGTGGCAGAAGGCGCGCGAATTCGGCCTTCAACTCGCGCAGCTTGTCCTGCTTGTCGTCCTCGGTGTCCCACTTGTTGACGGCGATCACGACCGCGCGGCCTTCGCGTTCCGCCAGATCGGCGATGCGCAGGTCCTGCTGCTCGAAGGGGATTTCCACATCCAGCAGAACCACAACGACTTCCGCGAATTTCACCGCGCGCAGCCCGTCCGAGACCGACAGTTTTTCCAGTTTTTCCTGAACCTTGGCCTTCTTGCGCATACCTGCGGTGTCGAAAATCCGCATCGGCACGCCATTCCAGTCCTTCTGGACGGAAATCGAATCGCGGGTGATGCCTGCTTCGGGGCCGGTCAGAAGGCGCTCCTCGCCGATGATCTTGTTGATCAGCGTGGACTTGCCGGCGTTCGGGCGTCCGACCACCGCGATCTGCAAGGGCTTGGCCTTGGTCGGCACGCGCGGCGCATCCTCGTCATCCTCGCCCACATCCACATCCGTCTCCGGCGTGTCCTGTTCTTCGCGTTCGGCAAATTCCTCGGACAGCGGGCGCAGGATATCCAGAAGCTCGCCCAGTCCCTCGCCATGTTCGGCGGACAGGCGCAGCGGCTCGCCCAGACCCAATGCATAGGCTTCCAGAATGGTGGCGTCGGCGGCCTTGCCCTCGCCCTTGTTGGCGGCCAGAATGACGTTCGCGTTTTTCTTGCGCAGGATATCGGCAAAGACCTCGTCCGCGGGCAGAACCCCGGCGCGGGCGTCGATCATGAACAGGCACACGTCGGCCATTTCGACCGCGCGTTCGGTCAGACGCCGCATCCGGCCCTGAAGGCTGTCGTCGGTCGCCTCTTCCAGTCCGGCGGTGTCGATGACGGTAAAGCGCAGGTCGGCCAGACGCGCGGCCCCCTCGCGCAGATCGCGCGTCACGCCGGGCTGGTCATCGACCAGCGCCAGCTTCTTGCCGACAAGGCGGTTGAACAGCGTCGACTTGCCGACATTGGGACGGCCCACAAGGGCCATTGTAAAGCTCATTGCTCACGCTCCGAAAGGTGAAGCCTGCGCCCTACACCAGTGCAGGCTTAACGGAAAGCCACCAAATTTCCCGTCTTGCTGACGACATAGAGCGTCCGCCCCGCCACAACCGGATTGCTGGCCGCACCGCCGGGGATTTCGACACTGCCGACAAGGCTGCCTGAACGGGGGTCGAACTGCCGGATCACCCCGTCAGATCCGGGAACGATCAGCCTGCCACCGGCCAGAACGGGGCCATAGTGGGCGTAGCGTGTGACACTTTCGCGGAACAGGCCCCGTTCGGTGGTGAACTCGGGCAATTGCACCCGCCAGACCACCGACCCGTCCGACGCATCGAGACGCACCAGCTCGCTCAGGTCGTTGACAAGGAAGACCGCGTTGCCCGTGGGCCAGACCGGGCTGACCGCACCTTCGTTGGCCGTCCAGATCCGTTCGCCGGTGAAGCTTTCCAGCGCCACGACGCTACCGGCGAAGTTACCGACATAAACGCGGTTTCCGTCGATGACCGGATCGCCCGAAATATCCGATATCACAGCCGCAGCCGACCCTCTGCGCTGGCCCGTCACGACGGTCGACCAGCGTTGCAGCCCCCCTTGCGGGAAAGCCGCCACAACCTGACCGGACGGGAACGGGAAGACGGCCAGATCGCCTTCGACCGCGACGCCAGCGCCGCCACCGAAACCGGCCAGCGACGGGATGCCGTCCAACTGCCAGCGGATGCGACCGTTGGTCACGTCAAGCGCCCAGCCGACACTGTTGCGCGACACCAGATAGACAAGATCCCCGACGACCGTGGGGGACGAGCCGCCCGGCGCATCGAGATCCTGCGTCCAGAGCGTGCCACCGGTGCGTGCGTCAAGCGCGGTCAGTTCCCCGAACCCTGTCGTGACGAAGACCCGTCCATCGCTGACCGCGATGCCTCCGCCGGAGGCGGATGTGGGATCGGCGTTGCCGGGCAGGACGCTGGCCGCCCAGACCTGCGCCCCGTTGGTGCGGGTGGCCGTCACGCGGCTGCGGGCATCGAGCGTGTAGATCACACCGTCGCTGACCACCGGATCGGCTGTGATCCGCGCACCAGCGGTTTCGCCTTCTCCGATCTGGACGGTGAAAAGCTGTGACAGGTCCGCGCCAAGGGCGGGATGCGGTGTGCGGTGATCGGGGCCGCCGTTGCGGTGCGTCCAGTTCGCATTGGCAACCATCGCGGGCAGCGCGATATCACGAACCTGGTTGGCCGTATTTGCATCATCGCCCACGGCAAAGCGTTCGCCGGGCAAGATCACATCCGGCTCACCGCATGCGGTCACGAAAAGAAGGGCCGCGCAGGCGCTCAGGATCGTCTTGACTGTCACTGGCCGGCCCTCTCGCAGTTCATTCGGTCACGGTCATGAGGTCGGAAGCCGGTTCGGCCTCTTCACCCAGCGCCACCATCAGCAATTGAGCCCGCTCGTTCAAGCCCCGCGTCACGTCCGAATCCTGCATGATCTCGCGCAGGGTCGCAATGGCGCTGTCCCGTTCGCCTTGCTCCAGATCGAAGTAGGCAAGCTGTTCCAAAGCCAGAAGTCGAAACGGCTGTCCGGGGTTCGACAAGGCTTGCAGCGCTTCCCGCTTTTGTGCCGGGTCGGCATCGACGTTCAACATCGCCCGCTTGAGCGCGGCAAGGTCGCGGTAAATCGCCGGCACATCGCCGTTCTGGGCCAGTTCATCCAGCGTCGCTGCGGCACCTTCAAGGTCACCTGCCTCCTGCTGGCTTGCGGCTATCGTGAGAGACGTCACCGCAATGGTGGCGCCCTCGGCCTCGATCCCCATCAAGGCCGCCGCGCGCGCCTCGGCGTCGTCGTTCGACAACCCGTCGAGAAGGGCGTCACCGGTCGCCTGCGCCTCGGCGGCGGTCTGCGCCTTGTCGTATTCGTTCCAGGCAGCGCCGCCGACCAGAGCCAGAACAAGCACGACAGCCAACCACCCCCATCTTTTCATGAGGGAAAACATTCGGTCACGGCGAACCTCTTCGGTCACCTCGCTGATGAAACTGTCGCTCTCGCTCACGCCTGCCCCCTTTTGATGGCTATGGCCATTTGCCGCGCTTCTTATCGTGATCCGGTGCAAAGTGCCAAGGGGGTGTGTGTATCCGCCGCCATGGTCATGCGGCGCTGCAGCGAGAACTCTTGTTTTCGGATCGAAAAACCTTAAACTGAACCAAGTCGTTCAGTAACGCCAAAAGGCGGATTAGCTGAACCTCAAGGTATTGTTGTTCTATCGCGCAGGGAAGGTCCCTGCCGAAAATGAAAGCTGGTTGATGCGACTCATTCCGATCCTCACGGCCATACTGGTTTCGGTCGCGCTTTATTTTGTCGTCCTCGATCGCGAGACCTTGCTCGACTTTGCGCGCGACACCCCGCTTGCCGGATCAGAATCCAGCCCCGTGACGCAGACAGAACTGGCCGAAGCCGCCGTTCCCGAGACAGAGGATGTCACACGCGATCTGGTGCGTGTCGTCGTTCAGTCCTCGCAGGCCGAGGAAGTCGAAAGCGCCGTGACCCTGCGTGGCCGCACCGAAGCCGCCCGGCAGGTCACGGTTTCGGCCGAAACCACGGGGGCAGTCATTTCAGAGCCGCTTCTTGCCGGCAGCTTCGTCGAACGGGACGATCTGCTCTGCCAGCTCGACCCCGGAACACGCGAAAGCGCGCTGGCCGAGGCACGCGCCCGCCTGAGCGAAGCGCAGGGCCGCGTCCCCGAAGCACAGGCGACGGTCGCAGAAGCAGAGGCCCGCATCCGCGAAGCCGAGATCAACGTGAACGCCGCGCGCCGGTTGTCAGAGGGCGGGTTCGCGTCGGAAACGCGTCTGATCGGCGCCGAGGCGACGCTCGAATCCGCGCAGGCGGCCCGGCAGCGTGCGGCTTCGGGCGTGACCTCGGCAGAGGCCGGGATCGAGGCCGCGCAGGCAGCCGTCGCCGCCGCCGAACGCCAGATGCAACAACTTTCCGTCACCGCCCCCTTTGCCGGCGTGCTCGAAACGGAGACCGCCGAACTTGGCAGCCTGCTTCAGCCGGGTGCCACCTGCGCCACGATCATCCAGCTCGATCCCGTCAAGATGGTGGGCTTCGTGACCGAAGCCGACGTCGGCAGGGTGACTGTCGGCGCCCCCGCGATGATCCGACTGCTGACCGGCACGTCCACGGTCACAGGCCAGGTCACCTTTGTCTCGCGGTCCGCGGACGATGCCACACGCACCTTCCGTGTCGAGGTGACCGTCCCCAATGCCGATCTGGCCATATCGGACGGTCAGACGGCTGAAATCCTCGTTCAATCGGAAGGCCGCGATGCCCATCTGATACCGCAATCCGCGCTGACCCTGAATGACGAGGGCGACATCGGTGTGCGCACCATCGACGGCGACAACATCACCCGGTTCATGCCGGTGACCCTGATCCGCGATACACCCGACGGGGTCTGGGTGGCCGATCTGCCCGACCGGGCCGACGTGATCGTCGTGGGACAGGAATACGTGGTCGACGGCGTGGAAGTGCTGCCCACCTACACGGAGGCCAAGGGATGACCGGCATCGTCGACTGGGCCGCATCCCGCGCCCGCATGATCCTGGCCTTCATCGGCCTGTCGCTGCTGGCCGGTGGCTTTGCCTACGTCAACCTGCCGAAAGAGGGCGAGCCCGACATCGAGATCCCGGCGATCTTCGTATCGGTGCCTTTTCCGGGCATTTCGGCCGAGGATGCCGAAAAGCTCCTCGTCAAACCGATGGAGACCGAGCTTTCGGATCTCGACAACCTGAAGACAATGACCTCGACCGCTGCCGAAGGCTATGCCGGTGTCGCGCTGGAGTTCGAGTTCGGCTGGGACAAGACCAAGGTTCTTGCGGATGTGCGCGACGCGATGAACGCCGCTCAGTCGTCCTTTCCCGAAGGCGCCGACAATTATTCGGTCAACGAAATCAACTTTTCCGAATTTCCGATCATCATCGTCAATCTGACCGGCGACGTGCCGGAACGCGAATTGATCCGCGTGGCCAAGAACCTGCAGGACCGTCTTGAAGCGCTGGAACCCGTTCTCGAGGCCGGTCTGGCCGGCCAGCGCGACGAGATGCTGGAAGTCCTGATCGACCCGCTGAAGCTGGAAGCCTACAACGTCACAGCAGGAGAGTTGATCAACGCGGTCACACAGAACAACCTTCTGGTCGCCGCCGGTGAAGTCGACAGCGCGCAAGGCACCTTTTCGGTCAAGATCCCGTCGTCGTTCGACCAGCCGCAGGATGTCTATGACCTCAAGGTCAAGCAGAACGGCGACCGCGTCGTCACGCTGGGCGATATCGCCACGATCCGGCTGACCTTCGAGGACCGTGAGGGCTCCGCCCGTTTCAATGGCCATTCCGACGTCGTTCCTGCTGTGCTTTGCGCTGCTGGCCGTGATGGACATCACGATCTCGAACATCGTCATGTTCGGCCTGATCCTTGCGGTCGGCATGCTGGTGGATGGCGCCATCGTCGTCGTCGAATACGCCGACAAGCGGATGCAGGAAGGCTCTGGCCCGATGACCGCCTATACCGAGGCGGCCAAGCGCATGTTCTGGCCGATCATCTCGTCCACCGCGACGACGCTTTGCGCCTTTCTGCCGATGCTGTTCTGGCCGGGTGTGCCGGGCCAGTTCATGGGGATGCTCCCCGTTACCCTGATTTTCGTGCTCTGTGCCTCGCTTGTCGTCGCACTCATCTACCTGCCCGTGATGGGCGGCGTGACGGGCCGGCTGTCGCGGACCTTTGATGGTGCGTCGAATGTGCTGCGGCGTGGCTTGCCCTGGGTCGTGCGCGCCGCCTTGGTGCCTGTCGCCCTGATGACCGTCTTCGTGGGTGCGATGCTGACCCTGAACCCCGGCTATCTAAGCGGGGCCGCCGTGCAGACCAGCGGATTGATGGACAGCCTGCCCGGCATCGCGCTTTTCCTTTTTGGCGCTGCCGCGACCTCTATCACAATAGGTGCGGCCAAGATCGAACGCCGCGCCAAGCGGATCAAGGCGGGCTACCGGCGGTCGCCCTTTGGTTATTTCATCGCCTTTCTGACCAACAACCCGGTGATGCCCATCGTGTCCATCGTGGCCGTGGGCTTTTTCGTCGTCAGCGTGTTCACCTACTTCGGCGCCAATAACAACGGCGTCGAGTTCTTCGTCGAATCCGAACCTGAACAGGGGATCGTCTACGTCAAGGCCCGCGGGAACCTCAGCCTTGCGGAAAAGGACGGTCTTGTCCGTCAGGCCGAAGACGTCGTGCTGTCCCACCCGGGCGTGATGAATGCCTTTGCCTTCGCGGGCGAAGGTGGCCTGAATTCCAATACAGGCGGGGCCGAGGGGCCGCGCGACAGCATCGGTCAGATCCAGTTCGAAACGATCCCGTGGGACGACCGGTCCGACCGGCCCGATCTGGACGGTGATCTGGTGTTGGCGGAATTGCAGGAGCAGCTTGACTTCATTCCGGGCATCCAGACGGAAATTCTGGCGCAGGCGCGCGGTCCCGCCTCGGCCAAGCCGGTTCACCTGCGCATCAAGGGCGACAACTGGGCAGACCTGCAGGCCGCCACGACCATGGTGCGCGACCGGTTTCAGCAAACCGTCGGCCTGACCCAGATCGAGGACACCCTGCCGCTTCCGGGGATCGACTGGCAGATCGATGTGGACACGGTGAAGGCCGGTCAGTTCGGCGCCGATGTGGCCACCGTCGGCGGTGCCATCCAGCTTGTGACCCGTGGCCTGCTGCTGGACACCATGCGCGTCGAAAGCTCGGACGAAGAGATCGAGATCCGCGCCCGCCTGCCGGAGCAGGACCGCGTGCTGTCGACACTGGACAGCCTGCGCGTTCGGACACCCGACGGGCTGGTCCCGCTGGCCAACTTCATCAGCCGCTCACCGGTCGAGAAACTGGCCGAGATCAATCGCGTCAACCAGGAACGCTACTTCGACGTGAAGGCCGGCGTCGCCAGCAACCTCGTCAAGCTGACCAATGCACAGTCTGGTGAAGAAACCGTCCTGCCGCAATCGGACTACGAGGCAAACAGCGCCCTGAAAGACGATGTGACGGACGGCACGCTGCGAATGGAGGTCGTCACCGCCAACGAACGGATCGCGGGTCTGACGGAGTGGCTGGAAACGAATCCCCTTCCCGCAGCGATCACATGGGAATGGACGGGCGATCAGGAAGATCAGGCGGAAAGTCAGCAGTTCCTGCAGACCGCCTTTGCCGGTGCGCTGGCCCTGATGTTCATCATCCTGCTGGCCCAGTTCAATTCCGTCTACAATTCCATTTTGGTCCTGCTGGCCGTCATCCTGTCCACGACAGGCGTGCTGATCGGGATGCTGGTGATGGATCAGTCATTCTCGATCATCATGACCGGCACGGGCATCGTGGCCTTGGCGGGGATCGTGGTGAACAACAACATCATCCTGATCGACACCTATCAGGAATACGCGGCCTACATGCCCAAGACCGAAGCCGTCGCCCGCACCGCGGAAGACCGGATAAGGCCGGTGCTCTTGACCACCATCACGACCATGGCCGGTCTGGCGCCCATGATGTTCGGGCTCAGTCTCGATTTCATCGGGGGTGGCTATTCCTTCAACTCGCCGACGGCGCTCTGGTGGAAACAGCTTGCGACGGCAGTGGTCTTCGGCCTTGGCATCGCCACCGTGCTGACGCTGGTGTTCACCCCCGCAATGCTGGCCGCACGGATCTGGTTCGAGCGCGGGGCCTATGGCGCGATCAACCGCATCTCGGCGGCCAGCCTCGGCGGCTTTGGCCGGCAGGTGCGCGAAGACCTGCGCCTGCGCAAGACGGCAAGGAAAATCAAAAGCCCCGAGGTGATCTGGACCGAAGATGGCGCGACAGAACCGACGAAGCTTGAGATCCTGACACCCGTGAAACCGGTTCAGGCGGCGGAGTAGGCGAGAGTCGCATAGACAGGTCTGCTGGGCGCCGATGCGTCCTAGGCCGCCCCGGGTTCGACGGGTTCGCTGACCCGTGACAGGATCACGGTGGATAGGCCCAGGGCCGCCAGCCCGCAGACCGCGATGCCCGCGACCATCGGAAAGGCCGTGCCGTCAAAGAACAGCCCCGATATCGCGACCACAATGCCGCCCGCGACCATCTGGATCGTGCCGCCAAGGCTGGACGCGAGGCCCGCGATCTCTCCGTGCGGATCAAGCGCAAGGACCATCGTGGTGGGGATGACCAACCCCAGAAAGGCGTTCCCGATAAACAGCCCGGCAATCACCAGGGGCAAAGACGCCCCCAGAACCCCGACCAGCACCGCAAGCGTAAAGGTCGCCGCCGCAAAGCCCATCACCGCCAGCCGAATGACCGGCATGATGCCGAACCGCTCTCCCAGAAAGCCCGCGGCCTGCGACGCTCCGAAAAAGCCGACGGCGTTGATCGCAAAAGCGACGCTGAAGCCCGTGGGGGACAGGCCGAACTGTTCGGTGTAGACGAAGCTGGCACTGGCGATGAAGATCATGAAGCTGGCAAAGCCGAAGCTGCCGATAAAGGTCAGCCCCATGAACGTGGGGTCACGCACAAGCGTCTTCGTGCCGGCCCAAAGTGACGCCACATTGACCCGTTTACGCCGTTCGGGGGGAAGCGTTTCGATCAGCACGAACTTGGTCAGAGCAAGGCTCAGCAGCCCGCCGATGCAAAGGCTCCAGAACAAGAGCCGCCAGTCCCCGAAGGAGATCAGGATAGCCCCTGCCAAGGGGGCCAGAAGCGGCGAGACCGAGATCACCAGCATGATCATCGCCATCAGCTTCGTCGCCTGCGGGCCGGTGTGCAGGTCGCGAACGACGGCACGGGGAATCACCATCAGCACGGCCCCGCCCACGCCCTGCACAAAGCGCGCGGCGATCAGGAAACCGATAGAGGGCGCAAGCGCCGCCCCGATCGACCCGATCAGAAAGATCGACAGGCCCAGATAAAGCGGCGTTTTCCGACCCACCTGATCGGCCCATGGACCGTAGAACAGCTGACTGAGGCCGAAGGCCACGAAATAGGCGACCAGCGTGTTTTGCACACCGGATGCATCCGTCGCCAGCGCATCGGCAATCGCAGGCATTGCGGGCAAATACATGTCGATGGCAAAGGGGCCGACAGCCGACAAGATCCCCAGAACAAGGGCGGCGCGCAAAAACGTCATATCATGATCCTTTCAGGGGCGGCGCTCGGCCAGCCTTGCTCCTTCTGACCACGTCCCGCGCATCGCCGCAATGCGCGTGACTGCACAATGCGGTCTGCGTCCGCCTTCAGGCGGCCTCTTCGTCTTCCTGCCGGTTCCACAGATGGGCATAGCGCCCATCCGCCAGCAGCAACTCATCATGGGTGCCGCTTTCGACGATCCGACCGTTTTCAAGCACGACGATCCGGTCCGCATCGGCGACGGTCGACAGCCGGTGCGCAATGGTGATGACGGTCCGTCCCTGCCCCATCAACTTCAGTTCTGCCTGAATTTCGCGCTCGGTCTCGGTGTCCAGCGCGCTTGTCGCCTCGTCCAGCAGCAGGATCGGCGGGTCTTTCAGCAAGGTGCGGGCGATGCCGACGCGCTGCTTTTCACCGCCCGACAGTTTGAGCCCGCGTTCGCCCACCGTCGTCTCGTAGCCGCGTGGCAGCGACAGGATGAAGTCGTGGATCTTGGCCGCACGGGCCGCGGCCCTGATCTCGTCCTCGCTGGCGTCCGGGCGGCCGTAGGCGATGTTGTAATGGATGGTGTCGTTGAACAGCACGGTATCCTGCGGCACGACGCCGATCTGCGCGTGCAGGCTTTCCTGCGTCACATCCCGCACGTCTTGTCCGTCAATCGTCAGGGCACCACCCGTGACATCGTAAAAGCGGAACAAAAGCCGCCCGATCGTCGATTTGCCCGACCCCGTCGACCCCACGATCGCTACCGTCTGCCCCGGCAGGACGTCCAGATCGACGCCTTTCAGGATCGGGCGCTCGGGTTCGTAGCCAAAGTGGACATCGCGCAGGGACACCTGACCGCCCTGCACCGTCAGGGTCTTGGCGTCAGGCTTGTCGGTCACCTCGGGCGGTTGTTCCAGCAGATCGAACATGTCGCCCATGTCGATCAAGGCCTGCCGGATTTCACGGTAGACCGTGCCCAGAAAGTTCAGCGGCATGGTGATCTGGATCATGTAGGCGTTCACCATGACGAAATCACCGACCGTCAGGTCACCCCGCTGCACACCGACAGCCGCCATCACCATCACCGCCACCAGCCCGCCGGTAATCAGCACCGACTGGCCGAAGTTCAGGAAGGCCAGCGTGTAGTTGGTCTTCACCGCCGCCTCGGCGTAGTTCTTCATGGCCACGTCGTAGCGGCCCGCTTCCCACTGTTCCGCCCCGAAATATTTGACCGTCTCGAAGTTGAGCAGGCTGTCGATCGCCTTCTGGTTCGCATCCGTGTCCTGATCGTTCATGATCTTGCGGATTCTGACCCGCCATTCGGTCACGGCGAAGGTGAACCAGACATAAAGCGCGATCGTCAGTGCCACGACGGCCAGATACCAGACGTCGAACAGGAAAAAGAGCACGACCGAAATCATCAAAAGCTCGAGCACCAGCGGCCCGATGCTGAACAAAAGGAAGCGCAGCAGAAATTCCACGCCCTTCACGCCCCGTTCGATGATGCGGGACAGTCCGCCCGTCTTGCGGGTGATGTGATAGCGCATGGACAGGCGGTGGATATGCGTGAAGGTTTCAAGCGCCAGCTGCCGCAGGGCACGCTGACCGACGCGGGTGAAGATCACGTCGCGAAGCTGCTGGAAGCCCACGTTCATCAACCGGGCGAAGCCATAAGCCAGCGTCAGCGCAACGGCACCGACGCCCAGAAACCATGCGTCATCCGTCGCGTCACCGGACAGAACATCGACGGCAGCCTTGTAGAAGAAAGGCGTCGCGACAGCGATGACCTTGGCCAGAACCAGAACCGCGATGGACAGGACCACACGGCGCTTGACCCATCCTTCACCTTCCGGCCAGAGGTAGGGCGCCACGCGCCGGATCACGTTCCACCCCTGCACCTTTGTGTCGTCGAAATTGCGAGAGGTCTTGGTCAGGCGGCGCATTTGTGTCTCCGGGCGGTCCCCGTCTTCCTACGGGCTCGCCCCCCCAAAGACCAGCCGCGTCAATCCTCTACAGGGGGAAGCGTAAAGACCTGCCCCGGATAGATCAGGTCGGGGTCGCGGATGATATCGCGATTGGCTTCAAAGACGGCGACGTACATGATCCCCTCTCCGAACCTTTCTTCCGCGATGGCCCACAGCGTATTGCCCGGCTGCACCGTCCGCATGGCGATGTCGAACCCGTCCGCTGCGACCTCTTCGGCCATCACAGCCGCGACATCGCTGGAATCCTCGCGTTTGAACGGCGTCTCTATGCGCGACACGACAGCACCCTCTGCGTCCACCTCGTCGACCCGCAACGTGTAGATCCCGGTGTCGATATCCGGCAGATCGCTGCGCCAGGTGCCACCCTGCGCGATCCGAGAGGTCGTGATCGGCTGGTTGTCCACGTAAATCTGCACGAACCCGCCTTCGGGCGCACGGCCCGACAAGACCACGTCGCCAGCAGGATCGTAGGTAATCGTATCCAGCGCGACCGAGGACATGGCCTCGGGCGCTGCAAGCACACGCACGCCATCGGCACCCACCACCAGATTGGGCGATGCAGCGGGCTGGCCTGCGGGGGCTTCGATCGCGGGCGCCTCTGCACTGACAGCGGGCGCGCCGGTTGCGTCAGGCACATCGGGGGCAGCTATCGCCACCGCTGGCGGTTCAGGCGGGACGACTGCGACGACAGGTGCTTCACCTTCGGGCTGATCTGGGCCGTCAGCGGGCACTGCGGGTGCCTCGGGACCGGCGTCAACGACCTCGGCGCGGTTTGTGGCC
>JAIVHI010000034.1 GCA_020201155.1 Loktanella sp. | reverse complement strand
GCACCGGATCGTTGCAGCGCAGCGCCGCGTTCATCAGGCCGACGTAATCAAATGCGTTTGACGGCGCCAGAATGTGCCAGCCAGGAAACAGCGAGAACACGCTGGTCGGGTCCATCGAATGCTGCGAGCCGTATCCTTCGAGCCCCGGAAGGCGACAGCGCAGGACAAGCGGCACTTGTGCCGTGCCGTTGAACAGATGCCGGATCTTGCCGGCCTGGTTGAAGAGCTGATCGGCGGCCACGAGAAAGAAGTCGCTGTACATCAGTTCGATGATGGGACGCATTCCGGACATCGCCGCGCCGACGGCGAGACCGCAGAAGCCGTTCTCGGTGATCGGCGTATTGACGATCTGTGTGCCGAAGAACCGGGAAAGACCCCGGGTCGCGCCGACGGTTCCGCCACCCATGTTGGCCACGTCTTCGCCGAAGAGCACGACATTGGGATCTTTCGCCATGGCCGCACCCATGGTCGCCGGGATTGCCTCCAGAAAGGACATATCGCGCATTTCATCGGCCGCGAAATCCTCGGGCTCTGCGGCGAGCATGCCGGAACATTCGGACATGTCGGAGACGATGTGATCGTCTACGGTCGCGGGCGCGGGCCAGAGGATGTCGGGAATGCGCATCGCCGAGCCTTTGCCCTCGGTGCAACTGTCGGCCGCGTAATCCACAGCCTCCGACACCGCAGCGTCGATGGCACCGAGCTCCTGCTGGCTGACGGTGCTGTGCGTCGTCAGGCGGTCGCAGAGGTATTCCCAAGGCGACCGGGCGCGCCAAGCGTCCTCTTCGTCCTTGGTGCGATACCCGAAGGCACTGCCGGGAATGGGCGAGGACTGGTGATAGTAGCGGTAGACATCGGCCTGGACGAAGGCCGGGCGCCCCTCGGTGCGGATGTGATCCTCGGCCCATCTGGTTGCCAGACAGACCGCCAACGGGTTCATGCCGTCGACATGCAGGCTTTCAATGCCGTGCGCGCAGGGGCGGGTGTTGAGGTTCGTCTCGTAGGCGGATTGTTCAACACTGGTCGAGACCGCGTAGCCGTTGTTCTCGCAGAAGAACAGGACCGGCAGACGGTAGAGCGCCGCAAGGTGCATGGCCTCGTGAGTGGTGCCCTGGTGGATCGCGCCATCGCCGAAGAACGATACCGTCAGCCGGCCGCCGCCGCGGGCCTTCTCGGCGAAGGCATGGCCGCAGGCGATCGGCAGGCCGCCCGCGACGATGGCATTGGTGCCCATGACGCCGAGGGACTCGCGGCGCAGGTGCATCGACCCGCCGCGCCCGCCGGTCCAGCCGTCCTTCAGGCCGAGGATCTCCTGCATCATCATGCGCGTTTCCTCGCGCATCTCCTCGCGCAGCCGGGTTCCCGCCGAGGGATCGAAATTGTCGGTGTAAAGTGCGTTGACCACCTTTGCGATCACCTGGTGATGGGCGCGGTGCGAGCCGTTCATCATCGTGTCCAGAGGCAGCGCAGCAAGACAACCCGCCGCACCCGCCTCTTGCCCGAGGCTAGAATGGGCGGGTCCGTGGACGAGGCCGCGCTTGTCGAGAAACAAGATCTTTTCCTCGAACCGCCGGGCGGCGATCACCAGTGTCGCAAGCCGCTTCGCGTCCTTGGTCGACAGGTTCGCCCAGTCGTCATCATCGACCGTGAGGCGACGCATCCCGGTTGCCATATCGATCGGGGTATACTTCATCGCGGCGTGACCGTGATAGCGGTGCGCACCGCGCAAGGGAACACCGCCGCCCCTGTCCGTGGTTCCGTCATGCACGCATATCCGCAAGCAGTGTTTTCGCCGCGCGTTCGTTGATCTCGCCGCTGGCCTTCATGGCATCGGCGACGCGCATGATCTCGTCGCCTTCGGCCCCTGCGGCGATCGCGATGTTCTGCGCGTGTAGCGCCATGTGGCCCTTCTGGATACCGTCGGTCGCAAGCGCCCGGACCGCGCTGAAATTCTGCGCAAGTCCGACCGCCGCGACACACCGCGACAGCGCCTCGGCGCTGTCAGTTCCCATGATCGCGAGGGCCAGCCGTGCGACCGGGTGAATACGCGTCGCCCCACCCACGATTCCGAGCGAGAGCGGGATCTCGATGGATCCCGCAAGATCGCCGCTTTCGGTCTTTTCCCACCGGGTCAGAGGGCTGTAATGCCCAGACTGCCCGGCATAGGCATGGGCGCCGGCTTCAATGGCTCGTGTATCGTTGCCGGTGGCCAGAACAACGGCCGAGACCCCGTTCATGATGCCCTTGTTGTGGGTCGCGGCACGATATGGATCGACCACCGCGAAATCCGCCGCCTCGAGCATCGTGTCGACCACGGCGGCGCCGCCAACCTCGGTCGCGGGCCAGACGGCCTCGGCCCGGGTCAGGCGACGGTCGGCGAGGTTCGACAGGATCCGCAGCAGCGAGCGCCCGCCGGTCCATCCGGCCAGCACCGGCGCAATCCGTTCCGCCATCGTGTTGACGGCATTGGCCCCCATGGCATCTTTTGTGTCCACAATCAGGTGAACGACAACCATGGTGCCGTGCCGCCCGTCGAGCAGCCGAACCTCGACATCGCGCAATCCGCCGCCCAGATCGACCAGCATCGGATCGACCTGATTACAAACGTCGCGTATCTCTTCGAACCGGCGCAGGATCTCGAGGCGGGCGCGGTGCGGGTCGGCCACATCGAGGATCTGAACCTGTGCGATGGTCAGCGATCCCGCGTAGGAGGTGCGAAACCCGCCCGCGGCGCGGCACCGCTTGGCGGCGTTGCCGACCGCCGCGATAACCGAGCTTTCTTCTGTCGCCATGGGAACGAGGACGTCCTTACCATCCACGATCATGTTGGTTGCGACCCCGAGGGGGACGGGCATCACGCCGATGGCGTTTTCCACCATCCGTTCCACCAGCTCACCTGGCAACGCGCCGGTCTCGTTGAGGATATCGGAGGCATCCACACCCTCGGGCAGCCACTCGGACAAGGCCGCTATCCGTTCATCGCGGCTCAGGGTTGCGAAACCGGAAAGTCTCGAACTGCGCTTTGTCATCTCTTGTCGCCTTCTTCGCTGATGCGCAGATCATCCGCGCACAAGATAGCCGCCATCTACCGGAATGGCCGTGCCGGTGATGAACCGTGCCGCCGGGCTGGCAAGAAAAAGGATCGCGCCGGAAACTTCCTCAGGCTCGGCCCACCGGCCAAGCGGCGTCCGCTCGCGCACCCGGCGGTCGAGATCCGGAATGTCTTTGCGGCCCTGACGGGTCAGCGGCGTGTTCACCCAGCCCGGCAGGACGCAATTTGACCGAATCCCGTCCGGCGCCCAGGCCACTGCCAGGCTGCGCGTCAGTTGCACGACTCCGCCCTTGGCGGCGGCGTAGGGGGCCGTAGCCTCGTTCGCGAGGACCGACATCATCGACCCAAGTGTTACGATGCGCCCGTCGCCCGAGCGGCACAGAGCCGCGTAGAACGCGCGCGCGATGACGAACGTGCCCTTCAGGTTGGCATCCATAACGGCGTCCCAATCCTCGAGCCCCAGATCCTGCGGGGCGCCGCGCCGGTTCAGGCCCGCCGCGCAGACTATCACGTCGACACCGCCCATATGCGTCTCTGCCGCTTCAGCCAGTGCCGCCGCATCTGCTTCGTCCACGGTGTCGCCCGGCACGAACCATGCCCGTCCGCGCGGTTTGAGGTCCTGAAGAGCCTCCTGCCCGCGTGCGATAGACCGGCCGTTCACCACGATTTGCGCCCCCGCATCCAGAAAGGCATGCGCGGCGGCGAGGCCGATCCCGCTTGTGCCCCCGGTGATCACAACGCGCTTGCCGGCCAGCGCAAAAGGATAGTTCATGCCATCCTCCTCAATTTTTCAAGGCTTCTGGCAGCCAGAGGACGAGCGACGGAAACAGAATGCACAACATGAGTCCCAGCAACTGGATCAGCACGAATGGAATGATACCGATGTAGATGTCGGTAATGCCTATTCCGGGCGGCGCGATGCCCCGCAGGTAGAACAGTGCATAGCCGAAGGGCGGCGTCAGGAATGAGGTCTGCAGGTTGACCGCGACCAGCACCGCGAACCATGTCAGCGTGATGCCCGAATGGCCAAGACCAAAATCCAGCCCGGCGATGATCGGCGCGAAAAGCGGCAGCACCACGAAGCTGATCTCGATCCATTCAAGAAAGAACCCCAGAACGAAGATCAGCGCCATGATGAGGAACAGGGTCTGATACGGCCCCGAGGCGATCGCCAAGACCGCATCCTCGATCATCGTGTCGCCTCCTACCCGCTTGAAGATCCCGCTGAACACCGTCGCGCCGATGGCCACGGTCAGGATCATCGCGGTGGTCAACGAAGTCTCGCGCACGCAGTCCACGACGTTCTGCCACGTGAGCTGCCCCATTAAGGCCGCTAGCAGCGTCGCGCCGGCCGCGCCGATCGCTGCCGCCTCTGTCGGGGTGGCGACTCCGGCGACGATCGACCCTAGCACCCCGAGGATCAGGATGACCGGCGCGAAGAGGTGCTTGCAAAGCACGCCGATCGCCTCAAGCGTCGAAACCTTTTCCTGCACCTCGCCCGGTGGCGCGAGGGACGGGTTGAAGTGGCAGACGACCAGAATGTAAAGCGCATAGAGTCCGCCGAGGATAAGGCCTGGCACCACCGCCCCCATGAAGAGATCGCCGATCGAAATCTGAAGAATGTCCCCGACGAGGACCAGCATGATCGATGGCGGAATCAGAATGCCCAAAGTGCCCGCGGAACAGATCGTCCCCGCAGCGAGCCGCATCGAATACTGCTGCTTGAGCATGACCGGCAGCGCCATCAGCCCCAGCATCACCACCGATGCCCCGATGATCCCCGTGCTTGCGGCCATCACCACGCCGACAATCGTCACCGACAAGGCCAGCCCGCCGGGGCGTTGCGCGAAGAGTCGTTCCAGCGACAGAAGAAGGTTTTTGGCAATGTTGGATTTTTCGAGCATAAGCCCCATAAACACGAAAAGCGGCACTGCCAGCAAAAGCCAGTTCGTGAGACTACCGGTGAAGATCCGCGACGAGACCGTATTCAGGAACACCAGCGGCACGTCGCCGATGAACGTGAACAGGATGCCCACGCCCGCGAGCACGAGGGCCACGGGATAGCCGGACATGATCCCGAGGATCAGCACCCCCACCATCGAGAGCGGCAGGATGTATTCAATCATTTGGCCGGTCTCCGCCGGTGAACAGGACACTTAGATTCACGAGAACTCGCCCTGTTCCGCACAGTGCAAGCACCGCGAAACCGATGGGCAGGATCGCTTTCACGAGATACCTGTCGTCGAGACCGCCGTAATCGGAGCGCTCTCCGGAATTGAAGGAATAGCTGACATAATCGAGGCTCAGCCAGCCGATGATCGCGCAGAACGGAAGCAGGAAAACGAGGTCGCCGATCAGGTTTACAAGTGCATGTCCGCGTGGCGAAAATCTTGTGGAGAACATGTCAACCTGGACATGCGCGTTGCGCGCCAAGGCATAAGACATTCCGAGCATGACTATTATCGCCTGAAGGTGCCATTGTAGTTCAGCCAGCCCATTCAGCGTGAGGTTAGATCCGAAGAGCGGCAGATCGGTCTCCCAACTGGCGATCTGGCCCACGCCCATAAGCGACCCGATGATCGAGACCAGAACGAGCGCGATCAGCGGTAAGAGCAGCCATGTGGCGATACGGCCGGGCCATGCGCTTGCCTCGACAAGCGCATGGCCGACCCGCTCCAGTCCGGAACGTGTGGTCATCTAGCGATTACTCCGACGCGTCCGGAATTTCCTGAAGCGATGTCCAGATCTCTGCTTTTGCGAGATAGTCCTGGATCGACTGATACGCTTCAGCGAAGATTTCATCCTCTGCGGCCTGCTCTTCCAAAACTTCCACGGAGGCTTCGCGAAGGGCATGAAGTACCTCGTCGGGGAAGCGCTTGGTTTCGACACCTTGCTCGCGGAATTCCTCGATGATGGCACCCTGCGGCTCGGGAGCCGCCGCCAGCGACCATTGAACTGTCGCCTCGCAAGCCACCATGATCTGATCGCGGGTTTCCTGGTCGAAGCCGTTCCAGACATCCATGTTGACCATGAGCGAGTTCCAGCTTGCCGGCTGGTGCCAGCCTGGGAAGTAGTAGTATTTAGCGATTTCCGCGAACCCGATTGCCTTATCGACGACCGGAAGAGAGAATTCCGTCGCGTCGATGCGGCCACGTTCAAGCGCGACATAAAGCTCGCCTCCGGGAATCAACTGCGTTGACGCGCCCAACTTGTTCAGGACCTGCCCGCCCATGCCGGAAATTCGCATGTTCAACCCCTGAAGGTCCTCAACGCTGTTGATCTCAGTGTTGAACCATCCGCCTGGCTCGGCGGCGGTCACATGGCAGGGCAGCATCTTGACGTTGAGTTCGTCATAGGCCTTTTGGACGATCTCCATGCCGCCCCCTTCCCACATCCAGCCGACAAAGAGGTCGGGACCGGGACCGAAGGGCATGGACCCCGCAAGCGACGCAACAGGAATCGTGCCGCCCCAGTAGCCAACATAATCCCAGCCTGCCGGGATCGCCCCGGTGCTGACCTGGTTGAGCACCTCGAGCGCCGGCACCAGATCGCCCGCGCCATGCACCTCCAGCTTGACGTCGCCGCCGGTGGCGGTCTCGATCTTTTTGGCAAGAACCTCGGCGCCTTCCCCTAGAAATGGAAGGTTCTTGGGAAAGGTGCTTGCCACGTCAAGCGTTTCCGCTTGCGCCGGAATAGCGATTGCCGCGGCAAAGGCGACCGTCAAAGTTGTCTTGAATTTCATAGTGCTCCTCCCTTCGTGCTGCCCGGCCACGCCGGGCGGTTTGTGATCGTCGATGGAGGGGCTCGCTTGACTTCCACCGCCCCAAACTGCAATCTGCGATCTCAGATCAACGATAACGAACGAAATTCGATATGCAAGATGTTTCCGAACCTCATCCAGGGTTGAACGGCGGCAACCTTCAGCGAGAGAGCCTGCAGCAGCAGGTCTTCGACAATCTTCGCAGCGCGATCATGTCCGGAGTATTCAGACCCGGCGAAGTCCTGTCGAGCCGCGGGCTGGCGCAGCAACTGGGCGTCAGCGCGATGCCCGTGCGCGAGGCGTTGACCCGCCTGACGACCGAAGGCGTCCTTCAGAACACCCCGAGCCGCACGTTGCGCCTTCGGGTGTTGAGCCCATCAGATTTCGACGAAATCACCGCGATCCGGTTCGAGATAGAGGGCATGGCTGCCGAACGTGCCTGCGGTGCGATGACGACCGCGGATCTCGCCGAGATCCGGGCCCTGAACGACGCCCTCACCGCTGCGGCCTCAAGCGGCGACGCAGACCACTATCTCAAGGCCAACGCGGACTATCACGCGGCGATCTACAGGGTGTCAGGATGGCCGCTTCTGGTCGGAATGATAGAGCGTCTTTGGCTCATGGTCGGCCCGTCGATCCGCATGAGCGTGCCGGATCGCGCGCACATGGCGACCTCCCAGGAATTCCACGACCAGATCATGACCGCACTCGACGCGCGCGACGGTAAGACCGTTCGCGCGGCCATCGTCGATGACATCAGCACCGCAGCCAGGGACATACGCGCCTCACTGGCACCCGAAGCGGCACATCCGCAAATGAAAGAGGAATGAAACCATGTCGTCACTTGCCACCCTCACCCCGCCACCGGGATTGCGTGTCCTGATCACGGCCGGGGCCGCCGGTATCGGAAAGGCGATCGCCGATGATTTTGCTGCCGCGGGCGCGAGCGTTCACGTCTCCGATATCAATGCCGACGCGGTCTCCTCGGCCTGCACGGACCGCATCGGCGGGACGGTTGCCGACGCGTCCGACGAGGCGGCTACACGCCGGCTTGTGGACGAGGCGCGCGCCCGGATGGGCGGGCTGGATGTGGTCGTGGCAAATGCCGGTATCGAGGGGCCGACCGCGGGAATCGGCGACATTGCCGCCGAGGACTGGGACCGCACCATGGAGATCAACATGCGCGGGGCCTATCTTGCGGCACGCTTCGCGGCCGACGAGCTGATCGAGAGCCGTGGCAGCTTCATCGCCATAGCCTCGGTCGCGGGGCGTCTGCCCTTTGCCTACCGGACCCCCTACGCATCGTCGAAATGGGGCGTGATCGGCCTTGCGAAAAGCCTTGCATCCGAGCTTGGACCGCGGGGCGTGCGGGCGAATGCCATTCTGCCCGGCATCGTCGAAGGCCCACGGATCGACCGGGTCATCAATGCCCGCGCCGAGCGCCTGGGGATTTCCTACGACGAGATGCGCGAACGCAATCTCGAAAAGGTCGCGCTGCGGCGCATGGTCAGCCCGCACGACATCGCCGCGATGTGCCTGTTTCTCAACACGCCGGGTGGCGCGAACATCACCGGACAGGCGCTGAGCGTCTGCGGCGGCGTGGAGACACTGTGATGGCCGGGGATGTCAAGACGGCGATCATCGGCAGCGGCCTGATCGGATGCGGCTGGGCCGTGGCCTTTGCGCGCGGCGGGTGCGCCGTGTCGCTTTACGACGCGAATGCCGAGGCGGCAAAACAGGCCGTGAAGTTGCTGGCGCGTCTGGCCGGCGAACTGGAATCCGCCGGCATGCTTGACGGTCAGACCGCCGCGCAGGTCACCGCCCGCGTCGAGATCGCGGACGACCTTGACGCGGCCCTCGGCGGCGCGGTTCACGTGCAGGAAAACGTTCCCGAGAAGCTGGACGTCAAGCGGGCAGTCTTCTCCGACCTCGACGCGCGGGCGCCGCGCGACGCCGT
The DNA here is from genome assembly GCA_020201155.1 of Loktanella sp. Classification (GTDB taxonomy): domain Bacteria; phylum Pseudomonadota; class Alphaproteobacteria; order Rhodobacterales; family Rhodobacteraceae; genus JAIVHI01. The sequence continues at coordinate 648 of JAIVHI010000034.1, read as the reverse complement.
GCTCGCAAGCTCGACCTCGGCGCTCCTGCCCTCGACTTTCACCCAGCATCTCGACGGGCGCGACAGGTGCCTCGTCGCCCACCCGATCAACCCCCCGAGCCTGATTCCCGCGGTCGAGATCGTGCCGGCGCCATGGACAAGTGCCGGCGCAATGGACCGGTGCGCGAACCTGATGGACCGGATTGGCCAGAAACCCATCCGGATGAAACGCGAGATCGACGGGTTCATCATGAACCGGCTGCAAGGCGCATTGCTGCAAGAGGCGTTCCGCCTTGTCGCCGACGGGATCGCCACGCCCGAGGACGTGGATACTGGCCTGCGCGACGGGCTTGCGCCCCGGTGGGCGCTTCTGGGTCCGTTCGAGACGATCGATCTGAACGCGCCCGGCGGCGTGCGCGACTATGTCGCCCGCTACGGTCCGATGTATGCAAAGATCGCCGAGACGCAGCGCCAGACGGTCGACTGGACCGGCGAAACGCTGGACCGGATCGAGGCGGCAAGACGCGCAAAACTGCCACTTGACCAGATCCCCGAGGCGCAGGCCGAGCGTGACAGCCGCCTTGTGGAAATGATGAAACATCTTGGCAGCAACACCAAGAAATCCTGACAGACTGGAGGTCCCACATGCCCAAACCCACCCGCAAGGTT
>JAIVHI010000332.1 GCA_020201155.1 Loktanella sp. | reverse complement strand
GGACACGGCCATGCCGGTCCACTTTGCCGTGGCCAACGATCCCGGTGTGACGGTGCCGCAAGACGGTACGATGGAGTTTTCCCTGCGGGACGTGTTCGATGTGCCGGACCTGTCGACGACTCACGACAACATCGTGAACGGGATGGGGCATATCCACAGCGACGGATCGCATCCGCTGGCGCCCTTCACCGCGCAGCGTGTCGATTATTCGCTGGCGCGGCTGGCCCATTATACGGCGACCGACCCGACGCACTTCCAGAACCATGTTCTGTTCACCAACTACCAGTTCTACGTCGAAGAGTTCGAGAAATACGCCCGCCAGGTGCTGGACGACCCTGACAGCGGCTATACGGAATTCGTCAGCACCGGTAACCAGACGATCACGACGGGGGACGCGCCCCTGGCCGAGCCTGCGAAGCTGCCGCAGATGCCGGCCTATCATCTCAAGCGCAGGAACGGTGCGGGCATTTCGCTGGTCAACATCGGTGTCGGTCCGTCCAACGCAAAGACCGCGACGGATCATATCGCCGTGTTGCGGCCCCACGCCTGGTTGATGGTCGGCCACTGTGCCGGATTGCGCAATTCGCAGCGGCTGGGCGATTTCGCGCTGGCGCACGCCTACCTGCGCGAAGATCACGTGCTGGACGACGATCTGCCCATCTGGGTGCCGATCCCGGCGCTTGCGGAAATCCAGATCGCGCTGCAAGAGGCGGTGGCGGACGTGACCAAACTGGAAGGCTACGAGCTGAAGCGCATCATGCGGACCGGCACCGTCGCCACAATCGACAACCGCAACTGGGAACTGCGCGACCAGTCGGGCCCCGTGCAGCGGCTCAGCCAGTCACGCGCCATTGCGCTGGATATGGAAAGTGCCACGATCGCCGCCAACGGATTCCGGTTCCGGGTGCCTTACGGGACGCTGCTGTGCGTGTCTGACAAGCCGTTGCACGGCGAGTTGAAGCTACCGGGCATGGCCACCGATTTCTACAAGACGCAGGTTCAGAACCATTTGATGATCGGAATTCGCGCGATGGAGCGCCTGCGCGAGATGCCGTTGGAGCGGATTCACAGCCGGAAACTGCGGTCCTTTGAAGAAACTGCGTTCCTTTAGGGCCGCATATCTGCCAAAAACCAATGAAATAAGGGGTTTTGTGAAATTATAGCTTGCCAGTGGGTACAAAACCTTGTGGTGTGCCACAACGCTTAGCGAATTACGCTGCCAAAAGGCCCAGATCGGGCACGAAAGAGGGAGACCAGACAATGGCGACGAAACCTATGACCAAAGCACAGCTTGTGGCCGCTCTGTCCGAGGAAATGGACACCGACAAGAAAAGCGCATCGACCGCGCTCGACTCGATCATCAACATCATCACGCGTGAAGTGTCGAACGGCGGTGCCGTGACCCTGCCCGGCGTCGGCAAGATCTATTGCCGTGAACGCCCCGAGCGCATGGTCCGCAACCCTGCCACCGGCGAGCAGATCAAGAAAGACGCCGACAAGGTCGTCAAGATGACGATCGCCAAGGCGCTGAAGGATTCCGTGAACGACTAAGCTTCGTTCGCGACGACTTCAGGGCCGCCCTTCACGGGGCGGCCTTTTGCATGGGAGCCCCGCATGACCCGAGTTTTGCCCACAGCGCTGTTCTACGTCGGCTTCATGACAGTCGTCTGGCTGGTCATACTGGCGCTGGCCGTCGTGATGCCCGGATCGGGGATGACGGGTTCGGCGCAGTTCCTGTTGCTGCTGGCGCTTTTCGCGCTGGTCTTTTGCACCCGCTTTGCCGCTTGGCATTTCGCGACGCGGCACACGGCGTCCTTGAGCGGACGAGAAATCGGCACCTTCGCGCTGACCTCGGCCTTGGGGATCTGGATCGTGGCCATGGCGTTCGAGGCGGTGTTCTTCTGGAACTTCATGTCGGATGTTGCCGATGTCGACTTGATGGATGCGTTGTTCGCCCCTCTCAGGGACCGCTACACCATCCCGACCGTCGCGAATTTCAGTTTCGCAAGCTGTGCCTTCGTCGTGGCGCTGATCGCTTCGGTCGTGTTCTTTCCGGCCCGTACGACGATGGCGTTGCACCGCAGTTCCAAAGACTGACCTTGCGCCTGCCGCGCGCTTTGGCATTGTCTGCCGAATGGATATCAAAGCAGTCTTGATGGGCCTCGCCTTTGCGGCCATGTGGTCTTCGGCCTTCACCTCGGCGCGCGTCATCGTCGAATACGCTCCGCCCCTGACGGCGCTGACCCTGCGCTTTGCGATGTCGGGGGTCGTGGCCGTCGGTATTGCGCTGGCCATGGGGCAGCGGATGAACCTGACCCGGCTGCAATGGCGGGGCGTCATCGTCTTTGGTATCTGCCAGAACGCGCTGTATCTGGGCCTGAACTTCGTGGCGATGCAGACGGTCGAGGCGTCTTTGGCCTCTATCATCGCGTCGACGATGCCGCTTCTGGTCGGGCTGGCCGGATGGGTGGTCTTCCGGCGACGTCTGCCCGTCCTTGGCGTCGTGGGGCTGGTGACGGGCTTTGCAGGTGTGGCGATCATCATGTCGGCGCGTCTGGGTGCAGGCAGCGACATCTACGGCATGGCGCTTTGCGTCATCGCCGCGATCTCGATCAC
>JAIVHI010000331.1 GCA_020201155.1 Loktanella sp. | reverse complement strand
TCGTGCTCGACGGCACCTTCCAGGACGAGGATGGCGATTTCCCGACAGGCTCCTACGTGCGCAATCCGCCGACATCCTCGCACATCCCGGCGGCGCGCGATGGACATGCGCTGTGGACCAAATTGAAAGCAGGCTGATCCAAGCAGGTCCGGCAGTGATTTTCCTTCTCCAATCCGATGCCCTGCGGCATGCAGACGAAGGAGATCGTCGATCAGGCGCTCAAGGTGTCGAACGCCAGCGGTGGCGGGACGAGTGCGTTTGCAGAGCGCCGCGCCGCACAAGACGCAGATCTGATGCGGCACAAGACGCTTCTGGCTGAACGAAGCCAATCCGTGTCCGCAGGACGGGCACCGGTCCCGAAGCCGGCAGCCGTGGCGAAAGCAAGAAACGCGTGTCGCCAGGCTCCAGTTTCGGCGAAAATAGGGCGTTTCGTCTCCTGCCAGACAGGCCGGGCAGAATTGCAGCCAAGTCGCCTGCATCCCAGGTGCGCAGATCTGTTGGGGCCCTGGCCACAGGGGCAAACGCAGCCGGGCCAAGGGGTCAGGAGCAACGGTCAGAGCTGCGATGTCTTCCAGAGCTATGTGGGTATGCTCTCCCAAAAGCTGCAGGATGCGATCGGGCAATGCCCGATCAAGCCGCGCCGACCAGTTCTCACCCGGCGCCCCGAGAAACGCGCCGAAATAGCGGGGAGGCACACCGTTGGCGTAAGCGAGGCGGTGCAGCCAACTCGACAGAAGTTCACCCGGCGCCGGTATTATGCTCACCGGCCAACGGCTTCCCGCCGCACTTTCATACCGCTCTGCAGGCGCGATGGAGATCCCGGCTGTCTGGAATGCGGTAATGGAGGCGGCAACAGCCTTGCATCCGATCGTGCGCGCGTGTCTTGCCTTTCACCTCTGGCCTTTGTCGGGCATCGGTCTGGAGGGTGACATCCTGGAAGGTGCGGTGGTCTCCTTGCGCATTTCCGCCAGTGACGGGCAGGGGGCAGCACTCTTCGTGCCGGTTCTGACGGGCGGGTCTGGACAATTACGCGGAGGAGGGGAGCCAGCGGACAAGCTCCAACGCTGGCTCCAGGCATCAGAGCAGGGGATCATCCGCTCGATGCGGCATCTCGATCAGCTTGAACAATGGGAGGTCACCGCCCGGGATCGCGTTGCAGGCTTGTCGGGCCGGACGCCCCCGCGATTGATCGACGCTCTGCTTGGCTGGCCGTTGGTGACAGCGCCCATGGCCGAAAACCTTATTGGGTCCAGCCGTGCGGCTGTCCAGAGGAACCTTGCATGGTTCGAGGCGCACGGCCTGATTCAGGAGCTGACAAGGCAATGTGATGGGTGAATTCCGTATGGCGTCAGCGTGAATATTCTACACCCAGACATCAAATCATCAACTTCGGATTCTACAGTCTCAAAATTTAATCTTTTATTAACCGGGATCTGATTTAAGTGTTTTGGAGTTTTTGACGAACCTTTAACTCGTATCGCTACGTGGATTCATGTAAATTTTGCCCGATAAGACAGATTTCTGCTCATGGAAGTGTGAAAGAGATATGGTTCCGACGGCTTCCAATCACCCGCTCTTTCGAATGCTGGAAGATCTCGAAGATTCTTCATTCGATCAGGTCATAGAAATTGCCTCGATCATCTGTGAGGTTCCGGTTGCTCTTATCAGCCTCGTCGGCCGGGATCGGCAGTGGGTCAAATCGAAAAAAGGCATCGACGGGAATAGATGCTCTCCGGATCTTTCGATCTGCAAGGACGCCTTTCTGCAACCTGGCCTTTTCATCTTACCAGACACGACCCACGACCCACGCTTCGCCAATACCCCGATAGTGGCCTGCGCACCCCACCTATGCTTCTATGCAGGGGTGCAATTGAAAAGCCAGCAAGGCCATCAGCTAGGAACTCTTTGCGTCCTAGATCATAAGCACCGCGAGCTGGATGAACGCCAGTGCTTTGCGCTACAGACCCTTGCCAACCAAGTTGTGAAGAACTTGGAAATGCAGCTGGCTCACCACAAGCAGTCCGAGGTTATACGCGACCTGAAAATTAAGCAGCACAGACTGTCCAAGCAGGTTGCAACGGACCCTCTTACCAACCTGCTCAACCGTCGGGGCTTCGAGCAGCGCCTCAACCAGGAACTGGCGCTTATTAAGCGTGGCGCTCCTTCAAGCGCTTTGCTCTCGATCGATATCGATCATTTCAAGAAGGTAAACGACAAGCTGGGGCATAAAGCCGGAGACCAGGTTCTCTCACGCTTCAGCGAGCTGTGCCGTCAGGTATTCCGGAAAGCTGATGTGATCTGTCGGTGGGGCGGGGAAGAGTTTCTGGTCATGTTGCCCGGTGCCACCGTGGCGGAAGCACAACATGCCGCCGGGCGGCTTAATGAACTACTTGCCGTTACTCCAATGGCCGGTGGCATCTCTCCTCCGTTGTTCATCACCGTCAGCATTGGCATTAACGCGATTACGGCCTCCAGCACGACGGATGCCCTTTTGCGCAGTGTCGATGAACTTCTCTATCAAGCCAAGGAAGAGGGCCGTAATCGCACTGTCTTTGACACGCAAGCGGCCGCGGACAACTCGATCTGCTCGGTCTAGTTTCTCCGCATCGTCGAAGACCAATAAAACTTTCCTTAAACATTTCATGGTCTCCACCTTCCATCTGATTGTTTGATATGAGAGGAAACCGTTTGATCTTAAAAACCTTTACGTATCCCCGAGCGCACAGTCCGTAGATAATCACGAGTTATTGTGGTGGGGGCGTCTATCTCTTTTGACTCCAGCATGAGCAAAACGGAGTGAATCGATGTCGGCAGGCCCCGAACTCTTCAGTATTCCCGCACGCGGGAGCAGTGCGGTGAAAATCGCCAAGGGAGAAGCGATCAAGATCATCAACACGCATGGGTCTCAGGCGGTAGATACATGGGTGTTCAATGCTGAAGACCGAACCGAGTTTCTTTCGAATGAGCATATGCGGGCGACACTGGGCAAGCTGTGGCCCGAAAAGGGGGACACTCTGGTGACCAACAGGCGTCGGCCGATCGTGACCATGGAAGAGGATACGTCGCCCGGGCGACACGATACGCTCATCGCGGCCTGTGACTTCTATCGCTACGAGCTTCTGGGGTGCAGAGAGTACCACGACAACTGCACGGACAATCTTCATGCTGCCATGATGCGGATCGGGCTCGATGTGCCCGAATGTCCGAGCCCGTTGAACCTCTGGATGAACATCCCGGTCGCAGCGGATGGCTCGACCAGCTGGGGCGAGCCCTTGTCAAAACCCGGAGATTGCGTCGTCCTTCGCGCGCAGATGGATTGTATCGTCGCCATGTCGGCTTGCCCGCAGGATATATTGCCGATTAATGGTGCGGGCTGTCAGCCGACGGAGGCGCATTACCAGTTTCTGCCTGGTGCTCACTGAACCACCTGTCGCTACGTGCTGACCAAATGTCTCAATGCAGGCGGTATTTTTTGAACCTTCTGCAGTTTCTCTGGGCAGAGGCCCCTCAGCCAACCGGAAACAGGATATCCTGACGCGTTGCTCCATGCTCCGGATCGGTGCTGTCACAGCGGTCGCCATGCATACCCTGCTGCCGGAGATCGGCAATCGGCACGTTCGGGGCACACAAATCGCAGGGGAGAGCATGATGGTGGGGGGTGGAAGTTGGCCGGAAGGATCCGCTGACCGACCTAGTTTTTGTCTGGCCAGCGGCAGCAAGTGCGAGTGCAGTAAGCTGCCATTGCAAAGAAGTCGGTTTCGTTGAGCGGACAGGAAGGATAACATCTTTTCTGGAGGGAGGCTCCGCACGGATTTCATGCCGCAATGCGGCTTGTCCAAGCCTGCCATTTATGCTTGCCGCAGCGGTTCGGGTAGGTCAAAAATTACTAACGGGAGAGTCCCGACGCAGCGACTGAATTCGAAAGTGAGACTGGCCAATAT
>JAIVHI010000202.1 GCA_020201155.1 Loktanella sp. | reverse complement strand
TGAAGAGCACATAATCGCGAACTTTGGAGGGCAGAAGGCCGTCAGATGACGCTCACCACACTGCGTTGTGCAACCTTTGGTGCCGCTTGGCCGCAAAAACGGTCAAAAATCGAGGTGCCCGAAGGTTTCTGAAGAAGCGACCGACGCTGAGTTTCCTCTGCCACGCCTATGATTTTGTCTCGAATATGACGGAGATCCGGCTGAGGACGTCTATCGGCTGTCCTTCCGACAATTCTCGGCATCGATCGAAAAGTTCGTTCATTCTGTCATTCACTGCTGAGCGCACCCCCTCTGGCTGCCTTAGGAACGCGTCGTGGATCGCATCAATCCCAAGGTAGTCGGGGATTTCACCACCGGATGCGCTTCTCTGGCTTACAGTTTCCTTTGCCTCAATCCAGAAAACGTCAAGTTCATGAGCCCAGGATTCCGCCAACTTTTCCAATGCCGGCAAGGTCAAGGTCCCGAAAATCTCCCGGCCATCGTCATTGACCTCTTTTTCTGTCAGGAAGTTCGCGAGAGAGCCGAGTAGGGATACAGTTCGTGCCGGGCGAACATCCCAGTGCGTCAGGTGCACAAGGGTGTTGCCGAGCCGGCTCAACGTCTCGGAGAGCTCAGTCAGGCCTGCTCGGTGATCCTGCATGCCCCGACGCCGTGTCTCGCCATAAGACCCGGCGAGCAGGCGGGCTGCCTCTGTCTGGTTACCGATGATCTCTGCACGCCCCTTGACGTCACGCACAGCCAGGAGACGAGGCGGCAAGACGGTCGGGTCTTGCGGGCTTCCGGTGCGTCCACCCAAGAGCAGAATGGTTGCAGGCTCAGAAGAAGCCAGTATGGAAAGCTCAGCCCCCCAAAGGCCGCGCGGTTTTGCGTTCTGGACGCGCGTAAAGACATCTGTAGGCACCGATCGGCGTAGTTCCTCAAGTTGGTCATAATAATTGTTTGATCGAAGAATACGAGGCTTCTTGATCTGATCCAGCACGAGATCCGTGAGATCACCAGCCGCGAACTCGACCAATTCCGATGGCAGATCATCCGCGCCAACCCCCGACAAGAGCGCGATGCTTGCAACGCGTGCGCGTGCCTTGTGGTCTGACGACAGCACAAGACCGGGAAGATCAAATGTGTAATAATTTATGCGGGGGTTTGGACTATCGATCCGGTCGATCCGGCCGAGGCCTTGGATCAGGCTTTTCACGTCGGAGGTGACACCAATGATACCAAGCGCCGAAGCGATTTGCAGATTGATGCCTTCGGCCATCTGGAACGTCAGAAACATTGCACGCTGCTTAAGTGGTTCAACATGCCTTCCATCGATCCCGAAATATTCCTGTGCTGCCGCGCCGGATCGGACATGGTGCAGTTTCTTCCCGGACTTGATCCGCGCACCCGGCGCGACGACAAAAACCTCGGGGCCTCGCCCCCGATGCCCTGCCAGAAGCTTGGCGTAGACCTCGAGCACACCCACTCGTTCGGCAAGGAAGATCGCGTGACCGTGTTTTCCGAGGATTTCGCGCATGACACCGGCACGCGCCTCATCAATGCTGTCGAGGTTAGGATGGTTTAAAAGCCGAGTAATCCGGTCGCAGATCGGTGTTTGACTGTCCCAGGTTTTGGCGTCCACTTCCTCGGACAATGCGCCATCCGGAACCGCAAGACGACGGGCATTCTGTTTTTCTGCCCGCCGGAGGCTTTCGCCGATGGATGCCCGCCCCCTCTGATCGACCTCGCTGTCCCGTTCCCGCGCCCATTCCTCGCGTGCAAAGGTCACCGAAGCGCGTAAAAGCGCAAGAAAATTCCGTATGTGGATGCGAGACTTGTCGTGAAACTTGATCTCGGTTTGACCCGCGCGCTGAGGATCGGCCGAAACCAGGGTGATACCTGTCGTGATGCACTCGGCCAGCGTCTTGATCCGCTCGATGACCAAATGTTGTTGGTCGGTAAGTGTCGCATCCTCTCGATGGCTTCGGATCGTCGGATAGACAAAGGCACCTGTCTTTCTATCAGGGCTTTCCCCGATGCAGGCGCGCTGGCGCCGGACGACATATGGGGCCAGTGCATCCGCAAGACCGCCCTGGAGCGCGCCTATTTGCAGGCCTCGGGTTTCAAGCGTTTGCTCAACGTTCTCGACTTCCTCCTGCAGCGATTCAGTGCTGTCAAACATGTCGGTCTGCACACGCTGCACGTCGATGCGACGATTGATCTGATCGAGGTTGCGAACGAGTTCACCGCGTTCTCGCACCTTCGCCATGTGCAGATTGATCCGGTCGGTGATCGTCGGGGGAACATAGATCGAGGCGCGCCGTTCATGGAACGCGAGCAGACCGTCAAGGCCCTGATTCCCCATCAGGGTAGCAGACAAACAGGCTGTCCAGATCGCCGGGCTGCGCTCGAACACGAGAGACCGCGCCGAGGGCGCGAGGTAACGGGAGCTCAGACGGTGACTTTCATCCACGATCATTGCCGCAGATGAGCGCACGGCGCGGTTGATCTCATCGAGCTCGGTCGCTTCCTCCTTTCCCCGGCGCGACAAGTGACTGTGCTTGATCGGCTTGAAGTTCGCCGGCGCATTGGTTGTCCAGTTCTTCAGGACACTGGCCGGTATCAGGGCAAGCGATCCAAGTCGCTGCTGATCTGCGCGCTCTCCCCAGGAAAAAACTGTCTGCGCGTGGCTGACGGGCAGGACCGTCGCAAGATGTTTGCCTATGTCTGTCTTGCCGGCACCGGTCGGCGCCTCGACAAAGGCAAATCCGTGTTCATAAACGGTTCCGGCCGCCTCATAGACAAGATCGGTCTGAAAGGGTTGCGGCGGACGCCCGGCACTGGTTTCGCCGGCAACGCGCCAAGGCGTAAAACTGGTCGCCTCGTGAACCGTCCGCGCCACGGCTTCTTCGGGTGTAACAAGGCGAATGAGTGAGCGCAGGATTTCCAATGCCGTCTCGGTCCAGTCGCGCCCCATTTCCCAGAACTGCTCCGCGGCCTCGCAACGCGCTGAAGCCAGCTCAGGCCAGCCCTTGGCATCGTCCGTAAACTCAAGATTGCGACGCAGTCCGTTGATCGAGAAATTCGCGCTTCCGGAAAGAGCCTTTTTTTCGCCGACAAAGAGCTTCGCATGGAGCATCGGCGGCCGTCGTCCCAATTTGATTTCAGCCAGGTCAGGATCATAAACGCGAAACTGGATGATGCCGCGCTCGATGGCATCCATGGCAAGAACCGCGCGCAGGTCGGCCAGGTCGACGACCGAAAATCCCCTTGCGCCCAGAAAGTGCTGGCGTGCTTCTTCGGCGACTGAGCGACCGCTACCGCCCAGCACCTGCCGGGCTTCGGTATTGGAGCCGAACACGATGCGAATGCTGCCCTGCGGACGTTCGTGCAGATTCTCCGCTGTTTCGAGCAGAATGGTCAGGGATGAAAGGAAGTCCTGATAACCGGTAACAATCAGGCATCGTGGCTCCCTCAGGACGGATTTGATCAGATCCTGGACCGAACGCGTGGTATTATCGGCCCACGCTTCCTGCTGAAGCGGATGAAGCCTTCGGGCTGCGCTGTCATCCCGATCAGCTTCCCCAGTCCTTGATAAGAAGCGTGAGATAAGCCCTTGCCGGTCGGTGGTCGCCATATGGTCTCGTTTTCTTATTGTTCCGCATCCCGCAGCAACGCGATGGTATTTTCATTGATCCCCTGCGTATATCAGAGCAATGCCGCATTTGCCGACCCTGTCGGACAGATTTTGCTGCAGCAAGCACGAATGGCCGCAATAGGGCCCTTGCTCTGCCACGTGGAATCCGGGTCTTGGGGCGGAAGTTGGAGATGAACGTCGAGAAGGCAGGGATCGATGGAAATGGTCGTAAAGATCGCGGCCGTGCTCGCCGGCGCCTACGCGGTTGTCATTGCCGTTCTGGCGATGTCGCAGACCGCGCTGCTGTTTCCACGTTGGGCTGTGGGACCGGTCCCGGCACTGCCGGCGGGCGCGGTTCCGCTGCGGCTTGACCGGCCGGACGGAGTCACATTGCATGGCCATCTGCTGCCCGGCAGCCGGGATCGCAGCCCGATCATCGCCTTCGGCGGCAACGCCTGGAATGCCGGAGATGTCGCGCTGCTCTTGCATCGCATCCTTCCCGGGCATCCCGTCGCGGCTTTTCACTATCGCGGCTACGCCCCGAGCGGTGGCCGTCCATCGGCGCAGGCACTGTCGGAGGATGCCCTCGCAATTTACGACCATCTCGACGATCAATTGAGCGGTGATGCAGGGCGGGACAGGCCGCCGGTGGTGATCGGTCTGAGCATCGGGTCCGGGCCGGCAGCGCATGTGGCGGCAAGGCGCCCAGTGCGGGGGCTGATCCTCGTCACGCCTTTCGATTCGCTGAGCAGGCTTGCGCAGGAAAAATTTCCATGGGCACCGGTCAGTCTTGTGCTGCGCCACAAGATGGCGCCCGCTGCGGAGCTAACCGGCCAAGAGGCCCGCGTGGCCATTATCGCCGCAGCACGAGACGAGATCGTCCCGCCCGCACGGAGCGAGGCACTGCGCGCGGCGCTCGGCCAGACCGAACCGGGCATCGTTTTCGACCAAACCCTCGCGGCCGGGCACAACGATCTCTACGGCCATCCCGAATTTTCTGGCACGTTGCGCGAGGCGATGGCGACGCTCACCAGAGGCGAACCCTCGACACCGTAAGACTGATCGCGGTCGCCGCCCGCCGAAACCGGATGCATGCAAAGGAGGAAATCAAGCGCAGGCAGGATAATGGTCGTGACCGGTATAAGGATCGGTTCGAAGACCAGATACAGCGGATCTACAATAATCCGAAATCGGTCTGGAAATCCAAGCCGCCACTGGCATTTCCCGAGATCGTTTCACGGGAGATGGCGTTGATGCTGGACGACCTCAAGATCGATGATAACCATGTCGGGCTCGATCCCGACATCGCGAAGGCAATCCAGCAAGGTGGTCAGCATGCCTGGACGGCTATCGCCGCTGCCGGAGGCTGGGTTGGCATGGCGACCGCAGTAAACGCCGCCGGATTTGCTCCGTATATTCTTGCAGCCCAAGCGTCGGCATTTATCCCTTTCGTGGGTGGCCCGGCGGCCGTGTCTTTCCTAGCCGTGATGGTAAATCCTGTTACCATCGTCGCGGCATTGTTTGCACTGGGTGGTTTCGGCGGCGCGAAACTGAACGGGACGATCAAATCGCAGGTCTCAGCCCGGATCGCGGTTCTGCTTGCCTTGCGCGGCCTTGCCGATCCAAACGACGGACTTGGCCGCACCAGCACTGCCTTTCGACACTTTTGCGCAGCCGGCACTCGCAAACCCGGGCATCTCGGCACCTCGGAATGGTCCAGAATGAGATCCCGAGCAACACGTGTGGAAACAGAAATTGGCGGTGGGATGCCAAATGCGCCTGGCCGCGAACCAGAGGGATGGAGAGCCACTCCTGAAATTAAGCGACAGAACACGACCTTAAAAGACACGACTGCTGTCATCGGCCTAACGGCTGCAGAAATGCTTTATTACGCCGCCAGCATTGATCCACGGGTTCTAGAGGCCGCAGACTTCTGGCGCACTGCGGACATATCCAACAATCTTGCGTTCGCCACTCACGCGATGGAATTTGCGGTTCATGGCTCTCGTATTGCGCTGAGGGGGTATACTGCTGAGCAAGTGGTGCTTGGCAATTTAGTAGCTCAGGGTCACCATGTCATGTTACCGGACAGCAGCAGCAATCCGGGCTTTGACCTAATCGTCGACGGGCAAGAAGTTCAGGTGAAGTGCGGCGAAAGCCTGTCGTTGCTGAGCGAACATTTCGGGAAATACCCCGATATGCCGGTCATCGCGAATGCGGAACTTGTGGCGCAGGTCTCAGATGAAGCCTGGGCGGACATGGTTACTGCGCTCGACGGATTCGAGCTGGCGACCGTCAAGGAAATCACGGAGGGTTCCGTGGCAGCCGGAATGAACCTGGAGTCGATGGATGTCATGGCTGCGGCGATAGGCGTGGGAGCAATTCGCGGCACAGTTGCAGTTTTGACAGGCGAAATTACGGCGGGCAATCTACCGGCATGGCTTGTTGTCGATACAGCATTGCGCGGCGCGCTCGTCACCGTGGGCGGAAAGGCTGGATCGATGATCGGCCTTGTCGCAATCGGTCCGGCGGGAGCATTGGTCTTGGGACCCACCATGGGGGCCATGGCGCTGTTCGGGATGGACGGGGCGAAAGCATTTGTCGACAGCAAGATCAACAAGGAATGGTATGATGAAACGCTTGCAAAAGCAGAGGCGGTGCGAGTTACATCGCAGCGGGCCTTGAAAGAGCGCATCACGCTTCTGGTAGGCCGACGAGATGACGTTTTCAAACCGAGTGGCACGTTACCGGAAGACCTCGCAACCTGGCTGGACAGGCGGGCAGCCGATGATGCCATCGCCGCGGCAGAGGACCTTCTGGATCTCGACACCTCCCCCGGCACGCTGATTGAGGCAATGCGCCTCGATGTCGTTGCGGCTCGCGCAAACCCGGCCAGCCCGGGTGTATTGCGAGCGCGAAGCAAGCTTCAAAGATCGTTATCGCGCAAACCTGGACCCCTCGATGGTGCTCGAGATCGAATTGACGCGCTTTGGAAACGTGGCAAGCTCTATGCAAGTTTTGACAGAAGGTGACACTCGAAGCATAGGCTGCGGCGGTGTGGTGGCGGGCGCGCCACTGTCTGTTCCGGGCTAGGACAGGTCAGTATTGCGTAAGCTGAGCCTCGACCCTGGCAATCCAGCCTTTCTGCGTTATGCTACGCCGTGGAAACGAAAGTTGAGACTTTAGATGCCTCTCTCCAGGCGTGACATCCTGTGCGGTGTGTCGGCGGTCACGGCAGGACTCACTCTTGGCTGCCCCGCTGAGGCCAAAACGGCATCGCGTGACGAGGTCAGACAAATCCCCTCGACGCAGACGCCTGTGCCGGTCATCGGTCTGGGCAGTTGGATCACCTTCAATGTCGGCAATGATCCTGGCCTGCTGGAGCAATGCGCCGATGTGATCGCGGCCTTCGCCGACGAAGGCGGCGGCATGATCGACTGCTCGCCGATGTATGGCTCGTCGCCGGACACGATCGGTTACGGGCTCGAACGGCTCCAGGATCCGTCGGCAATATTCTCGGCCGAGAAGGTCTGGACATCCGCGCCCGGGGAAGGTCCCGACCAGATCGCCCGCAGCGCGGAAAAATGGGGCGTGCAGCAGTTCGACCTGTTGCAGGTGCACAACCTGCGCGCATGGGAGCCGCATCTCGATCATCTCTTCGCGATGAAGGACGCGGGGCGGCTCGGCCATGTCGGCGTCACCACCTCGCACGGGCGCCGCCATGAAACGCTGGAGCGGATCATGCGTGATCACCCGATCGATGTCGTGCAACTGACCTACAATGCGCTCGACCGCGAGGCCGAGGCGCGGCTGTTGCCGCTGGCGCGGGATCGCGGTGATCGTGAACCGTCCCTACCGGCGCGGGGCGCTTCTGGACCGGTTCCGGGGCGCGCCGCTGCCCGGCTGGGCCTCTGAGATCGGCGCCGAGAGCTGGGCGCAGGTGCTGCTGAAATTCGCCATCTCGCATCCGGCGGTCACCACGGCCATTCCCGCCACCCGGAACGTCGCGCATCTGCGCGAGAACAAGGCGGTGGCACGCGGTCCGCTTCCGGATGCGGCCCTGCGGCGGCGCATGGCGGAAGATCTGTCGCGGCTCTGATGGAAACATGGCTGAGCTACGCCCCAAGCGATTTTCTGATGTTCGGACCGGAGGTCTACTGGCGGCTGTTCGAGCTTCAAAACCGCGCACTCTGGCCTCTGCCGGTGATCGCGGGGCTGGCTGGGCTTGCCTGTCTGATGCTGCTGGCGACGCAGCGACCGGTGGCGATCAGGTCCGTTCTGATGCTGGCTGCGCTGGCCTGTCTGGGGGCTGCACATTTCCTTGCCACGCGCTATGCGCCGATCAACTGGCCGATGGTCTATGCCGCCTGGGGCTTCGGTCTGCAAGCAGTGGCGCTGACACTTCTGGCCGTGATCGGATCGCGGAAACGGTTTGACAAAAATGATGCTGCCGCAACCGCCACAGGTTGGGCTCTCCTTGGGTATGCGACGATCCTGCATCCTTTCGTCGGTCTCGCCTTCGGGCGTCCGCTGGCGCAGGCGGAGATTGTCGGGATCACGCCCGACCCCACCGCGCTGGCCTGTCTTGGCCTGCTGAACCTGATGTTGCCGGGCTGTTGGGGCATCGCGTGTGCGACCCTCCCGTTTCTCTGGTGTGTCTTCAGCGCGGCGACCCTGCTGACGCTGAGCGAGCCGCAAGGCTGGATTCTGATCGCGGCGCTGCTTCTCTGGTTTCTCGGTCGGTCAACATCCGTGTTCATTCCGTGCGGTCGAGCGTGAACTGTCCTGCCAAATTCTGGTCCGACTGACCACTATGATGGAGGCAATTTTCTTTCTCGCCCATCGGTCCGCTTGGACCAGTCGGCCCGGATGGACCGGGAAAATGTTGCAATTTCAATGCGGTCCAAGTGGTCCAACCGGTCCAAGTCACAATGAACAAATTCGACATCCATGACGCGGTCGGAATCAGCGTCGTTTACGGCATCGTGGTGAGCGAGGTCTCGATCCGTGCTTGGCAGGATTCGGCTCAGATTCTCCTGCCTAGGCATGGCTCAACATCCTGGTAGTTACGCCAGCTTAAACGCACGGGGCCGGCGGTTCGTATCGAAGTCCTAGATTTTTCCAGCGATCGCGAAGGGGATGCGTTCTGGCTCCGGCAATGCCCCGTGATGAAAGCTCCCATTGCCTGCGCCGACCACGTCAACATCTTCAGGCTGGCTGAGAGCGTCGATGACGCACGGCTCAGTTTCGCGCTGTATCGCATGCTGATAGATGATCATCTGCCGGCACCACGCAGTTTGCCGGCCCAACTCAACATCCCCGTGAGAGCCGCAACGAGCCTCGTGGAGAGCGTTTGTGCTCGCCGGCACCCTGTCACAGCCGAAAAGCCGTAGCGCGACTCCAGGGGCCGCTCCAGGGGCTCTGCGAGTCCAGCGTGACGAGACATGCTCCTCGACTTGCCCGAGGCTGCTTGGCGATGACCTTCTGCTCTGGGCGTCCTGCTGGACGGGGCGCGGCACGCGCGAGCAGGTCATGTGCCTTCATGACCCGCCGCACCCGCCGTGGAGCCGTACGCACACCCTGCGCCCGGCTCGCCGGGCCCAGGCGAGGCCACCCCAGGCCGTCCTCGATGACGATCTCAAACGACTGGTGAGTTCCGAACTGCTTTACTGCCGCGGCATCGCTCCCGAGTTGATATTCGAATTCAAACATGCGCTGATCAAGGACGCCGCATATCAGGGATTGCTGCGCAGCAAGCGCCTTGACCGCCAGTGCGATTGCGATCTCGCGTGGTCACATCTGACACGCGGCAAGGTGCTGGCGGCGCGCGGAAATGCGTCACAGGCAAATGCCGCCTACACGCT
>JAIVHI010000150.1 GCA_020201155.1 Loktanella sp. | reverse complement strand
TCTTGGCGCAACAAGGTTGTGAGAGGACGGTAGGCCCGGGGATCGCGCCACTCACCAAGCAGAAAGTATATGCATATGCAGGCGGAAACATCCGCATCGGTAAACGCTTCCGGTTCGTCGGACCGCAGTCGGTCGATCAGGTTCAGAAAGATCGGAATCATCGCATCGCGGTTTGCTCCGGCCGCTACCATTGCTTCGCGCGGGAAACCCTCTTCACGATTGGAGAAATCGGAAAGAATCTGTTCAGGCGTCATCATCATGCTCCAGGAGGTTGAGGCTGTTTGCACGCATATCTCGCTCACCGCTCATCTTCTACTACCCGTTCGCAACCTGACAGCACCCCCCCTTGCGCATCCGATCAATTATGCCGCGCACCAAGGCAAAAGCCGCTCGCTGGCCGCGATGGGCGTCTGTGAGCACACCAGCCAGCAAAAAACTGGGACGAGCAAACTGGCTGCTCACGACAGCTCTGACGAGAACGACCACGCGGATACCAGATATAGGAGCATTCGTCACGGGGACGTGCCGGCACCTGAATCCATCCCCGTCAAGATTGGAGGATAAACCTAGGACTTCGGACTTGGTCACGCTCAGCTCAGCTGTGGTCTGCACCTGCATGACTAACCATTCCTGATTTTGTAATTCTAAGCGCATCGTGCCTGCTGCGCTGCCAATGTTGCGAACATTATTGCCAGCCGCAATGACTTCTGAACGCGGCAACAGTTTTCTTCTCAGCCGATAGCTCTGGCGGCCATGACACCGCCCCACGCCGACACCGCAGTAAGGGTCGCGCCCCAGACCATGTCGGCGGCCACCATCGAGGGATGCCAGTCGCGCATCACCGTCCAGCTGGTCAGCTCATAAGTGCCGTAGGCGACAAATCCCAGGATCGCACCGTTGATCAGCGCCATCCCGGGCGTGCCATCGCGCAGCGCCGGCCAGCCCGCAAACCAGACCAACCCAGCCATGTAGAGCACATAAAACAGCACAGCGGGGAGGGGACGTATCCCATCAAGAAGCGTCTCGCCCAGGTGCTGCGCGAAGAGCGGCTTCATGACGGTCGAGAGCATGACCGCGTCGGCGATCAGGAAGATCACGCCGGTAACGATGACGAGAACGAGAAGGGACATGCGATTCTCCTTTTCGATGAGAGAAGTAGTCGGGCGGCGCGGCCCGTCCACGAACCGGGATATCTGCGCCGCAGCGTGCCGTCCTTCGTCCGGTCAGTCTGTTTTGCAACCGGTCACCGGAAAGGTGTAACCGGGGGCGGGAAAGGCCTCGGCCATCGCGTAGCCGTCGTCATGGTCCTCGAAGATCGCGGATATCTGCCGTGTCGTGATCGTCGTCGGAGGGCCGCCGTCCTTTTGCCAGACGATGGAATGGAGCTTCGCGAACACGGAGGCACCGCCTTCTCTGTTCGCGGCAAGATCCGCCGCCATGCATTCGCTCCTCAGACCGCTCCTGATGCATTTCAGTGTTTCGGGGGCACGATGCGGCCAGTCGGACACGAAAACCATTTGGTCGTCCGCGAGGGTGACATGACCGCCACCGTTCACTTCGTCATAGGGCACCTGGCACCGCCACGTTTCGGCGGATGCCGGGCTGGCGAGCAGGACAAGAACTGCGAAGGGCATTATCGGATTCACGATATATCTCCTTGATCGGACGACCACGCGACCGGGATCGCAGGATCATCCACCTCAAGATGATACACTCTCAACCACCTTTTCCACAACGCCGGCAACACGGCCGCACTGCGGCACGACCCCTGCGTGACCGGGCACAGCTTGCAAATCAGGTGCTTTGTCCCTATACAAAACGCACAGGCGTGATATTCTCCGCCAATGAAAGGCATCTTTGATGACCATGTTTTCCATCAAGCCAAAGTTCGATCTCGCCGAATTCCTCGCGACGCCCGCCCCGGTGGGCAAGGCTAGATCCCGGAACGCAAGACGGCGCAAGATGCTCGCCCAGCCGGCCGAGAAGGCGGAGGATACACCCAAGCCATCGACACCCGAAGGGTCCAAATCGACGGAAAAACCGGAATAGTGAACCTGGGCCTAGGATCCCGAAGGATCACATTTGCCTTCGGAGATCAGCGTTTTTATGGTGAGGTTTGGGCCGAGCGACATCCGAAAGCGACTTGTGCAGCGGGTTCAAATAAGTGATCTGGCAACATTCAGGTTTCAGCTGTCGGTGGTGTGATGGTATCCGGATGCTATACCAAAGGCCTCTCCGATGACCGATAGGCGACAGCACGACGTCGCATGGCACCTCGGCACCGTCACACCTCGAAGGCGTAAACAACTACCCGGATCGACAGGACGGCACCGCAGACGAGGGTGTAGACGCCGTCCCACGCCCAGCCGACGCGCAGCGCGCTGATGCCCGCGAAGGAGCCGATCAGCAGCGTCGTCGCGGTGAAGGGCGAACTGGCCCCGCTCAGCGCCCAGCCGGCGGCCAGCGCCACGACGATGGCCGTCGGCGTCACGCCCAAGCTTTTGGCGCCGGGAATGAGCGGCGCGATCAGCGTCACTGCAAGGATCGGGTTCATCCCGAGCTGGCCCGCCAGCGGAATCAGCCAGACAAACGCCACGAGGATCAG
This sequence comes from Loktanella sp., assembly GCA_020201155.1. Classification (GTDB taxonomy): domain Bacteria; phylum Pseudomonadota; class Alphaproteobacteria; order Rhodobacterales; family Rhodobacteraceae; genus JAIVHI01. The sequence goes on along the minus strand of JAIVHI010000150.1, from coordinate 37 downwards.
CCAGGGAGGCAGCACCGACAGATCGAGCCCCGCGCGC
>JAIVHI010000201.1 GCA_020201155.1 Loktanella sp. | reverse complement strand
GATCGAGATGGCGAACATGATCGCGGGCGAGCCCAGGAAGATGTTCACGATGGATGCGACGATCAGGCCGATGACGCCCATGATCAGGAAGCTGCCCCAACCCGAGATGTCTTTCTTCGTCGTGTAGCCCCAGAGGCTGAGACCGGCGAAGGACACCGCGGTGATCAGGAAGACCTGAACGATCGAGAAGCCGGTGAAGACCGCGAAAATCCAGCTGATCGACACGCCCATCGCCGCGGCGAAGGTGTAGAAGAACAACTGCGCGCCGGCAGCGGAAAGCCGGTTGATCATCGCGCCGAAGGCAAAGACCATCACAAGCGGCAGGAACATGACGACCCAACGCAGCGGAGAGGTGTAAAGTGTCACGCCGAAATCGGTCAGATAGGTGTTCGAGCCGATCTGTGCCGCTGTCGGCACATCCGAGATCGCAAGACCGGACATTGCCCAAGCGGCAAGAGCAGTAAGGACCATGCCCACGGACATCGTGCCGTAGACCTTGTTCATGTGGGCCTTGAGACCCTGATCGATTTCCGCCGTGCGGACGCCCGCGCCGGTCCGGACCGATTGATATTCTGCCATTAAGACCTCCATAATGCGTGTCCGCCAGTCTGGTGGCGGTTTCCCTATCAATATCGGCAAGCGGCCCCTTTCTTTCAAGAGGCTTCGGTGCTGTTCCGATGCAAATCACGCTAAACCGGCAGAAATGTGACCGCAGAATCGTCAGGTCCAGGTATCGGGGGCGTCCCAGGGTGCGCGCCGCGCCTCGGTTGTGGCCGCGTCGCGGCTGATCCCGATATCGCGCAGAAGGTGATCGTCGAGCGACGCCAGATCGCGGCGGGACCGCACCAGCGCGAAAATATTGAAAATACGACGGAGGCGGAGCTGCGATTGACGGGGTGCGGGGGCGGCGTGACTGCGTGTGATGACTGACATGACATTTCCTTTCGTGATGCGAGTCGCAAGTTGGATTTTGATGCTTGATATGTGGCGACTGTCGCTTGATAATGAAAACGAATGTTTGTCATTCAAAGCATCAAGGAATGTGATATGCCCCGGAACCTCGATCTGACCGCGCTGCGCTCTTTTGTCACTGTGGCCGATGCCTCCGGTGTCACCCGTGCGGCGGGTATCCTGAACCTGACGCAGTCCGCGGTTTCGATGCAGTTGAAGCGGCTGGAGGAGTCGCTGGGCGTGCAGCTTCTGGACAGGTCGGCCCGCACGATCGGTCTGACGCCCGCCGGTCAGCAGATGCTGAGTTACGCCAAGCGGATGCTCGCGCTGAACGACGAGATCTACGGCAAGCTGACCGCGCCCGAGTTCGAAGGCGAGCTGCGGCTGGGGGTGCCGCATGACGTGATCTATCCGCGCATTCCCAGAGTGCTCAAACAGATCGCCACCGACTTTCCCCGAATCAAGGTCAAGCTGATGTCCGCCCCGACCAAGCGCCTGCGCGAGATGTTCGCGCGCGGCGAATGCGATATCATCGTGACCACCGAAGAACGTCCCGAGGCCGGGGGCGAAACCCTGGTGATGCTGCCGCTCATGTGGGTCGGTGCGGAAGGGGGAACCGCTTGGAAGCAGCGCCCGCTCCCGATCGCCTTCTGTTCCAACTGCATTTTCCGCCCCGGTATCCAGCGCAAACTGGACGAGGCCGACATCGCATGGGAAGCAGCGGTCGATTCAGAACTGGACAACGCCGTCGATGCGGCCGTGAGCGCCGATCTTGCAGTCAATGGCGTGCTCGAAGGCGGCGTCGGGCAGGGCTGTGCCCCCATAGATCACGGCGGTGCGCTGCCCGATCTGGGCCACATGTCGATCAACCTTTATGTGCAGCGCGCCGATGAGACGGTGCAGGCCGCTATCGGGCAGATGTTGCGAGACGCCTTCATTCCGCGTCCGGCGCTACCGCAGGTGGTCACGGCGTGACGACGACCTTGCCGGTCGCTTTTCGGGTGGCCAGCAAATCCAGTGCCGCTTGCGCCTGCGACAGGGGCAGCGTGTGCGAGATGTGGGGAAACAGCCGCCCCTCTTTGTAAAGCGCCATCAGTTCGGCAAGAGAATCGGTCAGCGCGTCAGGGGCGAATTTCAGGTAGCCGCCCCAGTAGAATCCCATCACGGTCACGTTCTTGACCAACAGGATGTTTGCGGGAACCTGCGGGATGTCGCCGCTGGCGAAGCCGATGCTCAGCACGCGGGCTTCGGGGTTGCAGGCACCGAGTGCGGCCTTGAAAAGCTCTCCGCCGACGGGGTCGTAAACCACGTCCGCGCCGCCCAGCGCCTTGACCTGCGCTTTCACGTCCGCCGTTGCGCTGTCGATCAGGTGCGTGGCCCCTGCGGCCTTGGCGATGGCCAGCTTGTCGTCGCCGCGGGCCACCGCGATGACCTTTGCCCCCATCGCGGTGCCGATCTCGACGGCGGTCAGCCCGACACCGCCTGCCGCACCGAGAACCAGCAGTGTTTCACCCTCGGCCAGCCGTGCCCGCCGTGTCAGGGCAAGGTGGGACGTGCCATAGGCGACCTGAAACCCCGCCGCGACGGGGGCGGGCATTTCGTCCGGCACCGCGCGGCACAGGGCGGCGGGAAACACCCCCCGAGAGGCCAGACCGCCAGAGCCGCCGAAGACGGCGACGCGGTGACCAAGTCCGGGGGCAGTGACACCGGACCCTTGGGCGATCACGGTACCGCACACCTCCATGCCCAGCGTGAAGGGTGGCTTTGGCGTATCCTGATATTCACCCTTCGCCATGAGCATATCCGCAAAGTTCAGCCCGCAGGCCGCGATCTCGAGCAAGACCTCGCCCGGGCCCGGTTCAGGTTCTGCCACCTCTGTCAGGACGGGCGGTTGGTCGAAGGACTTGACCTGAAAGGCTTGCATGTTTGTTATCCCGCTTGATGATCCGAAGGGTGTGGACAGGTTCGCTGTCCGAAGGCCCGGCGTAAAGTGGCATTGGCGAACCATTTCTCAATACTTGGCCCGATAACCTATCCTTTAGTTAGGTCGGGCGGCTGCAACCCTTGCGTGTTTGGCCGCTGCCGTGAATTGTCCGATCAATCAAAAACAACGACGGCCCCCGTTGGTGGCAGTCTTCAAACAGTAAGGATGGCCGAATGACACACCCGATCGACGTACATGTGGGCAAACGCATCCGCCACCGCCGCTGGATGCAGGGTTGCACGCAGCAGCAATTGGCGGAAGCTGTCGGGATCAAGTTCCAGCAGATCCAGAAATACGAAACCGGCATGAACCGCGTCAGCGCGTCGCGCCTCTGGCAGATCGCATCCTTTCTTCAGGTGCCGGTGTCCTTCTTTTTCGAAGGCGTCGAGGACGAGACGCACATGACCCAGAACGGATCGGATGTGCCGGGCGATATCCTGACGGACAAGGAAGCGCTGGAGCTTTTGCGCTCTTATTACGCGATCCCCGAAAACCAGCGTCGCCGGCTGTTCGACCTTGCCCGCGTGCTGAGTGATGCGGCCTGACGGCCGCGTCCAAGACTTGACCCGGCTTACGTGACATTCTACCGCATGACAGGCGGTGCGGTCTTCGGCGTGCTGCGCTGTATCGCTCAGGGCAAGGCATGAATACGACGCTGACCGCCGACCTTCAGGACGAATTGATCCGTGTGGCCCATGCGCTTGCGGATGCGGCGCGTCCCGAAACCCTGCGCCTGTTTCGGGTTCCCGGTCTTGTGAGCGATGACAAGCTGGGCGAAAACGCCGGTTTCGATCCGGTGACCGAAGCGGACCGTGCAGCCGAACGCGTCATGCGCGAAATCCTTGAACGGGACCGCCCGGACGATGGTATCATCGGCGAGGAATTTGCGACGAAGACCGGGACCAGCGGTTTGACTTGGGTCCTTGACCCCATCGACGGCACGCGCGGCTACGTGGCCGGCACGCCGACATGGGGCGTTCTGGTGTCGGTCGCGGATGTGACCGGTCCGCTTTTCGGGATCATCGACCAGCCCTATATCGGTGAGCGGTTCTCGGGCGGTTTCGGCAAGGCCAGCGTGGTCGGGCCGCAAGGCACCCAACCGCTTTGCGTCCGGCGCAACCGCCCGTTTCCCGAGGCCACGCTGATGTCCACCTTCCCCGAGGTCGGCACACCAAGGGAGCAGCGCGCCTTTGAGCGGGTGGTGGAAAAGGTCAAGCTGACCCGCTTTGGAATGGACTGCTACGCTTATGCGCTGCTTGCGGCGGGGCAGATCGATCTGGTCATCGAGGCCGGGCTGCACCCCTACGACATTCACGCCCCGATTGCCGTGATCAAGGCGGCGGGCGGTATCGTGTCGAACTGGAACGGCGGGGCGGCCCACCACGGGGGCCGCGTGATCGCCGCCGCGAACGCCGATGTCCACAAGGTGGCACTGGCGATCCTGCAGGACGCGATGGATAACTGAACAGCTTTTTCAGGGCGCCGAGGGATCGCACCCGTGCGGGCCATGTGGCGGATGGGCACATGACCACCATCGACCTGCCTTGGGTGATTGGGCGGCGAAACGCCTTGGCATCGGCGCTGATCGGCTGACAAGGCGCCGCACAGGTTGCATGCGATGCTGAGGCGGCTAAAGGACACCTGTTTGCTGAAAACAGGACAATCCCATGTTGAAATCTCTGGGTCATTCCGCCGTTGCACTGGCGCTGGCCGGCTGTGTCGTGCCGGTTCCGGTGCCGCTCCCCGTCCCGAATGCTGCACCGACAGAGGCGTCGTCGATCAGCCGCTTGGCGGCGACCCCACCGCGTTCGGGGGCCTTCGACGTGATGCTCAACGACCTGCGCCGGACCGAAGGACGCGCCGCGCTGGCCTCTAACCGGGATCTGGACCGCATCGCGGCCAGCCACGCCGCCGACCTGCGGGCAACGGGGACGCTGTCGCACCGTGACGCGGCGGGCCGAAGGGTGTCCGGCCGTCTCCGCGCCGCCGGTGTGTCGTCCTGCGGCGCGGGCGAGAATCTGGCGCAGGGGCAGGGGCGGGCCGAGGATGTCTTTCGCGACTGGGCCAGTTCGCCCGGACACCGGTCGAACATGCTTTATCCGGCCTATGTCAACTACGGGCTGGGGCAGGCGGGCGACACTTGGGTGTTGATCTTGCTGACCGCCTGCTGACCGGCCACGTAGACTGTCTTTACCGCACGGTCGTCGCCCATCATGATGGTCGGGAAAAGTGCATCCCAAAGCGTGTCGGCCATGGCGCTGCGTTGGCCGATGGCCGGTGTCGAGGCAAGGTCGAGCACGGTGATGTCGGCCATGGCTCCGACGCCAAGATGGCCGATCTGTCCGCCCATGTGCAGCGCGCGGGCCGAGCCTTCGGTGGCAAGCCACATCAGTTGCGCCGGATGCAGGGCGGTGCCGCGCAGCTGGCCGATCTCGTAGGCGGCGGCCATTGTGCGCAGCATCGAAAAGGACGACCCGCCGCCGGTGTCGGTGGCCAGGCCTGTGCGGATGCCGCGCGCTTTCATGGCAGCCATGTCGAACAATCCCGATCCGATGAAGGTGTTCGACGTCGGGCAGTGCACGACGGCGGCCCCGACCTCGGCAAGGCGGTCGACCTCGCGCGGGTCCAGGTGGATCGCATGGCCGTAAACTCCGCGTTCGCCCAAAAGGCCATGTGCTTCGTAGGTATCAAGGTAGTCACGGGCGTCAGGGAAGAGGTCGCGCACCCATGCGATTTCGGGGTGCTGTTCGGACAGGTGCGTCTGCATCAGCGCATCGGGCCGTTCCGCCCAGAGCGCGCCAAGTGCGTGCAACTGGTCTGGCGTCGATGTCGGCGAGAACCGCGGCGTGATCGCATAGGTCGCGCGGCCTTGCCCATGCCATTTGTCCAGCAGCGCCTTGCTGTCGTCATAGGCGCCTTGCGCGGTGTCGCGCAGGTCGTCGGGGGCGTTGCGATCCATGCAGGTCTTGCCTGCGACCATGGCCATGCCGCGCCGGGCCGCCGCCTCGAACACCGCATCGACCGATGCGGGGTGGATCGTGCAAAAGCTGGTCAGTGTCGTGGTCCCATGTGCCAGCGCAAGGTCAAGCGTGCGCCCCGCGACCTCTGCCGCGTAGGCGGGGTCCGCGAACTTGGCTTCCTCGGGGAAGGTATAGGTGTTCAGCCAGTCGATCAGCTGTTTGCCCCATGACGCGATCATCGCGGTCTGGGGGTAATGCATGTGGGCGTCGACGAAACCGGCCGTGACCAGCGCCTCGCCGTGGTCGTGGACTTGGGCCTGCGGATGGGCGGCTTTCAGGTCGGCCCCGTGCCCGATGGCCGCGATCCGCCCGTCTTCGATCAGCACGCCGCCTGCGCTGTCGGTGCGGGTGACGGCGTCCCATGCGTGGTGAAAGGGGTCGTTGGTGAAGCGCAGGGTCTGACCAAGAAGAAGTGTTTTCATTTCGCGACATTAAAAGCCCGCAGCGCCGGTCACAACGGCCAAACCCGCTTGAGGGCACCGGTCTTGGCGCTATGTTGCGCCAGACTGACGCGGAGACACCCAATGGCCGAAGAACTCGACATGAAGACCGAAGATGTCGAAGAAATCTTCGGCATCACCAACCAGCTTGTCTCGGATGTGCTGGATGCGGTCAGCGCGGACGACACTGCGCGGATCGACGAACTTCTCGATCCGCTGCACCCGGCCGATATCGCGCATCTGATCGAACAGATCGACCCGCGCGACCGGCGGCATCTGCTGGACCGCTGGCACGGTGGCATCGACGGGGACATCCTGTCGGAACTTGACGAGCACCTGCGCGAAGAGATCATGGCATCCCCGCGCCGGAATACTGGACCGTGGGCGATGCCATCGACTACCTGCGGTCGGATGTGGAGTTGCCGGACCAGTTCTACCATCTGATCCTGATCGACCCGCGCTTCAAGGCTGTGGGCTACGTCACGCTGGGCCGCATTTTGAGCCACCCCCGCGACACACGGCTCAAAGACCTGAAAGAGGATACCTTTCGCACCTTCAACGTGAACGAGGATGTGGAGGATGTGGCACAGGCCATCAACCATTATCACATGATCACGGCCCCCGTGGTCGATGACGACGACCGCATCGTCGGTGTCATCACCATCGACGACGCGATGCGTTTCATCGACGAAGAGGCCGAAGAGGATCTTTTGCGCCTTGCCGGTGTCGGTGAAGGGTCGCTGTCGGACCGCGTCAGGGACACCACCCGACAGCGTGCGCCCTGGCTGGCCGTGAATCTGGCGACGGCAATTCTTGCGTCGCTTGTGATTTCCATCTTCGAGGATGTGATCGCGGGGCTTGTGGCGCTGGCCGTGCTGATGCCGATCGTGGCCTCGATGGGCGGCAACGCGGGGACGCAAAGCCTGACCGTGGCCGTGCGTGCGCTGGCGACCCGCGATCTGACGGGCAGCAACGTCTGGCGTGTGATCCGGCGCGAGGTGGCCGTCGGACTGATCAACGGTCTGATTTTTGCCGTCGTCATGGGGGTCATCGGCATCTTGTGGTTCGGCTCGCCGATGCTGGGCGCCGTGATCGCGGCGGCGATGGTCATCAACATGGTCGTCGCTGCTTTGGCGGGGACGGGGGTGCCGATCCTTCTCGACAAGATGAACGTCGATCCCGCGCTGGCCTCCGGGACGTTCGTGACGACCGTGACGGATGTGGTCGGGTTCTTCGCATTTCTCGGATTGGCGTCGATTTGGCTTCTGTAGCCGAAGACAAGGCGAGGCTGAGGCACGAGGTGCTGGCCCTGCGCCCGCTTGCCAAGGAACGCGCGCGTGGCGCGGGCGGCAAGCTGGCGGAACTTCTGGCCGGCCATCGCGGTGTGCCCATGTCGGGCTACATGCCGATCCGGTCCGAGATCGACCCCTTGCCGGTCATGGCCGAGGCCAGCGCCTATGGTCCGGTCGGCGTGCCGGTGATCGTGGGCAAGGGGCAGCCCCTGGTGTTTCACCGCTGGACGCCCGACGCGGCCATGGTGCCCGGACCGTTCGGCGCCACGGTTCCGGCACTGGCCGATGCCATGGTGCCCCAGATCGTCGTCGTGCCGATGGTCGCCTTCGACAGGGGCGGCGGTCGGCTCGGCTACGGCGGCGGCTTTTACGACCGTACGCTTGCAGGCTTGCGCGAGCGGGGTCCGGTCCTTGCCGTGGGCTTCGCCTTCGCCGCGCAGCAGGTCGAAGCGGTGCCGACTGACGCGACCGACCAGAGGCTGGACATGATCGTCACCGAGGCCGAGATCATCACGACCTGACCCCGAAGGCGCAGCAAGGTCGATGCTGCGTCATTTCCGAGCGAGAGACGAATTGTCTCTGGTCAAATGGGATTTGCCTCTAGGCCGCGCCGTTCTACGTCGATTTGAAACTTAAAAAGGATCATGATCATGGCCAATTCAGTAGACCGTCCCGGAAATCGACTCATGGACCGCCCGGAATACAAGTCCAAGCCGAAACCCATGACCCGCCCGCCCGAGACGACGGTCTTCGACGCAGTCTCGGCGATGTCGGAAATGAACTACGGGTCGGTCATCGTCGTCGATGGTGACGAAAAGGTGGTCGGTGTCGTGACCGAGCGTGACATCATGAACAAGGTCGTGGGCAAGGGGCTGGACGCCAAGACGACCAAGCTGGCCGAGATCATGACCGCCGATCCCAGACTGGCCCGCGAGGATGACGACATGGTCGACTGGCTGCGGATCATGTCCAACGAACGGTTTCGCCGTCTGCCTGTCGTGGATGCCGATGGCCGGATCAAGGCCGTCTTCACCCAAGGTGACTTCGTGTCCTACACATGGCCCGACCTGATGTACCAGATGCGTTCGATCGCCACTGCGACGGTCAGCAAGAACTGGCACTATTTCCTGATCGGCGGCGGTATCGCCCTTTATTCGATCATCATGATCATTCTGCTGGGGACGATGGGCGACTGATCGGCGCGGCCATCAATCACCGCTGGCGAAGCGTGATGTGGACGCGTATCAGGGCGACATGAGAGTTTTGTTTTTGGGCGACGTCATGGGGCGCGCCGGTCGTAGCGCGATCACAGAGCATTTGCCGAAGCTGCGCCAGGAGTGGCGGCTCGATTTCGTCGTCGTCAATGGCGAGAATGCGACCTCGGGCCATGGGCTGTCGGCGGATCACGCCAAGCTATTGCTCGACGCCGGCGCCGATGCGGTGACGCTGGGCGATCATGCGTTCGATCAAAAGGACATGCTGTCCTATATCGAGCGTGAACCGCGGATCATCCGGCCATTGAACTTCTCGAAATCCGCGCCGGGCGCGGGTGCGCGCGTCTTCTCGGATGCGCGGGGCCGCAAGGTACTGGTGGCGCAGGTTCTTGGGCAGGTCTTCATGAAACGGCCCTTCGACGATCCCTTCTCGGCGCTCGACCCCATTTTGAAGCAATATCCGATGGGGGGCCAGCTGGCTGCTAGCCTGATCGACGTGCATTGCGAAGCGACGTCCGAGAAGATGGCCATGGGGCACTATTGCGACGGTCGGGCCAGCATCGTTGTCGGAACGCATACGCATGTGCCCACGGCGGATGCGATGATCCTGCCCGGTGGCACGGCCTTTCAGTCCGATGCCGGCATGTGCGGTGACTACCAATCGGTGATCGGCATGGAAAAGGCCGAGCCGCTTCGCCGCTTTGTGACCGGTATGCCCAAGGGCCGTTTTACGCCCGCCACAGGCGCGGCGACGCTGTCGGGCCTTTATGTCGAGACGGACGACCAGACCGGCAAGGCCACGTCCGTCACGATGGTGCGGCAGGGCGGGGCCCTGTCAGAAGACGGTCCGGTCCGCTGACGCTTTGCGCGTGAGCCCGGCGGCAGGGAGCCAGTCATGAGCGCGATGTCCGATCTTCTGAACCTCACCTTGGCCCAGCAGGGCATCATCACGCTATGCGTGGTGGCGCTGATGTTCGTCCTGTTCCTGCGCGAAAGCCTGCCGACCGAAGTCGTCGCGATGTCGGGGGCCACGATCCTGCTGGTCACCGGCGTGCTCAGCTACGACGATGCGGTTGCGGTCTTCGCGAACCCCGCGCCATGGACGATCACGGCGATGTTCATCATCGTCGGCGCGATGGTGCGGACGGGTGCTTTGGATGCGCTGACGCGGGCGGCCCAGCGGATTGCAAAGCGCTCGCCCGCGCAGGCCATCGGCGGCGGGCTGGTCTTCGTGGCATTGGCGAGCGCCATCATGAACAACACGCCGCTTGTCGTCGTGATGATCCCCGTCTTCATCCAGCTGTCCAAGACCCTTGGCACCACGGCGTCCAAGCTGCTGATCCCGCTGTCCTACGCGGCTATCGTCGGCGGCACGCTGACGCTTCTGGGCACATCGACGAACCTGCTGGTCGATGGCGTCGCACGGACCTACGGGATGGAGCCCTTCGGCCTGACCGAAATCGCGCCGGTCGGGGCCGTCGTTGTCGTCTGGACCTTCCTTTATCTTTATGTCCTGGGGCCGCGGCTGCTGCCCGAACGCCCGTCTCTGGGGGCGATGCTGTCGGACCGGTCGAAAATGCGCTTCTTTTCGGAAGCGATCATTCCCGAAGGGTCCAACCTGATCGGACGCGAGGCGATGGACGTGCAACTGTTCAAGCGCGAGGGTGTGCGCCTGATCGACGTCCTGCGCGGTGATGAAAGCCTGCGGCGCAATCTCAAGGACGTGGTCCTGCAAAAGGGCGACCGCGTGGTCTTGCGGACCCAGATCGCCGAGATCCTGTCATTGCAGCAAAACAAGGAACTGCGCCGCGTCGATCAGCTGTCGGCTGTCGAAACCACGACGGTCGAGGTTCTGATCACGCCCGATTGCAAGATGGTCGGACGACGGCTGGGGGCGATGCGCCTGCGCAGGCGCTACGCGGTCTATACGCTTGCGCTGCACCGCCGGGACCGCGCCATCGGATCGGCGCTCGACGACGTGATCGTCCGGGTCGGGGATACGCTGCTGCTGGAAGGCAGCCCCGAGGATATCCAGCGGCTTGCGTCCGACATGAGCCTTGGCGACGTGTCCAAGCCATCCGACCGCGCGTTCAAGCGCGGACATGCGCCGATTGCCATCGGCGTTCTTCTGGCCATTGTCGGGCTGGCGGCACTGGGCCTCGCGCCGATCCTGCTGCTGGCGATGATCGGTGTGACGGTGGTGCTGGTGACCGGCTGCATCGACGCAGAAGAGGCGTTTTCCTTCATCGACGGCCGTTTGCTGGCGTTGATCTTCGCGATGCTGGCGGTGGGGGCCGCGCTCGACTCTTCGGGGGCGGTCGAGATGATTGCCGGCGCCTTGTCCCCTGCAATGCAAAGCCTGCCGCCCTTTCTTGTCGTCCTTGGGGTCTATGCCCTGTCGAGCCTTCTGACCGAACTGGTCAGCAACAACGCAGTGGCCGTTGTGATGACGCCCATCGCCATCGGCCTTGCCGCGGCACTGGGCGTCGATCCGCGCCCGCTGGTGGTGGCGGTGATGATCGCGGCATCAGCCAGTTTCGCCACGCCGATCGGCTATCAGACCAATACGCTGGTTTATGGGCCGGGCGGCTACAAGTTCTCGGATTTCCTGAAGTTCGGGATTCCGCTGAACGTCACACTGGCCCCCGTGGTGTCCTTTGTCATCCCGATGGTCTGGCCGTTGATGCCCTGACGCACGGGCTTGCGGGGGACGGGGGCTTTGGCGTAGAACCGCGCCGATCAATTCCAGATAGGTGAACCACATGGCCGGCCATTCCAAATGGGCAAATATCCAGCACCGCAAGGGGCGGCAGGACAAGCTCCGGGCCAAGCTCTTTTCGAAGCTCTCGAAGGAAATCACGGTCGCCGCCAAGATGGGCGATCCTGACCCCGACAAGAACCCGCGCCTGCGATTGGCGGTGAAAGAGGCGAAATCCTCGTCCGTCCCGAAGGACGTGATCGAGCGCGCGATCAACAAGGCCGTCGGCGGCGACGCCGAGAATTACGACGAGATTCGCTACGAAGGCTATGGCCCCGGCGGTGTCGCCGTGATCGTCGAGGCGATGACCGATAACCGCAACCGCACCGCATCGACCGTGCGGTCGACCTTTTCCAAGGCCGGCGGCAATCTGGGCGAGACCGGATCGGTGGGCTTCATGTTCGAGCGCAAGGGCCAGATCGTCTATCCGGCGAGCGCGGGCGACGAGGACACGATCATGATGGCCGCGATCGAAGCGGGCGCCGAGGACGTGCAGTCGGACGAAGACAATCACGTCGTGATCTGCGCCGACACCGACCTCAACGATGTGTCGACCGCGCTGGAGGCCGAACTGGGCGAAAGCCTGTCGACCAAGCTGATCTGGAAGCCGGTGACCACCTCGGAAGTCGATCAGGACGGGTTCGAAAAGCTGATGCGGCTTGTCGAAACGCTGGAGGACGACGACGATGTGCAGTCGGTGACGACGAATGTCGAAGCATCGGACGAGGTTCTTGAGGCTTACGCGAATTCGTGAGGACGCAGGGGGGCCAGCCCCCCGTCCTGCGGACTCCCCCCGGAGTTTTCCTGCCGAGATGAAGAGTGGAGCGTCGGCCTTGGGGCCGGCGCTTTTGCATTTATAGGCGCCGGGGGTCTTGGCTTTTCCGGCGGTGCGACAGAGTGTGGGCGCATGTCCCAACGTCCCGTCATCGGTATTTTCTGGATGGTCGTCACCGGCCTGTGTTTCGTGGCCGTCACGGCTATCGTCAAGCATCTGGGTGCGGCAATTCCCGCCGCCGAAGGGGCCTTCCTGCGGTATTTCCTGGGGTTGGTCTTTCTCATCCCGATGATCCGCCCCATTCTGCGGGCGAAGCTGACCGGGCGGCAGTTCAAGCTTTTTGCGCTGCGCGGGGTTCTGCACACGGGGGGCGTGATTCTGTGGTTCTATGCCATGGCGCGGATTCCGATCGCGGACGTCACGGCAATGAATTACCTGTCGCCCGTCTACGTGACTTTGGCCGCCGCCCTGTTTCTGGGCGAGGGGCTGCCGCCGCGCAGGCTGGCGGCGGTGGTGGCTGCATTGATCGGCGCGCTTGTCATCCTGCGGCCCGGTCTGCGCGAGGTGCAGCCGGGCCATCTGGCCATGCTGGCGACCGCATTTCTGTTTGCGGGTGGCTACCTGCTGGCGAAGATCCTGTCGGACGAGGTGTCGCCAGTCGTCATCGTCGGCATGCTGTCGATCACCGTGACCATCGGGTTGGCGCCTTTCGCCTGGGCGGTCTGGGTGACGCCGAGCCTTGTCGAACTCGCTTGGCTGTTCGGCGTGGCCTGTTTTGCCACGGCGGGCCATTACACCATGACGCTGGCCTTCCGATCTGCGCCGCTGACCGTGACCCAGCCGATCACCTTTCTGCAACTGGTCTGGGCCGTGGCGCTGGGGGCCGTCGTCTTCGGCGAGGGCGTCGATGCCTTCGTGGTGCTGGGCGGGACGATCATCATAGGCTCGGTGGTCGTCCTGACATGGAGCGAGCATCGCCGCAGGCTGCGGGCCGCACAGGCCGGCCAGCGGTTTCTTGATTGACTAATCAATAAAAAACCCCCATGCGGGGGCATGCCAAAGCTTGGAATGGAACCGATCCGCCGGAAGGCGCTTGTCGCTGCCGCGATTGCCGAGATCGGTGAGGCGGGGTCGCTCGATGTGACGGTCAGCCGGATCGCGCGGCGCGCGGGCATGTCCTCGGCACTGGCGCATCATTACTTCGGCGGCAAGGACCAGATGTTCGTTGCGGCGATGCGCGAAATCCTGCGGGGATACAGCGCCGAGGTGCGGCGGGCCTTGGCCGGTGCCGTGACCCCGCGAGACAGGGCGCGGGCTATCGTGCAGGCGAATTTCGCCGACTCCTGTTTCGACCCGTCGAGCGTTTCGGCCTGGATGACCTTTTACGTTCAGGCACAGACGAATCCCGAGGCCCTGCGGCTGCTCCGGCTTTACCAGCGGCGGCTACGCTCGAACCTGACCCACGCCTTGCGGCCGCTGTGCCGCGACCCCGTGGGGGCGGCCGATACGCTGGCGGCGCTGATCGACGGGCTTTACATCCGCGCGGCGCTGACGGCCCCCGATGCCGATCCCGAAGGTCGCGCGCTGGCCCTTCTGAACACACTGACGGAGACGACATGAGCAAGAACATCCTTATCATCATGGTCGATCAGCTGAACGGGACGCTGTTTCCGGACGGTCCCGCCGACTGGCTGCATGCGCCGAACCTCAAAAGGCTCGCGGCGCGGTCGACCCGCTTTCGGAACGCCTACACCGCTTCACCCCTCTGCGCGCCGGGGCGGGCGTCCTTCATGTCGGGGCAGTTGCCGTCGCGCACGGGGGTCTATGACAATGCGGCCGAGTTTTCCTCGGCCATCCCGACCTATGCGCATCACCTGCGGCGCGCGGGATACCAGACTTGCCTGTCGGGCAAGATGCACTTCGTCGGCCCCGACCAGTTGCACGGCTTCGAGGAACGGCTGACCACCGACATCTATCCCGCCGACTTCGGCTGGACCCCGGACTATCGCAAGCTGGGTGAGCGGATCGACTGGTGGTATCACAACATGGGGTCGGTGACCGGTGCCGGCGTGGCCGAGATCAGCAACCAGATGGAATACGACGACGAGGTCGCCTATCACGCGACCCGCAAGCTCTATGATCTGGCACGTGGGCAGGACGCGCGCCCGTGGTGCCTGACGGTAAGTTTCACCCATCCGCACGACCCCTATGTCGCCCGCAAGCAGTACTGGGACCTTTATGCGGATTGCGACCACTTGCTGCCCGAGGTCGGCCCGATTCCCTATGCAGAGCAGGACCCGCACAGCCAGCGGATCCTCGATGCCAACGATCACCAGAACTTCGAGATCACGGAAGAGCAGGTCAAACGCGCCCGCCGCGCCTATTTCGCGAATATCTCCTACCTCGACGACAAGGTGGGCGAGATCCTGCAAGTGCTCGAGAACACGCGGCAGGAGGCGACGATCCTCTTCGTCAGTGACCACGGCGACATGCTGGGCGACCGCGGCCTCTGGTTCAAGATGAGCTTTTACGAAGGCTCGTCGCGGGTTCCGTTGATGATCGCGGATGCCGATATGGAGCCTGGCCTCGTCGAGACGCCGGTCAGCAATATCGATGTCTGCCCGACGGTCTGTGCCATCGCCGGTGTCGATATGTCCGAAGTGATGGACTGGACCGACGGTGTCGATCTGGTGCCGCTGGGACAGGGAGACACCCGCGAAGCCGCCGTTGCGATGGAATACGCCGCCGAAGGCTCCGAGGCGCCTTTGGTTTCCCTGCGATCCGGCAAATGGAAGTTGAATTTGTGCAAGCTTGACCCCGATCAACTGTTCGATCTGGACGCTGACCCGCAGGAATTGACAAACCTTGCCAGCGATCCCGACCACAGCGAAACCCTGAACGCCCTGAAGGCGCAGGCACAGGCCCGCTGGGATCTCGACCGTTTCGATGCCGATGTGCGCCACAGTCAGGCCGGGCGCTGGGTTGTCTACGAGGCGTTGCGCAATGGGTCCTACTACCCGTGGGACTACCAGCCGCTCCAGCGCGCCAGTGAACGCTACATGCGCAATCACATGGACCTGAACGTGCTCGAGGAAAAGCAGCGGTTCCCAAGAGGCGAATAACCTCATCATCTTGCCGAAAATATCCCCGCCGGAGGCTCCGACCCATGCAGACACAACCGACCGCCAGCCATTTCATCGATGGCGCCTACCACGAGGATACCGCCGGTGAGGCGATCCCCGTGGTCTATGCCGCAACCGGCGAGACCATCGCCACCGTCCATTCCGCCACCGAAGCTGTGGTCGACAAGGCCCTGGCCGCCGCCGCGCGGGCTCAGAAAGAGTGGGCGAAGGTCAGCCAGACCGAGCGGGGCCGTATCCTGCGCCGCGCCGCCGATCTCATGCGCGACCGCAACCACGACCTCAGCGTGCTCGAGACCTATGACACCGGCAAGCCCTATCAGGAAACCAGCGTGGCGGATGCGACCAGCGGTGCCGATGCGCTCGAATACTTCGGCGGTCTGGCGGCGAGCCTGACCGGCGAGCATATCCAGATCGGCGAAGACTGGGTCTATACGCGGCGCGAGCCCTTGGGGGTCTGTGTGGGCATCGGGGCCTGGAACTATCCCACCCAGATCGCCTGCTGGAAGGCGGCCCCGGCGCTGGCCTGTGGCAACGCGATGGTCTTCAAGCCGTCCGAAACCACACCGCTGCTGGCGCTGAAGGTCGCAGAGATCCTGCATGAAGCGGGGTTGCCTGCGGGGGTCTTCAACGTCGTGCAGGGGATGGGGGCCGTGGGGGCGTCGCTGGTGACGGATGAGCGCGTCGCCAAGGTGTCGCTGACCGGATCGGTGCCGACAGGCAAGAAGGTCTATGCCGCCGCCGCCGA
>JAIVHI010000149.1 GCA_020201155.1 Loktanella sp. | reverse complement strand
ATCGCCAATTCCGTCATGGCGCGGATGATCGAGCGCGATGTGGTCACCCCCGACCAGTTCGAGACGATCTACCAGTCCGAAACCTTCCCCACGACCGGTTACGGCACCGCCTACAACCTGACCGCCGATCTGCAGGAGGCCATTCAAGAGGCGTTCTTCAGTTTCGACTGGGAAGGTTCGGCCCTGCAGGAAGAGTTCAGCAACTCGGGCGAAGATCAGTTCATCCCGATCACCTTCCAGGACGACTGGGCCGTGATCCGTCAGATCGACGAAGCCAACGGCGTCGAATACACCTGCGGCTGATCGCAAAAATCTGTCATGCTTCACGGGCGGCCCTTGGCCGCCCGTGATCATTCCTGCAAGAGGCCCCTGCCATGCTGACCCTCGAAGGCCTGTCCAAGACCTACAAGACCGGCGATGCCGCCCTGAGTGATGTGTCGCTGAGCGTGCCCAAGGGCCAGATCATGGGCCTGATCGGTCCCTCGGGGGCCGGCAAATCCACCCTCATCCGCTGCATCAACCGGCTGGTGGAACCCACCGCCGGCAAGGTCGTGCTGGGCGAGGCGAACCTCGTGGGGCTGGGCAAGGCCGAGCTGCGCCGCCAGCGCCGCCGGATCGGGATGATCTTTCAGGAATACGCGCTGGTCGAACGGCTGACGGTCATGGAAAACGTCCTGTCCGGGCGGTTGGGCTACGTCCCCTTCTGGCGCAGCTTCATGCGCAAATACCCCGCTACCGACATCCAGCGCGCCTATCAGCTGCTGGACCGTGTGGGGCTGATGGACAAGGCCGACAGCCGCGCCGATGCGCTGTCGGGGGGGCAACGCCAGCGCGTGGGCATTGCGCGGGCGCTGGCGCAGGACCCCGAATTGCTGCTGGTCGATGAACCCACCGCCAGCCTTGATCCCAAGACCAGCCGCCAGATCATGCGGCTGCTGACCGAGATTTGCGCCGAACGCGACCTGCCCGCCATCGTCAACATCCACGACGTGCCGCTGGCGCAGCAGTTCATGCAGCGCATCGTCGGCCTGCGCGCGGGCCGTGTCGTCTTTGACGGCGGCCCCGAGCAGCTGACGCACGAGGCGCTGACCACGATCTACGGTGCCGAGGACTGGAACGAGATGCGCCGCGGCGACGCCGAACAGACCGAGGCCGAGGCCACCGCCCGCGACCGTCTGGAAGCGCTGGCCTGATGAACGCGCCCGCATATCCGACCGCGTGGCGCCGCCCGCCGCAGATCATCAAGGACCGGCGCTGGCGCATCGCGGTGCAGATCGCGATCGCGATCTACCTCGTGCTGGCCGTGTCCACGGTCGATGTGAACTGGACCCGCGTCTACGAAGGGCTGGAGCGCGGACAGCGCTTTGTCATGGGCTTTCTGCAGCCCGATTTCACCAGCCGCTGGCGCGACATCAGCCAGGGGCTGACCGAAAGCCTGACCATGACGCTGACCTCGACCGTGGTCGGGGTCGCGATCTCGGTGCCCATCGGCATCGGGGCCGCGCGCAACCTTGCCCCGCGCTGGATCTACTATGTCTGCCGCAGCATCATCGCCGTCAGCCGTGCGTTGCAGGAGATCATCATCGCGATCTTCTTTGTGGCGATGTTCGGCTTCGGCCCCTTCGCGGGCTTCCTGACCCTGTCATTCGCCACCATCGGCTTCATCGCCAAACTGCTGGCCGACGACATCGAAGAGATCAACGAAGGTCAGGCCGAGGCCATTCGCGCGACTGGTGCCTCGTGGTGGCAGGTGGTGAACTACGCCGTGCAGCCGCAGGTCATGCCACGGCTGATCGGGTTGTCGCTTTACCGGCTCGACATCAACTTCCGCGAAAGTGCTGTTATCGGCATCGTGGGCGCGGGTGGGATCGGGGCGACCCTGAACACCGCCATCGACCGCTATGAATACGACAGCGCGGGGGCGATCCTGCTGATCATCATCGCCATCGTCATGGTGGCCGAATACGGCTCCAGCTACCTGCGGAAGTTCCTGCATTAACATCTTCCCCCGGCTGAAGCCGGGGGATTTTTGGGAGGGCGCGCAGCCCCGCCGATAGTTCTCGCTTCAACGGAGACCAAATGGCCTTCCTCCACGAGCATAGACGCTGTGTTCCGACGCAGGATGTTGATCGCAGCATTGTGGTCGGCATGGGCGCGGAAGCCGCAGGTGCGACAGTGGAAAGACGCTTGGCTTTCGCGGCTCCCCCTGTCCACGACTCCGCAGGCCGAGCAGGTCTGCGAGGTGTAGCGCGGATCGACCTTGCACAGGTATCCGCCCCGTTCTTCCAGCTTGTAGGCCAGCAGGGTCTCAAACCCGTGCCATCCCTGATCAAGAATGGCCCGGTTCAGACCCGCTTTCTGGCGGACATTGGTTCCGGGCGCGTCCAGCGTGCCTTTGGCGCTGCGCGTCATGTTGCGCGTCGCGAGGTTTTCCAAAACGACCGTGCCAAAGCTCTGGGCAAGACCGAGGCTCGCCTTGTGCCGCCAGTCCTG
Organism: Loktanella sp.; assembly: GCA_020201155.1. Taxonomy (GTDB): domain Bacteria; phylum Pseudomonadota; class Alphaproteobacteria; order Rhodobacterales; family Rhodobacteraceae; genus JAIVHI01. The sequence continues at coordinate 184 of JAIVHI010000149.1, read as the reverse complement.
CCGGATGCGCGCTCCGCGAGCCTGCAACGCTGCCGCCCTACGCTGCGCCTTGGCATGGCGGACCGATCCACGCTTTCGGCGCGCGACCACGCGCTGCGCACGACGTTTTTTCCGTTCGATCTCCGCAAGACTGCCGGGCATCCGCAGATGCTCACCGGTCGAGAGGGTCAGCGTGTTCGCAACG
>JAIVHI010000200.1 GCA_020201155.1 Loktanella sp. | reverse complement strand
GCACTGGCCTTGGCGCGGGGAGGCGAAGAAGGGGTCTCTAAGGGGCGGTATTCTCTGGACCTCTCGACTGCGCGGATTTGGTGCAAAGCTTGTAACGGCATGAAATCGCCTGGATATTCGCTCAGCCTACCTAAACACTTTGATGTCAGGGGCAGATCCCAAAATGGAACAGAAATCGAACCTTTCCCAACCCTGCACTTTCGCAAGCGCTTTGCACCATTGAGAAATCCTCGTCCTGCCATCATGCTTCCCGTGGAGGAACTTCGGGAACCGCGAAACTGGAACTCGACACTGAGAAGCTCGACGACGCGGCGCTGGCGATCCTGAGCCTGATGCTGCACCTTTCACTGGAGAATGCGTGGTGCCCGTGCCCCATAAGAGACTGTTTTGAATTCGTCTGACAGCACGCTGCGAAGCCCGAAGCGATCATGGCGTTATTCAAATGCATTGCCCGTTGTCCCAAGGTCGCCTTGCGCGATCAATCTTGCGATCTGTTCATCGCTATATCCGGCCGCGCGCAAGATCTCGGGACCGTGCGTGCCAAGTTCTGGCGCGGGACGACGCACGTCGAGCGGCGTTTGCGAGAATTTGATCGGAAATCCGGTCATCCCTACGACGCCGTGTCCCGGATGGGGCACGCGTAACACCATGTCCTGTGCGGCGACCTGCGGGTCGCCGAGCGCCTCGGTTAGCGACTGCACCCTCCCGCACGGCACACCTGCCTTGTTCAGCCGCGCGATCCAGTCGTCTTGCGTACCGCCGGCCAGCGCCGCGTCGATCAGCGCATTGAGCGCGACGCGGTTGTTCAGACGCAACGCGTTGGTTTCGAACCGCGGGTCCGACAGCAGGTGTTCCAGCCCCAGCTCGGCCAGAAAGCGGCGCACGATCTCCTTCGTCGAGGGTGCGACGGCGATGTCGCCATCCGACGCGCGGAACAGCCCGTAGGGCGAGGCGATGGGATGGTCGTTGCCGGTGGGCACCGGATCGCGCCCGGTCGCCAGCGCGTTCGACGACAGATAGGCCAGCATCGACATCATGGACATCATCATCGACGCCTCGACCCGCTGCGCTGGGCCGCCCTGCTCGCGGCCGCGCAGCGCCGCCACGGCCCCCAGCGCCGCGTAGAGCCCCGCGACCAGATCCGTGATCGGAGGCGCGGTGCGCATCGGCCCGGTTTCGGGCGTGCCGTTGGTGGCCATGTAGCCCGACATGGCCTGCGCGATGAAATCGAAGGCCGGGCGGTCGGCATAAGGCCCGGTGGAGCCGTAGCCATTGACGCTGACGACGATCAGATCGGGGTTGATGCGCTTCAGGCGCGCCTCGGTCAGGCCCATCTTGTCCAGCGTGCCGGGGCGGAAATTCTCGGTCAGGATGTCGGCGTCGGCCAGCAAGCGTTCGAGCACGGTGATGCCCTCGGGCGCGCGCAGGTTCAGCTCCATCGAGCGCTTGTTGCGGTTGAAGCCGGCGAAATACCACGACAGCCCTTCGACCATATGCCCCTGCTGGCGCACGGAATCCCCACCCGGCGCCTCGATCTTCACCACGTCGGCGCCCAGATCGCCCAGGATCATCGCGCAGAACGGGCCGGACAGGATGCGCGTCAGGTCGATAACCCGCACGCCGGACAGAGGCAGCGCGCTCATCCTGCGGCCGTCACGGTCAGGTCCGGGTCGTGGCGCTCCAGGCGCGGCCCGGCCTTGAGCACCTGGCCGGGCAGTGCGCGACCGATGACCTCCTGCGCCAGCGCCGCGGCGTCGATCAGCCGGTTCAGGTCGACACCCGTATCGTAGCCGCTTTCCTGCAGCAAATAGGCCAGATCCTCGGTGCAGATGTTGCCGGTCGCCCCGGCGGCGAAGGGGCAGCCGCCAAGCCCGCCGACCGCCGCGTCGTAATACGTAACGCCCTCGGCCAGCCCAGTCATGACGCAGGCGAGGCCCACGCCCCGCGTGTTGTGGAAATGCAGGTGAATCTCCATCTCTGGGGCGGCGTCGCGAATGGCGCGGATGGCGGCTTGCACGGTCAGCGGCGTGGCCATGCCGGTGGTGTCGCCCAGCGACACGCTGGTCGCGCCGAGATCCTGATAGCGCCTGGCGATGCGCGCCAGTTGTTCGGGCGGCACGATCCCCTCAAACGGGCAGCCAAAGGCGGTGGCGATGCCGCCCTCGACCGCGATGCCGGCCCCGGACAGCAGGTCGAATATTGCCTCCAATTCCACCAGTGATTGATCGACGGGGCGGTTCACGTTTTTCAGGTTATGCGTCTCGGACGCCGAAAGGACGGTGTGAACGGCGTCCAAGTCTGCGCTTGCCGCGCGCTGCGCGCCGCGCAGGTTGGGAACCAGTGCCGTCACCCATGCGCCTTCGGGTCGATCAAGGCCGGCCAGGACCTCTTCGGCGTCGGCCAGTTGCGGCACGGCACGCGGGCTGACGAAGGATGTGACTTGCATGTGCCGCAGCCCCGCGGCGAAGAGGGCGTTGGCGATCTCGATCTTCTTTCGCGTCGGGATGAACGTCTTCTCGCTCTGGAACCCGTCGCGGGGTCCGACCTCGCAGATGGTGATCCGGGTGCCCTGCGGCACGGGGGCGGCGGTCGGCATAGCAATCCTTTCACATCTGTCGGGGCGAAACGCGCTGCCCCGGAACAAGCGTTGCCCGACTAATGTCAAGAATAAGCCACCCAGGCAAGAGAGGCGGAAGCCCGACCGGTGTCCGGCAACCAGGGCCGCCCGGCATGCCGCGGCCGTGGCCGAATGAGTCGCAGCTCCGGAATTTCGCGGTTGTAACGAATACTTGCAAACCAGTTACAAGTAACATTTTATGCGGCCATCCAAGGGAGGATGAACCTATGAAGATTTTCACGACCACTTCGACAACGCTTGCAGCCGCGCTGGGCGCGGCCGTTAGTTTCGGTGCCCCGGCGTCGGCCACGGAATGCATCGCACCGTCGGCGCCGGGCGGCGGCTGGGATTTCACTTGCCGCACGATCGGCCGCATTCTGACCGAATTGGACCTTGTGGACGGCAACGTCCAGGTCACGAACATGCCGGGCGGCGTCGGTGCGGTGACGTTTGCCATGGTCGCAACCGAGCGGCCGGCCGACGAGGATCTGATCGTCGCCACGTCGACCGTCGGCATCACGCAGATCGCGCAGGGTCGCTATCCCGCGCCGGTCGACACGATGCGCTATCTGGCCATGCTGGGCGCGGATGTGGGCGTGATCGCGGTGGATGACGACAGCCCGATCGAGTCGCTTGAGCAACTGACCGAAATGCTGGCCGTGGACCCGGGCTCGCTGGTGACGGCAGGATCGTCGGGCGCCGGCGGCTGGGATCATATCCGCCTGCTGATGGTCGCGCGCGAGGGCGGGCTCGACTCGCTGGGCGATGTGCGCTGGGTGCAGTTCGACGGCGGCACCGACGCGGTGACGCAGATGATGGGCGGCCAGATCGACGTCGTGTCGACCGACCTGGGCGAGATCGCGGGCTTCGTGGAATCGGGTGACATCCGCATTCTTGCCGCGCTGTCGGACGATCCGATCCCGGCCTTTCCCGACATCCCGACCGCCAAATCGCAGGGCATCGACGTGACCGGCTACAATTGGCGCGGCCTCTATACCGGCGGCGAGGTGTCGGACGAGGCCTATGACGAATGGGTGTCCGACCTCGAGACGCTGTACAACTCCGAGGCGTGGCAGACCGCGGCCGTTGAGTCCGGGCTGATCCCGATCTGGCGCGGCGGCGCCGAATTCTCCGACTTCGTCATCGAAGAAGCGCAGGCCATGGAGGAAATCTCGCGCGATATCGGCGTGATTGAATGACGGTCAGACTGGCCGGCGTCGCGATCTTCATGATCGCGGCGCTTTATACCTGGTACGGGCGCGACTACACGGCCAGCTTCGGCGACGTGCTGGGCCCGTCCGTCTTTCCCGTGATCGTGGGCATTCCGGCGATGATCCTGTCGGCCTCGCTGGCGGTGTTTCCGACCGGACAGGTCCAATGGCCAGACTCACCCCACATGCTGCGGCAGGTGGCCGCGCTGGCCATCCTGCTGGGTTATGCGCTGTTGCTGCGCGATCTGGGCTTTCCGCTCGCCACGTTCGGCCTGATCCTGGGCATCGGCATAGTGCTGGGCGGGGCGCCGCTTCGCGCGGTGATCCTCGCCGCGGTATTCGCACCGGCCCTGTGGGCGCTGTTCGACCAGGTTCTGGGGCTGCCGCTGGCCTTTCTCGGCCGCTGGTTCGACTGACACGCAGCACAACGACACGCAGCACAAGGTGCGCTTATGGAAACCCTTTCCCTTCTGGCCGGCGGCTTTGCCGTTGCGCTGACCCCGCTGAACATCGCGCTGCTGCTGCTGGGCTGCTTTTCCGGCACGCTGATCGGCGCGCTTCCGGGTCTCGGCCCGGTCAACGGGGTGGCGATTCTGATTCCCCTGACCTTCGCCTTCGGGTTCGACGCCACATCGTCGCTGATCCTGCTGTCTTCGGTCTATTTCGGGGCGATGTATGGCGGGCGGATCAGTTCGATCCTGCTCAACATCCCCGGAGACGAGCCGGCGGTGATGACCACGCTCGACGGCTACCCGATGGCGCAGCGGGGCCGTGCGGCGGATGCGCTGGCGATTTCCGGCGTGGCATCGTTCTTTGGCGCCACGGTGGCGGTGATCGGCCTGACGCTGTTCGCGCCGGCGCTGGCGCGTGCCGCGATCCATTTCGGACCTTCGGATTACTTTGCGCTATACGTTCTGGCCTTCATCACTATCGGGGGCATCTCCGGCGTGGACCCTCGCAAGACGCTGGTCTCGGCCCTGCTGGGGCTGATGATCGCCACGGTCGGGCTGGACCCGATCTCGGGTATCCCGCGCTATACGTTCGAAAATTACCACATTTACGACGGTGTCGATCCGATCGTCGCGCTGGTCGGGCTGTTCGCGCTCTCCGAGATCCTGATGCTGCTGGAAAAGGCGGCCATCGACCGGGCCAAGCCCATCGGGCTGGACAGCTGGTTGCCGGATGTCCGCACCATCTGGACCACGCGGTGGGCGATCCTGCGCGGATCGATCGTGGGCTTCGTTGCGGGCGTGTTGCCTGGTGCAGGGGCGTCGCTTGGCTCGGTCATGGCGTATTCGATGGAGAAGCAGACCAGCGACAAGGATGGCACGTTCGGCAAGGGCGACCCGCGCGGCGTGGCCGCCCCGGAGGCGGGCAACAACGCGGCCTCGGGCGGGGCGCTGATCCCGATGCTGTCGCTGGGCGTGCCCGGGTCGGGGACGACGGCGGTGATGCTCGCGATGCTGATATCGCTGAACGTGCAGCCCGGCCCGCTGCTGTTCGAACGCCAGCCGGACCTTGTCTGGGGGCTGGTCGCGTCGCTCTACATGGCCAACGTGGCGTTGCTGTTCCTGAACCTGCCGATGATCGGTCTGTTCAGCAGGCTGATGTTGGTGCCTACTTGGGCGCTGATGCCCATCGTGGCGGCGGTCAGCTTCGTCGGCGTCTTCTCGATCTCGAACTCGGGTTTCGATCTGCAGTTGATGATCGCGTTCGGCGTGCTGGGCTATCTGCTGCGCAAGCTCGAAGTCAGCCTGGTCCCGCTGGTGTTGGGCCTGCTGCTGGGCGGCGACATGGAGCGCAACCTGCGCCGCGCAATGTCGATTTCGGACGGCGACTGGAGCGTGCTGATCGCCAGCCCTATCTCAATCACGCTTTACATTCTCACTACGGCGTTTCTCGGGTTGTCGATCTGGCTTGCACGCCGTGACCACAAGCGGACGCAGATCCGCAACTTCGAGGGCTGACGGCGCAAGCGAATCAGGCGGTCGTCGGTCAGCGCGTCGAAAATGACCGTCCCAAGCGCTCGACACCTTGCAGGCGCTGCGCAACCGGCTGGGCAAGCCTGGGTTGGGGCAAGCCACTGATCATCCGGTCTGTTTATCGAAGCCCAGAGCACAATCGCGCCATTGGCGGCGCCACCCGTTCGAAACACCTCGACGGCGCGGCGCTCGATATCGCCATGACGAACCACGATCCCGTGGCGTTTGAGGCAGCCGCGCGGGAGGTCGGGTTCCTTGGGTTCGGGTTTTATCCGCGCTCGGGGTTTATTCATGTCGATCTGGGCCCAGCGCGGGCAGGGGGGCAAGCGGTTCCCAGTCCGGACGATCACCTTTGCTGCAGAGACGCCGCCAGCGCGCGAGGTGCTCGCCGAAAACCGGACGTTGCGCGGCACTTGCGCAGCCGGAATTACGACGGTCGGTGTCAGCTCAAACCCGTCCTCTTCATCGTGGGCATCCTCGTCCGAGGTGTCCTCGCCGTCGTCCTCATCCTCCGCATTCCCGACAACGCGCATGATCGACCCGCCCTGCCCACGGCCTTTGGCAAGCATGCAGTCATCCACCAGCGCATCGCGCGCGGCGAAGTCATCGTCGGTAAGGCCCGGGGTATTCTGACGCATTCCGAGCGGTGGGACCCAAGATGGCTTGAACGGTCGGCCCAAGAGGGTCGGCCGTTCATCATTCGTATCAGGATGTGTTCGTGATGTCCTGTTCCGCCGCCGGCGTCCCGGTAGCCAAAGGCGTCGTGGGCTTCTTTTTGGAAGCCGCGCCCCAAGTTCTATCCAACTTGGTCCCCACCTTCGTATTTGCGTAAAGCCACGGGCGGTAGATGAGGCGATGGAGATCTGGAACATCCAGATTGCCATTTTTACGGCGAACATACGCGTCTATGCCGTGCCGCATCGCCGGTGTCTTGCGTTCCGGAGTCCGTCGCGCTCTTGGAGTCAGCTGGATCAGTTCCTTCGTTCCAGGGATCCGAAGGGCGCGCGGCATAACCTTCGGTTGCTTCGTCAAGGTCGAGTCTTCTGCGAACGGGGAAGCATAGGGGCGCGGTTCAAAGAAGTTGTAATGCACGCGGAAGATGTTGAGGAGCGAAATCAGCGTTTTTGGATTGAAGATGGCTCCTTGGATGTATGAATTGCCGACGCGGGCGCCTCCGCTGCCGGCTCGTCTTGCCGCGCTCAACCGTTCGCGCACTGAGTTCATAAATGTGCTGGCGGGTTGCAGCGTGGCCTTCCAGACGAGTTCGGCCAGTTCTTCACGCAGTTCCTCGCCGAGTTCCGTTGCGTTGAACGGAAGCGATTTGAGATGAATTCGCAGGGCTGTTGGGACGACTGGAAAACCCACGATCTTGTCGAGTTCTCCGCTCGCCTGTGTCGGAGACCGGATCCAGATCTTCGGAAACGCGGGGATCCGATAGTTCGAGGTTGGGAACGGTTCCAGCGACTTGCTACCGCGCGTTGCGACCTTCATATGTTTGGCGATGAATGCTTGGCTGACGGTCTGCGCGTCTGTCTCCGGATCGAAGTGGCCCTCATACATTCCGTCGTTGTGAAACTGCCACCGATCTCCGCGATACTTTTTAACCTTCCCCACGATTTCCGGCTTCACGGCTTTTTTGTTGAATGTCATCGCCAGCCAGGTGAAGCGGTCTTGGCGGATCTCGTCTTCGAAGATGTGCGGCAGGATCGCGGGCAGGGTCGCTTCCTTCTCCGTTGTCAGGACGATCTCGCCTGCTGGCAGCATCTCTTTCAACAACACGAAATGGGCGGCTTTCGTGTAGGTGTCGCGCGTCGTCATTCCTTTGAACGATCCACGCGAGTCCTTTATTTTTGCGCGGAAACCGAACCATTCTTCACCGATAAGCCTTATGCGCTCCATCTCGCTCTCGATGCGAATAGTCAGTTCCTCGCGCACAGCTCGCTGATCTGCCAACTTGCGCGGCATTCGCCGCCGTGCCCGAACCCGGAATGCTTCCAGTTCATTGACGCACGCCGAGAAGAACTGCGGCTCGTGCAGACGACCCGTCCGGCGTTGCCAAGAGAATAGCGGGGCGGTGCCGAACTCCGTGCCCGGATAGTCCTTTGATAGGTTTTGGGGGCGGCCTTGTTCATCGAGGTAAGTGCGGTTGAACAGGTCGAGGGGTGCAACCCTTGGATCGAAATCGACATCGAGACGATAGACATAGCCACTTCTTGCATCGGCGGTGATCGCGCAGTTCAGTTGCGTGTTGCGAGGATCGGTAGCGGTTTCCCAATTCACCGTCAGTGAAAGGTCGTCGTGGCTGAGTCTATGCTCGATTCTCTTTCCGCTTTTTTCGACCTTCTCTTTCCATCGCCTCAGCATCTCGCGTTCATACGCCAGGAACACTTGCTCGAACCACGCGATCCGATCGTAGATTCGGCTTATGCCGATCTTCTTGCCCGTCCCGGCGGTGCCCAGCATCCGCTGGACATCAAGGATTCCCGCACTGTTTAGAAGGGCGTTCAGGATCCGCAAATTATCTTTGGTGGTTTTTTGCTTCTCGTGCGGGAGCGCAATAGTGATGCGTGCTCCCGTCTTGCCCTTGCACGGCTTGTGTAGAACCCTGACGGCCCTTGGTGCGCCTTTTTTCTCGATGGGCTGGCCCTTGCTATCTTTTGTCCGCTGATGCGCACCCTTCATCGTAAACTGGTCCGGGCACGCGAGAAACCGCGTGCCGCAAACCCCACAGGCCGGACCATCCAAAACACCGTTATGGTTGCGCAGCCGAGAAATCTCCTCGTCGAGGTGGTCTTGCGAGAGGATTGAGAAGCCGCTGTTGCAGACGGTATTATCTCGCACAAGGCTTTTACACCGGATCGTGCGCTGGTCGATCCATTCATGCGGCTTGTCTTGGTATTCAAAGACGCGCGAGACCCGCCGATACTTTTTGTCGGCACCCGCCAGCTTGTATGCTCCCGGCCCCTTCTGCTCAAACGCTTCGAGCTGCGCTGGCGTCAGATCCGGATTTCGTCGAAGGGCGTCTGCAACCCGTTGGGGACCATCGGTCAGGGTCTTGCCGAAGCTCACGCAGTCTGGATTTCCGCAGGTGTTGAGTTTGTGCTCTCCCGCGCCTGGGTAGATCTGCGAGATCTTGAAATTGAATTTCGCCAAGCTCTTCATCGGCACCTCGAAATCTCCGCAGGGCCGACCTCCAATCGTTTCATCGACCAGAGGCTACCGTCGGAAAGTTAAGAAAACGCGGACTTCGTCCGCTACGCCCTCGACGAGGGCGGTCAAGCTTGCGGAAACAGAAGATTGGCCCTATCTTCGAAAAGCGAAGAGGAAAAAATTGCAACACGCTGATTTTTCACGGTTTGTGCCGGACAATAAAACCGCGAATAAAAATCCTCGCCGATTTGGGTAGATCGGCAACAGGCGTCAGGCTTGGAAAATCCCTTAAAAAGAATGACCTGCCGCCGCGAACGCGACAGGCCTGATTTTGATAGGTCCCACTATGCGGAAGGCGTCAGGGGTATTCTCCCCCTTTTTAACGGGGTTCAGCCGTAGAATTTACGCAGCCATTTTCAGTTTATGGCGGGTGTGATGCCCATTTGCACACCCAATTCAGTCTTTCGTCCACCCCTCGATCCAATGTGCCCGCTGTTCTTTCCAGTCCAGTGGGAAGGGTTCCATCAAGTTCGCAAGCCCGACCAGCAGCACGGCCAGCGTTTCCAGCCGCGTCTTGCTCAGATCGAAATGCGGGCGAAACGTTTCCAGCAGAGGGGCGAGAAGGCACTTGAGCATCGTGAAGATCCTTGT
>JAIVHI010000199.1 GCA_020201155.1 Loktanella sp. | reverse complement strand
GCATTGGTCGACGACAAGGGCGACCGCGTGAAAGAGGCCGGGCCATCGGTTCCGGTCGAGGTTCTCGGTCTCAACGGCACACCCGAAGCGGGCGACGTTCTGAACGTCACATCGACCGAGGCGCAGGCCCGCGAGATCGCGGATTACCGTGCCCAGTCCGCCAAGGACAAGCGCGCCGCCGCCGGTGCCGCCACGACGCTGGAACAGCTGATGGCGAACGCCAAGGCCAACGAAGACGTCAATGAGCTTCCGATTCTGGTGAAAGCCGACGTTCAGGGCTCTGCCGAAGCGATCGTTCAGGCGATGGAAAAGATCGGCAACGACGAGGTCCGCGTGCGCGTTCTTCATTCGGGTGTCGGTGCCATCACGGAAACGGACGTGGGTCTGGCGGAAGCCTCGGGCGCACCGGTCATCGGCTTCAACGTGCGGGCCAATGCGACGGCGCGGAACTCGGCGAACCAGAAAGGCGTGGAGATCCGGTACTATTCGGTCATCTACGATCTGGTCGACGACATCAAAGCCGCGGCCTCTGGTCTGCTGTCCGCCGAGATCCGCGAAAACTTCATCGGCAACGCCGAGATCCGCGAAGTCTTCAAGGTAACGGGCATCGGCAAGGTTGCCGGGTGTCTGGTAACGGAAGGCAACGCGCGCCGGTCGGCTGGCGTGCGCCTGCTGCGTGACAACGTGGTCATCCATGAAGGCAACCTGAAGACCCTCAAGCGTTTCAAGGACGAAGTGTCCGAGGTCCAGTCGGGTCAGGAATGCGGCATGGCGTTCGAGAACTACGAAGACATTCGCCCCGGCGATGTCATCGAGATCTTCGAGCGCGAAGAGGTCGAACGGACGCTGTGATCTACAGCCCGGACTAAATGAAAAGGCCCGCCAAATTGGCGGGCCTTTTGCGTTATGGGGGCCGTTACAACCAATCCCGCAGGATCGGGATAATCGGCACATCCGCCGGTGGCATCCGATAGCTTCGCAACTCGTTTGCCTTCGCCCATTGCAGCGCCTGCCCCTCTTTCCCCTGCGGTGTGCCGTTCCACTTGCGGCAGGCAAAGAGCGGCATCAGCAGGTGAAAGTCATCGTAGCTATGCGACGCAAAGGTCAGCGGTGCGAGGCAGGATGCCCATGTGTCGATGCCCAGTTCTTCCTGCAATTCACGGATCAGCGCGGCTTCGGGCGTTTCGCCGGGTTCGACCTTGCCGCCCGGAAACTCCCACAGGCCCGCCATCGCCTTGCCTTCGGGACGTTGAGCCAGAAGCACGCGCCCGTCGGGATCGATCAGAGCGACGGCAGAGACAAGGACCGTCTTCACGACCGGTAGTCGGCGTTGATGGTGATGTAGCCGTGGGTCAGATCGCAGGTCCAGACTGTCGCCTCGCCATCGCCCAGCCCCAGATCGACGGACAGATCGATCTCCTGTCCCTTCATGTGGGCGGCCCCCGCCTCTTCCGTGTAGCTTTCGGCTTTCCAGCCGTTTTCGGCCACCAGCACGTCACCAAAGCGGATCGACAAAAGATCGCGGTCGGCCTTGGCCCCCGATTTCGTCGCCTTCGACATCGACACCGGACGCACCGGTGGCACAGCACAGCAGCGAATCGGAGGTCGATGTGTCGCTGTCCACGGTGATGCAGTTGAAGGTGCGGTCGTTGGCGGCGGATACGATTTTCTGCAACGCGGCCTGACTGATCTTCGCGTCGGTAAAGATATAGACCAGCATCGTGGCCATATCGGGGGCGATCATGCCTGACCCCTTGGCAATGCCCGCAATGCTGACCGTTCTGTCACCGAACGCCACCGTGGCAGAGGCACCCTTGGGAAAGGTGTCGGTCGTCATGATGGCCTGAGCGGCGGTCTTGATGTCGCCCGCAGACTGGTTCGCCGCGAGTTCTTCCAGCTTGGCCGTGATCCGGTCATGGGGGAGAGGCTCACCGATGACACCGGTGGACGAGGTGAAGATCCGGCCGGCAGGCAGGCCGGTGGCCCGCGCTGTTGCCTCGACGATCGCCGCGACCGAGGCGCGACCCTTCCTACCCGTAAAAGCGTTCGAATTGCCGGAGTTCACGAGAATGGCCGCACCTTCGCCTGTGTCGCTGCCCAGCTTGTCCTGACAGTCGAGCACCGGTGCCGACCGCGTCGAGGACCGGGTAAATACCCCCGCGACCGCCGTGCCCGGCGCGCAAAGCGCCAGCATGACGTCGGTGCGGTTCTTGTATTTCACCCCCGCTTGCGCGGTGGCGAAAGTGACGCCTTCGATGACCGGAAGGTCAGGGAAGGCGTCAGGTGCAAGTGGCGAAAGCGCCATTACTCGGTGGGCTCGAGCAGGTCGAGGTTCGAGATGATCGACGGGTCGAAAGCATCGTCTTCCGGCATGGTCACATCGGCTTCGGCACGCAGTTCTTCCAGCCGGACCGTCACGGCCTCTTCGCGGACCTGCTGCTGCAATTGCGGGCGAACCTCGTCCAGCGTCGGCTGTTCGGTCATGCGCTGATCGTTCAGTTTGACGATGTGCCATCCGAACTGCGTCTGAACCGGGCCGGATACGTCGCCGGGCTCCATCTCGGTCACGGCGGTTTCGAATTCCCCGACCATCTGGCCCGGCCCGAACCAGCCCAGCTCTCCGCCCGAGGGGCCGGAGGGGCCGGTGGACACATCGCGCGCGACATCGGCGAAGTCTTCTCCGCCTTCGACCCGTTCCTGGGCGGCCAGCGCTTCTTCCTCGGTTTCGACCAGAAGGTGCGACGCGTTCCATTCGGTTTGTGCTTCGGCGTCGGCATCTGCGAACATGGCGTCATAGGCGGCCTGAACGGCCTCTTCCGTGACGACGTCCGCGTTGATGTCGTTGATCGCCTCACCGGCCAGAAGGGCACGGCGTTCGTTGGCCAGCGTGTATTCGACGCGGGCGGGTGTGTCGCCCAGACTGTCTGCAAAAAGCTGCTGCTGGATCAACTGATCCAGAACGCCCTGAAACAGTACATCTTCCGGGAACTGCTGATATTGCTCTGGCAGCTGCGCCTTCGCGACGATCATTTCGCCCAGCGTGATTTCCGTTTCGCCGACCGTGGCCACGACGGTGTCTGCGTCCTGTGCCGTAGCAGCGGATGCGATCAGCAGGGCGCAGGCGGCCCCGTAAGTGGTGCGTTTCAGCATAATGTTATTCCCTTCCAGCACAGGGCGTGGCCCCGGCGTTGACAGTGCATTTGGCGCCCCTTACATGCCATGGATGCCTTGAGGGGCTGGTCTTGGACCCTATTTAGGCCGCGGGCGGCGTGCCCACAAGAACCTCCCTCGGACGTGATGGAATTGCAGCGCAAACGCGCGGGAGAGAACATGCTCGGTCTGGGTACAATCAGCAAAAAAGTCTTTGGGTCCGCGAACGACCGCAAAGTCAAATCGGTCCGGTCAATCGTCAAGACCATCAACGATCTGGAGCCGGAGTTCGAAAAGCTTACCGACGCCGAGATCAAGGACCGGACGCAAAAGCTGGCCGAGCGGGCGACGGGCGGCGAAAGCCTTGACGACCTGCTGCCCGAGGCCTTTGCCAACTGCCGCGAAGCCGCGCGCCGCGCGCTGGGTCTGCGGGCCTTCGATACTCAGCTGATCGGCGGGATATTCCTGCACCAAGGCAATATCGCCGAGATGAAAACCGGTGAAGGCAAGACACTTGTCGCGACATTCCCCGCCTATCTGAACGCGCTGACCGGCAAGGGCGTCCATATCGTCACGGTGAACGATTACCTTGCCAAGCGCGACGCCGAATGGATGAGCAAGGTCTACGGTGCATTGGGTCTGACGACCGGCGTCGTCTACCCGCAGCAGCCCGAAAGCGAAAAGAAAGAAGCCTACGCCAGCGACGTGACCTATGCGACCAACAACGAGCTTGGTTTCGACTACCTGCGCGACAACATGAAGGCCGAGCTGGAGCAGATGTACCAGCGCCCGCACAACTTCGCCATCGTGGACGAGGTCGATTCGATCCTGATCGACGAAGCACGGACGCCGCTGATCATTTCCGGTCCCGCACAGGACCGGTCCGAGCTTTACGTCGCCATCGACGCGATCATCCCCGAGGTGAAGGACGAACATTACACGCTGGACGAAAAGACACGTCAGGCGACCTTTACCGACGAGGGCAACGATTTCCTGGAGGAAAAGCTGCGCGAACAAGGGTTGCTCGAAGGTGAGCAGACCCTTTACGACCCCGAAAGCGCCACGCTGGTTCACCACGTCAGCAACGGTCTGCGCGCGCACAAGCTGTTCCAGAAGGACAAGGATTACATCGTCCGCAGCGACGATGTGGTTTTGATCGACGAGTTCACGGGCCGGATGATGACCGGTCGCCGCCTGTCGGACGGTCTGCATCAGGCAATCGAGGCCAAGGAAGGCCTTTCGATCAAACCCGAAAACGTGACGCTGGCCTCCGTGACCTTTCAGAACTACTTCCGCCTTTATGACAAGCTGGCCGGCATGACCGGCACCGCGCTGACCGAAGCGGAAGAATTCATGCAGATCTATGGTCTGGGTGTGGTCGAAATTCCCACCAACCGACCGATCGCCCGTGAAGATGAACACGATCAGGTCTACCGCACCACCGCCGAGAAATACGCAGGCGTGCTGGAGCAGATCAAGAAGGCGCATGCCAAGGGGCAGCCGATCCTTGTCGGCACCACCTCGATCGAAAAGTCCGAGGCGATTTCCAAGATGCTGGAAGCCGAGGGTGTCCCGCACAACGTGCTGAACGCCCGCCAGCATGAACAGGAAGCCCAGATCATCGCGGACGCAGGCAAGTTCGGCGCGGTGACCATTGCGACAAACATGGCCGGTCGCGGCACCGACATTCAGCTGGGCGGCAACGTCGAGTTGAAGGTTCTCGAAGCACTGGCCGCCGATCCCGATGCGAACCCCGACGAGGTCCGCGCCCGGATCGAGGCGGAACACGCCGACGAAAAGGCCAAGGTGCTTGAGGCCGGCGGTCTTTACGTTCTGGCCACCGAACGTCACGAAAGCCGCCGCATCGACAACCAGCTGCGTGGCCGGTCGGGCCGTCAGGGCGACCCGGGGCGATCGTCGTTCTTTCTGTCGCTCGATGATGACCTGATGCGGATCTTCGGGTCCGAACGTCTGGATTCGGTCCTGCAAAAGCTGGGCATGAAGGATGGCGAGGCCATCGTGCACCCGTGGGTGAACAAGTCTCTCGAACGGGCGCAGGCCAAGGTCGAAGGCCGCAACTTCGATATCCGCAAGCAGTTGCTCAAGTTCGACGACGTGATGAACGAACAGCGCAAGGTGATCTTTACCCAGCGCCGCGATATCATGGAGGCCAAGGATCTGTCCGAGATCGCGCAGGACATGCGCTATCAGGTGATCGACGATCTGGTCGCATTGCACATGCCGCCCAAGGCCTATGCCGATCAGTGGGATATCGAGGGTCTGGACGAGGATGTGAAAAAGCATCTGGGCATCGATGTTCCGGTCACCGAGTGGGCCGCCGAAGAGGGTGTGGACGATGCCGACATTCGCGAACGGCTTGAAAAGGCCTCGGACGACTGGATGACGGAAAAGGCCGAGGCCTTTGGCGGCGAAACCATGCGCAACATCGAAAAGCAGGTTCTGCTGCAGACGATCGACGCCAAGTGGCGCGATCACCTGCTGACGCTGGAACACCTGCGGTCGGTCGTCGGGTTCAGGGGCTATGCCCAGCGTGACCCGCTGAACGAATACAAGACCGAGGCGTTCCAGTTGTTCGAACGTCTGCTGGACAGTTTGCGGGCGGATGTGACGGAAAAGCTGGCGCAGATCCGGCCGATGTCGCCAGAGGAGCAGCAGAAGCTTGTTGCGCAGATGCGCGAACAACAGCAGGCCGCGGCTGACGCGACAACGGAACGGGCGACATCGTCGCCCGGTGGCACCGGCGCGACCCCGCGTGAGGGGTTTGTCGAGGATGATCCAACCACTTGGGGCACCCCGGCGCGGAACGATGCCTGCCCCTGCGGATCTGGAAAGAAGTTCAAGCACTGCCACGGCAAAATCGCTTAATCTCGCCTTAATCCTGCCAACACAATGTCGCGGTGGCGTCCTTCTGACGCCATGCCAACACGTCATGTTGCTTCCAAACCCGATGTGGGAAGGAAGCATGACATGGCGAACATCAAAGGCGCGAAACGGTTCAAGGTTGCGGCGTTGACCTTCACGGCGGCACTTGGAAGTGGCTTGGTAATGCAATACGGCGATGCGCTTGCATCGCGTTGGGGTGTCGACGCGCCCGTGTCCGGCCCCGGCGACCGGGCGACGGACACCGGCACACCGCATATTCCCGTATCCGCAGGCACAACGGTGCCGGACATGCAGTCGATGCTGGCAGGTCCCGCGCCAGAGGTGACGCCCGCAGCCCTGACAGAGGTGCCTGATGATCTCGACGCACCGCAATTGATCGTGCCAGAGCGCACGATCCCGGACGACGAAGGCGAGAGAGCCCCCCTGATGCAGGCACCCCCTGCCGCACCCGAGATGGACATCTTGCCCGAGGAGGCTGCCACGGATGCGCTGGACGCCGACGTCGACGAGGTCACAGCCCTCGACACGATACCGGGCATGGAAGTCGGTGGTGCCGCGGCAGCGGTGGAAGAGGACGCTTGTGAACCGACCTTGAATGCGACGGAGGCCCCGATGGCCTCTGTCACGCTGGAGCTGGATGCCCCGTGCCACGTTGGCATGCCGGTGGTCATCCATCATCAAGGCATGATGTTCCATCAGATCGTTGACGCCGCGGGTAGCCTGAACATCGAGGTGCCTGCGCTTGCGGAAGAGGCATTCTTTATCGCGGCGTTCAACGATGGTGCCGGTGCTGTCGCCATTACGGCTGTGCCGGAAGTGTCGCTTTATGACCGTGCCGTGCTTCAGTGGCAGGGCGAGACGGGTGTCCAGCTTCATGCCCGAGAGTTTGGTGCGGATTACGGGACAGATGGCCACGTCTGGAAGGCTGCAACCGGACAGATCGCGCAGACGATGGACGGGAAGGGTGGCACGCTGGTGCCTCTTGGCGACAATCGTGTGCTGCAGCCGCTGATGGCTGAGGTCTACACGTTTCCCTCTGGATATGCGGGCGACGACGGCGCGGTGGCCCTGACGGTCGAAGCTGAAGTCACAGCAATGAATTGTGGACGCGATATTTCGGCGCAATCCATCCAGATCGTGCCGGGCACCGACATGGATGCAGTCGATCTGACCATGACCATGCCGTCCTGCGACAGTGTCGGCGAGTTTCTGATCTTGAATAATATGTTCGAGAACCTGACACTCGCGGCGAGATGACCCGACACAAAAACTGGTTCGACAGACAGGTAAGGAAAAGTGCGGCTCTGGCAGCCGCATTTTTCCTGTGGGCAGCGCCGGTTGCCGCGCAAGACCCCGTGACGGTAACGTCCGATCGGGGCGGATTATCCCTGACCGGTCGGGTGATCGGTTTCGATGGAACCTATCTGACCATCGAAAGCCGATATGGGCCGCTATCGCTGGTTTATGACCGCGTCAGCTGCGAGGGGGCCGCCTGTCCCGACCCAGCCACCTGGTATCCGCAAGTGCGACTGTCCGGTTCGAATCGTCTGGCCGAGGTGTTGATGCCCGCGCTGCTGGACGCCTTTGCGCGCAGCCAGTTGCTGACCGCGGACGTCGTGCAAAGCGATTCCGACCACCTGTCGATCACGCTGTCGGATGCAGAAGGGGCGCGGCTGGCCGGATTTACCTTGCGGGCAACCACCACGGACGAAGGGTTTGCAGATCTGGTGACCTTTCAGGCCGATGCCGTCTTGGCCATGCGCGAGGTGCGACCCGGCGAACTGACCCGAGCCGAGGAAGTCGGGTTAAAAGGCCTGACGGCAGAACGGCAAAGTCATGTCTTGGGTCTGGACGCCTTGGTTCCTGTCGTGTCGCCGCTCGAAACCGTAGACCGGATATCCCTTTCGCAGCTTGCGCGGCTTTATGCGGGCGGAACGACGGGGCTTGATCCGCATCTGACGGATGTGGGCGACGGTCAGGCACAGGCGTTCGAGGATCGCTTGCTGCGGACTGCGCGTCTGAGCCTGAGCGATAGCGTCACGCGCCATCCGGATGCAACGTTGCTGACCGAGGTCATCGGCGCGACACCGGGTGCCGTCGGCATGGTGAGCTTCGGCAATACGGCCACGGCGCAGGCGATCAGTATCGAAGATTCCTGCGGATATGTTTCGGTCCCGACGCTGACCGCGCTCAAGACACAGGATTACCCCCTGACTTTGCCGTTGTTTCTTTATCTGGGGCAACAGCGACAGCCGCAGGTGATGCGGGATTTTCTGACGTGGCTTCGGACGCCCGAGGCGCATCTTGTCGTGCGCCGGGCGGGGTTTGTGGATCAGGGACCCATCCACATTCCGCTGGACGCGCAGGGGCAACGCTTTGTGAACGCGATCAAGTCGGCGGGGCCCGACCTGCCGCTGGAAGAGTTGCAGCGACTGGTTTCCATGTTGACCGCGCATACCCGTCTGTCGACCACCTTTCGTTTCGAAGTCGGCGGCACCCGCCTGGAAGCCGCTTCGCGGTCGAACCTGCGTGATCTGGCCCTGGCGATAGAAGCCGGAACCTATGCGGGGCGGGATATACTGCTGGCGGGGTTCAGTGACGGTCAAGGTGATGCGGCCGCAAATCTCGCCCTGTCGGAAGAGCGTGCGCAAGCCGTGGCGGATGCATTGAAAAAGCTCTTGGGCAGTTCCTTGTCCGAAGATGTCAGCCTGACGGTGGCGGCCTTTGGCGAGGCGCTGCCAATGGGGTGTGACGACACGGTCTGGGGCCGCAGCGCCAACCGGCGTGTGGAATTGTGGGTCGGGGACTGATGACGTTCCTAGCCATTACAGCAGCCCTTCCGCGCGAAAGCTGAGTTCACGGGATTTCCCGATGATCAGGTGATCGTGGACGCGGATCGACAGGGCATCGGCGGCAGCGGCGATGCGGGCCGTCATATCGATATCGGCCTGACTTGGGGTCGGGTCACCTGACGGGTGGTTGTGGACCAGAAGGACCGCGGCTGCGTTCAGTTCCAGCGCGCGCTTGCACACCTCGCGCGGATAGACCGGCACGTGATCGATGGTGCCCTTGGCCTGTTCTTCATCAGCGATAAGCGTATTCTTGGTGTCCAGAAACAGGATGCGGAACTGTTCGGTATCGCGATGCGCCATGACGGTGTGACAGTAGTCGAGAACGGCCTGCCAGCTGGAAATAACGTGCCGCTGCATGACCTTGGCCCGGGCCAGACGCTGTGCCGCAGCCTCGACGATCTTGAGTTCGGTGACCACGGCGCAGCCAACACCCTTGGTCTGTTTGAGATGTGAGATGGGTGCGGTCAGGACGCCATTGAAACTGCCGAACCTGTCCAGCAGCGCCCGGGCCAGTGGCTTTACATCCTGCCGGGGGATGGCGCGGAACAGCACCAGTTCCAGCAGTTCGTAATCCGGCATGGCCGTCGCCCCGCCCGCAAGAAACCGTTCGCGCAGTCGCGCGCGATGGTCACGGATGTAGGACGGCTGCTTGACCTGCGGGGTCACGCGGGCGTCGTCGGTATCCGGAAAGAGCGATCGGGCTTCGGAAAAATGCGTCATGCCCACAGGCTAAGGGCAAGCCGGTTAATTTGACATTAAAGCGTTTCGCGAAACGCAGTGCTCCGCTCGAACACTTTAAAGCGAAACGCCCCGGACCAAGCCCGGGGCGCGTTTCACTCTCAGCCTTTCATCGAATCCCAGAACCCTTTGACCGTCTTGAAGAAACTCGATCCCTGAGGATTGTTGTCGGCCTGAACCTCGTCGAACTCTTTCAGGATTTCCTTTTGCCGCGCCGTCAGGTTCACGGGCGTTTCGACGGCGAGTTCGATGAACATGTCGCCGTGACCGGCGCCGCGCAGGGCCGGCATGCCCTTGCCCCGCAGGCGCATCTGGCGGCCTGTCTGGCTGCCTTCGGGAATCTTCACGCGCGACCGTCCGCCGTCGATGGTCGGCACCTCGATTTCGCCGCCAAGCGCGGCAGAGGCGATGCTGACCGGGACGCGGCAGACCGCCGCCCATGCCGCCTTCGAAGGCCGCGTGACCGTAACGGTCATAGGCCGCTTTCTTCTCGGCATCCTTGAGCACTTCATAGGCTTCGTTTGCCTCTTTGAACTGCGTTTCCGCCTGCGGATTGTCAGCGTTGCGGTCCGGATGAAGCTCTTTCGCCTTCTGGCGATAGGCTTTCTTGATCGCATCGGCGTCGGCCCCTTTGGCCACACCGAGAACGTCGTAAAAATCGCGTTTTGCCATGTCAGTCGTTCCCCTCTGGGAAAGTGAAAAGACCGGCCCGGTTCAAGGGGCCGGTCTCATCGTTCAGGCCAATGGCCTTAGTCGCGCTTCTCGTCACCGAGATCTTCGAAGTCGGCATCGACGATATCGTCGTCGCTGCTGTCAGCCTCGCGGGGGGTATCGGGATCCGCATCGCCCGATTCCTCTTGGCTGGACTTGTAGATCGCCTCGCCCAGTTTCATCGCGGCTTCCGTCACGTTCTGGATGCCCGATTTGATCTTTTCGGCGCTGGCGTCGTCTTTCTCCAGGTCGTCCTTGAGGGCCGCGATCGCAAGTTCGATGGCTTCGACCGTGGTCGGGTCCACCTTATCGCTATGCTCTTCCAGCGACTTCTCTGTCGAGTGGATGAGGCTTTCGGCCTGGTTGCGGGCTTCGACCAGCGCGCGGCGTTCCTTGTCGGACTCGGCGTTGGCTTCGGCATCCTTGACCATGGCTTCGATGTCGTCGTCGGACAGACCACCCGATGCCTGGATGGTGATGTTCTGCTCTTTGCCGGTGCCTTTGTCTTTGGCCGACACCGACACGATGCCGTTGGCGTCGATGTCGAACGTCACCTCGATCTGGGGCATGCCCCGGGGTGCGGGCGGGATGTCTTCGAGGTTGAACTGACCCAGCATCTTGTTGTCGCTGGCCATTTCACGCTCGCCCTGGAAGACCCGGATGGTCACGGCGTTCTGGTTGTCCTCGGCGGTCGAGAAGACCTGTGACTTCTTGGTCGGGATCGTCGTGTTGCGGTCGATCAGGCGGGTGAACACGCCACCCAGCGTCTCGATCCCCAGCGACAGCGGCGTCACGTCGAGCAGGACCACATCCTTGACGTCGCCCTGCAGAACGCCGGCTTGAATGGCAGCACCCATGGCGACAACCTCGTCCGGGTTCACACCCTGATGGGGCTTCTTGCCGAAGAACTTTTCGACCTCTTCCTGCACCTTGGGCATGCGGGTCATGCCGCCGACCAGAACGACTTCATCGATGTCGTCCTTGGACAGGCCAGCGTCCTTGAGGGCGGCCTGGCAGGGCTTCATCGACGACTTGATCAGGTCACCTACAAGGCTTTCCAGCTTGGCGCGGGTCAGCTTCATGACCATGTGCAGCGGCTGGCCGTTGGAACCCATCGAGATGAACGGCTGGTTGATTTCCGTCGAGGAGGAGCTTGAAAGCTCGATCTTGGCTTTCTCGGCGGCTTCCTTGAGACGCTGCAGCGCCATCTTGTCCTTCGTCAGGTCGACCGAGTGTTCCTTTTTGAACTCGTCGGCGAGGTAGTTGACGATCCGCATGTCGAAGTCTTCACCGCCGAGGAAGGTGTCGCCGTTGGTGGACTTCACTTCGAACAGACCGTCGTCGATCTCGAGGATCGTCACGTCGAATGTACCGCCGCCAAGGTCATAGACGGCGATCGTCTTGGTTTCTTTCTTGTCGAGGCCGTAAGCCAATGCGGCCGCGGTCGGCTCGTTGATGATGCGCAGCACTTCCAGACCGGCGATCTTGCCGGCGTCCTTGGTGGCCTGACGCTGGGCGTCGTTGAAATAAGCGGGCACCGTGATGACGGCCTGCGTCACTTCTTCGCCAAGGTAGCTTTCGGCAGTTTCCTTCATCTTGCCGAGGATGAAGGCGGAGATCTGCGAGGGAGAATACTTTTCGCCCTTGGCTTCGACCCAAGCGTCGCCGTTGCCACCGTCGACGACGGTGAAAGGCATGTTCTTCTTGTCTTTCGCGAGATCCGAATCATCGAACCGGCGACCGATCAGACGCTTGACGGCGAAGATGGTGTTTTCAGGGTTGGTGACGGCCTGCCGCTTGGCGGGCTGGCCGACCAGACGTTCGTCATCCGTGAAGGCGACGATCGAGGGTGTGGTGCGGGCACCTTCGGCATTTTCGATCACGCGGGGCTTGGAGCCGTCCATGATCGCGATGCAGGAGTTGGTGGTGCCAAGGTCGATACCGATGACTTTTGCCATGTTTTCAAATCCCTTTCGAGGCGGTTTGAGAGGGGCGCGGCCCGTTGTGGCGCCGGTCCCGGTGAATGATGGAGCCGGTCGGTGGCCCGACCGTGCTGACTGGCCTGATATAGGGAGCGCCTTGGAGCGCTGCAACAGGGTGCGTGGAGCTTTTTGTTGTAAAAATCACACGGAACCGGAGGTCGTGCGTGCAAGCCGGGGGGCCAGCCCCCCGTCCGCCAAGGCGGACTCCCCCCGGGATATTTCCGGCAAGATGATGAAGCGGTGGCGGGACTAGTTGGTGTCCATGGAGCAACAGCCGGATTTCACGGAGTTCCCGTCGGGCGCTTCGGTGAACAGCATGGCCTGCCATCCGAAGTCGCGATCGCTCATGCCGTCGTTGCAGGCGCCGCGTTTGACGATCAGGTGATGGTTCAGCGTCGGCCCTTCCTCGAATATGGCGTAGGCCCCTTCCATCCCGGCGCGGCCCTGCTGGATCATGGTCATGTTTTCGGACGTGCGTTCCGGTTCGGAATAGCTGTTGCCGCGCAGGTAGCCGCCAAGGGTCCAGAAGGGTTCCGTCCCGGAGCAGACCATGGGGCGCGGAAATTCGTGGGGAAAGTCGTCGGGCTGGCGATCGAGAAAGCGCATCGCCACCCACCCGTTCCGCCCATCCGCGCCGACCTTGCCCCAGCGGCCATCGGGCGTGGTCTCCAGCACCTCGATATTCGAGGCATAGGCATAATAATCGCCAAGGATAGCGCTGTCTCCGTCCGGTGCGGCGCGAATGTTCAGGCGGTCGTCTTCTGCGACGCCTGTCACGTTGTAGACCCATGGGAAGCTTTGGGCCGAGGCGACTGTCGCCGAGAGAGCGAGAAAGAGCAGGGCTCTGAGAATGATCATCGGGCAGCGTTCCATGAAAGTGAGGCACGTTTGCGGGTGTAGTTTTCCCCGATTGAAACAGCGGGTTCCAGCTAAAGAGCGCGAGCATCGACGAGGGCAGCGTGTTGGCGACGAACATCTTGCCCGAGGCGATCATGTTCGCACGGGAATAGATGCTGACCGCGACCTGCACGAAATCCGGTGCCCAGGGCTTGAGCGCCAGAAAGCAGGTCCCGACACCGACGCCGCAGAACCAGGCGGCGATGATCATGGACATTGCGCCAATCGGCTGGTCGATCACCACCGGAGTAAACAGCACATGGTAGAAGAACAGCACCACCAGAAGCGAGAGCACCTGCAGATAGAGTGACGAGATCGCCGAGGCGCAGAGCGCGATGAAGGAATTCATCGGCGCGTGCTGCATCATCGGGCTGGCGGGACCTTCGGAGGCCACGACAGCAGCGACGGTCTTGGTGTGCACGATGAACAGGAAAATCCCGCTCATGATGTAGAGCAGGAAATCCCCGCGGATCGCGGCGCCACGCAGACCAAGTAATTCGAACATCACAAAGAAGGTCAGCACGAACACGATGGTCTGCATCATGTTGAGGAACAGCCCCATGAAAGCGTTTCGATGGCTTTTGCGGATGTCGCGGACGACGGAATGGTAGATCAGTTCAACGACCGACAGTATCGTGCGCTTGGGCCGGGCCGGAGACTGGAACATGGTTGTCATCCCGTAGGGCCCGTCAGGGCGTTGAACGCTGCATTATCACGAAATTCTTGCCGATCGCTTGATGCCGAAGCATAAGGGCCATGCCCCGCAAATTCAACGATTTCGACGAACTGGATAGCTGACAATGGATTTCGAGAAACTGACCGCCGTGATGCGGTCGCTGGCTTTGGAAGCGGGCGACGTCATCATGGAGATTTACAACCGCCCCGACTTTGAGGTGAAGTCGAAAAGCGACAGCAGCCCGGTGACCGAAGCGGACGAAGCGGCGGATGCTTTGATCTCCAAAGGTTTGCGCGCGGCTTTTCCCGATGTCGCGCTGGTGACCGAAGAGCAGTCGGCCAGTCATGGGCAGGATGTCAGCACCTTTCTGATCGTCGATCCGCTGGATGGCACCAAGGAGTTCATCAAGCGACGCGGCGACTTCACGGTGAATATCGCCTATGTGGTCGACGGCGTTCCGGTGCGCGGTGTCGTCTATGCTCCCGCTCGCGAACGCATGTTCTTTACGCAGGCCGACGGGACCGCGGTGGAAGAGCAGGGGCCGTTCGAAAAGGGCACGATGGGCGCGGTCGAGCCGATCTCGGTGGCCAACCCCGACAACAACGCGCTTATGGTCGTCGCCTCGAAATCGCATCGCGATCAGGCGACGGATGATTACATCGACCTGTATCTCGTGCGGGACAGCAAGAGTGCCGGGTCATCCTTGAAATTCTGTCTGGTCGCCACCGGTGAAGCCGATCTCTATCCGCGTCTTGGCCGGACGATGGAATGGGACACGGCGGCGGGCCATGCCGTTCTGAACGGCGCTGGCGGAGCGGTCGTGCGCTTTGATAACCATCAGCCCTTGCGTTATGGCAAATCCGGCTTCGCCAACCCGTTCTTCATCGCCTATGCGCCCGGTGTGGAGTTGCAGAAACAGTGAGTGTTCTGGTCGTCATACCCGCGCGCTACGCCTCGACCCGATATCCGGGCAAGCCCCTTGTCGAGCTTAAGGGGGCCAGTGGCGAGGCACGCAGTCTGATCCGACGCTCCTGGGAGGCGGCGATGGCCGTGCAGGGTGTCGACCGCGTGGTGGTGGCGACCGATGACGACCGGATCAGGGATGCCTCGGTAGGGTTCGGGGCCGAGGTGGTCATGACCTCTGACACCTGCCGCAATGGCACGGAGCGCTGTGCCGAGGCGCTGGATGCGCTGGGTGGCGGGTTCGAGATCGTGGTGAACCTGCAAGGGGATGCGCCGCTGACGCCCGCTTGGTTCGTCGAAGACCTGATTGCAGGCCTGCGCAGCAGTCCGGTGGCCGAAGTGGCGACGCCGGTCCTGCGCACCGACGGCAAGGCGCTGCGCGGCTTCCGCGACGACCGGCTGGCCGGGCGTGTGGGCGGGACGACCGCTGTTTTCGGGGCCGATTACAACGCGCTTTATTTCAGCAAGGAAGTGATTCCCTATACCGGGCAGGACTATCCCGACGGTGCGGACACGCCTGTCTGGCACCACGTCGGCGTCTATGCTTACCGGCCTTCGGCGCTGGGCGCTTATCCCCGCTGGCCGCAGGGCCCACTGGAACACCTGGAAGGGTTGGAGCAGTTGCGGTTTCTCGAACAGGGACGCCATATGCTGTGCGTGCCGGTCGATGCGCGCGGCCGCCAGTTCTGGGAATTGAACAATCCCGAAGACGTGCCGCGGATCGAGGCGATGCTGATCGAGATGGGGGCTGCGTGACGCCACTGCGGGTCAGCGTCGTCGTCGTCTCTCATGGGCGGCCCGACGCCCTGGGTCGCTGTCTGCGCGGGATCGCGCAGCTTGATTATCCCGCATTCGAAGTCGTGGTCGTCTGCGATGCGCCCAGCCGCAGCGAAGTGATCGACCCGCAGGTCAAGACAGTCGTGTTCGACGGTGCGAACATCTCGGAGGCGCGCAATCTGGGGGTGGCGCAGGCGGCGGGCGAGATCATAGCCTTCATCGACGACGACGCGGTGCCAGAACCGAACTGGCTTGTTCACCTCGCAGGGCCTTTTGCGGCAGACAATGTCGCGGCGACGGGGGGCTATGTCATCGGGCGCAACGGCATCAGCTTTCAATGGACGGCGAGGATGGCCTTTGCGGACGGGTCGACGGAACCCCTGCCGCTGGAGGGCACGACCCCCCGCTTGCTGACCGGCAAACCGGGGCAGGCGATCAAGACAGAAGGCACCAACATGGCGATTCGCCGCGACCTGCTGGTGGCGATGGGCGGCTTCGATCCCGCATACCGATTCTATCTGGATGAGACGGACATCAACATGCGGCTGGCTGCCGAGGGTCATGTCACGGCGATCGTCCCTTTGGCGCAGGTTCATCATGGATTTGCCGCCAGCGCGCGCCGGACGGTCCAGCGCATCCCGCGCGACCTGACCGAGATCGGGGCCAGTTCGGCTGTCTTCGCGCGCAAGTTCGGGGATAGCGGGGGGATCGAAACGGCCCGCTATGCCGACCGCGCCGCACAGCGGTCGCGCTTGATCCGGCTGATGGTGCGTGGAGACCTGATGCCCGGCTGCGTGCGACGGCTTCTGGCCGGGTTCGATGCGGGCTGGGCGCAGGGCATGCGGCGCGAGATCGGACGCAATGCGGAATTCGGCGGACCGCCGGCCTTCCGACCCATGCCGCAAAGGTTCAGCGGACATCGGGTTTTGTATGACCGGTTCTGGCGTGCTTCGACCGCGCGCGCCAAGGCCCGCGCAGTGGTGAAAGAAGGCCAGCGGGTCAGTCTGTTCCTGTTATCCGCAACCGGGCGCTACCATGTCGTCAGGTTTACCGAAGACGGTGTCTGGGAGCAGAAAGGCGGTCAGTTCGGCAAATCGCGGCGCGACATGCCGATGCTGCAATTTTGGACGGCTCGTCGAAGGGTTGCGATGGAAACGCGCAGATTGAGCCAGCTGCGCGACACACTGCCGTCCCAATCCGGGGCTAATGGAACCTAACAGGCAGGTGATGCTTTTTATTAACGTGCTGGTAAGCTAAAGCAGACAGCACAGTCTCAAAAGAATATGTTAATAAGGATATCTCAGGATGCGTAAAAAGGTCACGAAAGCCGTCTTCCCCGTCGCTGGTCTGGGGACGCGGTTTTTGCCTGCCACAAAGTCTGTTCCGAAAGAGATCATGACCTTGGTGGACCGTCCTCTTATCCAATATGCGATTGATGAAGCACGCGCTGCGGGTATCGAAGATTTCATTTTCATCACGGCCCGGGGCAAGACCGCCCTCGCCGACTATTTCGACCGGTCGTCCGAGCTTGAAAGCGCGTTGAAAGCCTCGGGCAAGGATCACCTGCTCGAGGTCTTGAAGACGACGAACATGGAAAGCGGCACGATCGCCTACATGCGTCAGCACAAGGCGTTGGGTCTTGGACATGCGGTCTGGTGCGCGCGTCGTCTGATCGGAAACGAGCCTTTTGCCGTGATGTTACCCGACGACATTATCGCGTCCGAAAAACCCTGCCTGCAGCAGATGGTCGAAGCCTACGAGGAAACCGGCGGCTCGATGATAGCTGCGATGGAAGTGCCCGATGACAAGGTATCGTCCTACGGTATCCTTGACGTGGAAAGCGAAAACGGGCCGGTGGTGAAGGCCAAGGGCATGGTGGAAAAGCCGGCCAAGGGCACGCAACCCTCCAATCTCGCGGCGATCGGGCGTTATATCCTGACGCCGAAGGTGCTCAAGAATCTGGACAAGGTTAAAAAAGGCGCGGGCGGTGAGATTCAGCTTACGGATGCCATCGCCATGGAGATCGAAAAGGGCCGGGACGTCTTCGGCTACAAGTTCGAAGGCCGTCGCTACGATTGCGGATCGAAAGCCGGCTACCTGCAGGCGACTGTCGCCTTCGCCCTGCAGAACGAAGAACTTGGGGGCGAATTCCGCGAGTATCTACAAAGCGTGGTCGCCAACGACTGGGTCGCTCAGTAGGGACTGCGGCGTGACCCGTGTCAGGCTGCTTGACCTGTCCCGGCTTTTGTCGCGGGCCGGCACGATGCCGACGGGCATTGATCGGGTCGAAGCAGCCTATCTGCGCTATTTTCTGAATACCTCGACCGAGGTGCCGTGTTACGGGCTGGTCCGCACGGCGATCGGCTTCGTGCTGATGGACGCAGAGGGTATGATGCAGGTGCAGCTGGCACTGGAAACGGCGCACTGGCCGTTTCCCGATCCGCTGTCGCTTTTGAACCCCCGACTCACCCCTGCGATGCGCCGGGGGCAGACCTGCGCCCGCCGCGCCCGGATCGACCGCTGCCCGCGTGGGCGTTTGACAGGCATGTTGCAAAGACGTTTTCCAGACGGGTTTGACTATTACAACGTCGGCCATGCGAACCTGACGGAACCGACACAGGCGGCCATCAGGGCGGCGGGACCCTGTCGTGTGAATATCATGATCCACGACACGATTCCGCTGGATCACCCGGAGTGGCAGCGCCCCGGATCCGTCGATGTCTTCCGTCGGAAGCTGACGGTTGCCGCACGGCATGCGGACCGGATCATCACGACGGCGCGGGCCACACGGCGCGACGTGATCCGGCATATCGCGCGGTTAAAGGGCAAGGCCGAAATGGTCGTTGCCCCCCTGGGCGTCAGGCCGGTGACAGAGGAGTCTTCGGCGCTTCCGCCAGAGCTTCCACCGATCAGGCCCTATTTCGTGACGGTGGGCACCATCGAGCCGCGCAAGAACCACCAGCTTTTGTTCGATGTCTGGGACGCGCTGGGCGAAGATGGGCCAGAACTGGTGATCTGCGGATCGCGGGGCTGGAACAACGATGCCGTGTTCCGGCGTCTCGACGCCGGTCTGTCGAATGTGCGCGAGGTGTCGGGGCTGCGTGACGATGCGATAGCGGCGCTGCTGCGCGGATCGCAGGGCCTGTTGTTCCCCAGCTATAGCGAAGGCTTTGGCCTGCCCCCGATCGAAGCGGCCATGCTGGGCGTGCCCGTCGTGGCAAGCGACCTGCCGATCTACGAGGAATTTCTGGGCGACTGGGCCGTTTACCTGCCGCCAAATGACATATACTCTTGGAAAAAAGAGGTTGAGCGGCTTGCGTCGACGCAGCCGACGGACAAGGAAACAGCATTTCAGCCCCCCACTTGGGGGGAGCATTTCAAGATCGTCTTTACCGGGTCTGCATATCATGCGGATCGAACCCGGTAAGGTGGAGGTACGCATTGGGCGTCTTGCAATCCTACAGGCTACGGCTGCAACGGCGGCGATGGCGTTTGCGCGCCCTCTACAAGCGTCGCGAGCTGTCGCCGGTTGCGGACCGCACGGACCATATCCGCCCGAATGACATTCTTGTCTTTTCGACCTTCCGCAACGAAGACCCGCGCCTGCCCTATTTCCTTGAATACTATCGCGGTCTGGGGGTCGATCATTTCATCATGGTCGACAACGAAAGCAGCGATGACGGGCCGTCCTACCTCAAGGAGCAGGCAGACGTTTCCCTGTTTCGCGCGAATGGAAGCTACAAGCGAGCGCGCTTCGGGATGGACTGGGTCAACTGGCTTTTGCGCAAATACGGTCACAATCACTGGTGCCTGACGGTCGATCCCGACGAACTGCTGGTCTATCCATTTTGCGACACGCGGCCCCTGCGGGCGCTGACCGACTGGCTGGATGCCTCATCGATCAAGTCGTTCGGCGCGATGCTGCTGGACATGTATCCCAAGGGACCGGTCGACGATATTCCCTACAAGCGCGGCACCGATCCCTTGCGCGTCTGCCAATGGTTCGACAGCGGCAACTACATCATCGAACGCAATCCGATGATGCTGAACCTGTGGATCCAGGGCGGCCCCCGTGCACGCACCTTTTTTGGCAATCAGCCCGCACGGGCACCCGCGCTGAACAAGGTGCCGCTTGTCAGGTGGCAACGGCACTACACCTACGTCAGCTCGACGCATATGCTGCTGCCGCGCGGCCTGAACCTTGTCTACGACGAATGGGGTGGGGAAAAGGCCAGCGGCGCGCTGCTGCACACCAAGTTCCTGTCATCCTTCACCGACAAGGCCCGCGAAGAACTGGCCCGAAACGAGCACTACGCCAATTCGATCGAATACAAGGCCTACGCCAAGCAGGACGAGGCGAACCCCGATCTCTGGTGCAAGTGGAGCGAGAAATACATCAACTGGCGCCAGCTCGAGATTCTGGGGATCATGTCCAAGGGCAACTGGGCATGACCGTTGGTATCGTCATGCTTGTCCACACCGCGCTGGACCGGGCCGAACAGGTGATCCGGCACTGGGTCGATGGTGGCTGTCCTGTTGTGGTACATGTGGATGCCAACACCGCGAACCGTGAGTTCGAGGTGTTCAAGGGAAACCTGTCGGACCTGAAGACCGTCAAGTTCTGCAGGCGTCACCGGTGCGAATGGGGAACATGGGGCATAGTGGCCGGAACGCTCTCGGCTTCCGAGATGATGCTGTCGTCCTTTGACGAGGTGACCCATGTCTATCTTGCCTCAGGGTCCTGTCTGCCGCTTCGGCCCGTCAAGGAACTGCGGCGCTATCTGGAAAGCCGCCCGCGCGTGGACTTCATCGAAAGCGCCACCACGGCCGAAGTGCCCTGGACCGTGGGGGGGCTGGATGTCGAGCGGTTCACGCTGCGGTTCCCGTTTTCGTGGCGCAGGCATCGGTATCTGTTTGACCGCTACGTCGCGTTGCAGCGGGCCGTGGGCTTCAAGCGCAAGATCCCGCCCGGCCTCGTGCCGCACATGGGAAGCCAGTGGTGGTGCCTGACACGCCACACCCTGTCTGCCATCCTGCAAGACCCCGAACGCAAGGACTATGACCGCTATTTCAAGCGTGTGTGGATTCCCGACGAAAGCTATTTCCAGACCCTGTCGCGGCTCTATTCCGGCAATATCGAAAGCCGGTCCCTGACGCTGTCCAAGTTCGATTTTCAGGGCAAACCGCATATCTTCTACGACGATCACCTGCAGCTTCTGCGCCGGTCCGACTGTTTCGTGGCGCGCAAGATCTGGCCCCATGCGACGCGCCTTTACCGGACGTTCCTGAACGACGATGTGGCGGCGATGAAGGGGGCGGAACCGAACCCCGGCAAGATCGACCGCATATTCTCCAAGGCCGTGGACCGGCGGACGCGCGGACGCCCCGGACTTTACATGCAATCGCGTTGGCCCAACAAGGATTGGGAAAACGGCGTGACCTGTGCGCCCTATTCCTGTTTTCAGGGCTTTACAGAACTGTTCGAGAATTTCGAGCCGTGGTTGGCCAAGGTCAGCGGCGCACGCGTTCACGGCCGACTTTACCATCCGAACGGCGCCGAGTTCGACGGGCGGCAGGACTTTTACGCCGGGGCGCTGTCGAAAAACCCGGCCCTGCGGGACTATCAAGGCCAGATGTTCCTGACGAACCTGATATGGAACACCCGTGGGGAACGGCAGTGCTTTCAATTCAGCCCGCATGACGATCAGGGCATCTCTTGGATATTGGCCACCGATCCGAACGCACAGGTCTCTGTGATTTCGGGTGCCTGGGCTCTTCCGCTGTTCCGGTCGAACAAGAATTTCGCCGATCTGCGCAACGAAGCGGCGCAACTGCAGCGGATCGAGGCAGAGCTTTTGAATACGCTGCGGTCCCCCTATACCAAGGCGCGCATTCGCATCTGGAGCCTTGCGGAATTCATCGAAGCACCGATGGAGGCCCTGCAGGGGATCGTGGATGAAATGGCGGGCGAAAACCGTCGCCGCCTGACCGAAGCGCCGCGGATGACCGACCTTTCGGGCTTTGGCCAATTCCTGCAAAATCTCAAGAATCAGGGCATGCATCCCTATCTGACAGGCGATTTTCCCGTGCAGCAGGCCACCGAAAACAATCCGCCACAGCCCCGCAAACCCTATCTGGTGCGATAACCCATGTCCCGTTTCGATTATTTCGTGGTCTTGGCAGAAATGCGGACCGGCTCCAACTTTCTGGAAGCCAACCTCAATATGTTCGAGGGTCTGACCTGTCTGGGCGAAGCCTTCAATCCGCACTTCGTCAGTTACCCGGACGTCAATAACTGTCTGGGTATCGGTTTGGCCGATCGCGAGTCCGATCCTCTTGCGCTGATCGACCGGATCAAGGCGCACGAGGGTCTGGCCGGGTTCCGGTTCTTCAACGATCACGATGGCCGCGCTCTTGACGCGGCCTTGACCGACCCACGCTGTGCCAAGATCATTTTGACACGCAATCCCGCCGACAGTTTCGTCAGCTGGAAGATCGCGGCGTCCACCGGCCAGTGGAAGCTGACGAATGTGACCCACGCCAAGACGGGCCAGATCACCTTTGACCCCGCCGAATTCGAGGGCCATCTTGAAGCCTTGCAGCAATTCCAGGTCCGGCTGATGAACACGCTTCAGCGCAGCGGTCAGACGGCATTCTACGTCGCCTACGAAGATTTGCAGGATATCGAGGTGATGAACGGTCTGGCGATGTGGTTGGGCTGCGATGACCGGATCACGAACCTCAACAAGAAGCTGAAAAAGCAGAACCCGCAGCCGATGGCCGAGAAGGTCGCGAACTTTCCCGAAATGGCCGAAACGCTGGCGCGGCTGGACCGCTTCAATCTGAGCCGGACGCCCAATTTCGAGCCGCGCCGCGGTCCGAACCTGCCAAACTACGTGGCCGCGCCTGAGGCGCCCTTGCTGTTCATGCCGTTGCGATCCGCCCCGGATCATACGATCCGCGGTTGGCTTGCGGGCATCGACGGCAAATCCGCGCCGGCCTGTCAAAAGAACTTCAGTCAGAAGACGCTTCGCCAGTGGCAGGGTGCGCACGAGGGCCACCGGTCGTTCACCGTGCTGCGGCATCCTGTGGCCCGCGCGCATGTGGCTTTCTGCGAACGGATCCTGTCAGAGGGGGATGGCAGTTTTCCAAAGATCAGGCAGGCCCTGCGACAGGTTCACAAGGTCCCGGTGCCCGATGGCGATCCTGCGCCGGAAACCGATCCC
>JAIVHI010000330.1 GCA_020201155.1 Loktanella sp. | reverse complement strand
GACACGATCGAGGTCGGTGGCGTCACCTATTCCATCGCACGAGTCGTGTCGGTGGGGCCGGATGGCGTGACCCGGTTTTATGACATTCAGGTCCGAGGCGCATGAAGGCGCGGCGTGAATATGCGCGACACTCTGCACGAGTGACACGCGGTCCCCGGTGGAAGGCGCTACGGATGCAGGCGCTCGATCGGGATGGCTGGCAATGCGTCCAGTGCGGCGAACGGCGGCGGCTTGAGGTGGATCACGTCCAGCCTGTCCGAACGCACCCCGAACTATCCTACACCCTGTCAAATTTGCAGTGCCTTTGCGGGCGCTGTCATGCCGGGAAAACCCGAATTGAGGTCGGCCACAAGCCCCTCGATCCAAAGCGTCAAAAATGGCGCGACCTGCTGCGCGATATGCAGCGAAACCCTGTCGAGCAGAAAAGGAAAACCCCATGCTGACATCGAAGAAGCTGGAACTTCGTCGTTCCGAAATCCGTCAATCGCTGGCCGAACTGGCCGCAAATGACACTCCGTCCGAGGACGAGGTGCGCAAGATGGGCGACCTCGATCAAGAGTATCGTCAAGCCGAAACCCGCTACCGTGCGGCGCTTGTGTCCGAGGATGACGAACGCCGGGAAGCCGGGGCCGAACTGGAAACCCGGTCTGAAACCGAGTGGAAAGAGATGACAACCCGCTTCGAGGTTCGC
Organism: Loktanella sp.; assembly: GCA_020201155.1. GTDB lineage: Bacteria > Pseudomonadota > Alphaproteobacteria > Rhodobacterales > Rhodobacteraceae > JAIVHI01. The sequence goes on along the minus strand of JAIVHI010000330.1, from coordinate 2,013 downwards.
CAGGTCGCGCTTGCTCTGGACGAAGGCCGCAAGCTGGACGGCGTGACGGCTGAGATCGTCGAGGAACTGCGCAACGCGGGCGGCTTCCAAGGCATCCCGGTTCCGCTCGAAGCTCTGGAAACCCGCGCGGGCGAGACGCTGGCAGGCGGTGTTCCTGATCCTGTCCGCACCATGCCAACGATCGAGCGGCTATTCGCGGGATCGTCCGCTACGGCAATGGGCGCGCGGATGATCAACGTCGGTGTTGGCGAGATCGAGTATCCTGTCGCTACGGGTGGCGCGCAACCGGGCTGGGCCGGGTCTGAAACTGGCGATGTGCCGGGGCCGCAAGCCTATACAACGGTCGATCGTCCGTTGAAGCCGGACTACACCTTGGGCGTTCAAATGAAGATCACCCGCAAGGCGTTGAAGCAAGCGGGCGCTGGTCTGGAGCAAGCGGTGCGGCGCGATATGTCGGCGGCTATTCAGCAAGAGGTAGATCGGGCGATCTTCCTTGGGTCGGGTTCCTCTGGTGAGCCTCTGGGCATTTTCCCCGGCGCGTCCACCTACGGCATCACCGAAACGGCGATTGATGACGCGGCGTCCTATGCGGCGTTCCGGGCGGCTGCGGTGCGGTTTATGACGGCCAACGCGGCGAGCAATCTGGGCGCGATCAACCTGCTGCTGCGCCCTGAGGTGTTCGATAGCATGGACGAGCTGATCACCGGTCTGGCAATCTCTGAGTGGGATCGACTGACCGCCAAGATCGGCAACGTATCCCTCAGCACGAACGGCATCACCGCCCCGGCTGGTGGTCCGCCTGTCGAGTCCAAGGCGCTGCTGACCACGACCACAAACGGTGTCGCGCCCATTTTCTGCGGCATGTGGGGTGCGGTGGATCTCATTAGGGATAATTTTTCGGACGCCAAGTCTGGGCAACTGCGCCTTACGGCTCTGACCACGATGGACGTGACGGTCGCGCGCGGCGTCCAGCTCGAAATCCTGACCGGGGTGCAGTGATGCTGACCGGCTTTGCAGATGGCGGCTTGGAACTGCGCAAACGGGCGTCCGGTGCTTTGGCGCTGCAAGGCCGGTTCCCCTACGGAAAAGCGGCGGTCCTCAGTGATGGGGGCCGCACCGGCAGGCCGAAAAAAGAGGTGATTGCACCCCGAGCCTTTGCCTATCGCGTCGATGATCCGAAAGAGGACATTCACTTTCTGGTCGGTCACTCTTTCGACAAGCCTTTGGCCAGTCGCGGTGCTGGCACCTTGGACCTTGTGGACGCTGACGACGCTCTGACCTTCACGGCGACGATCACCGAGGAGATGCAGCAAGTCAGCTATGTCCGGGACATTCTGGCCAGCATCGGCGCGGGCCTGACCTTGGGCATATCGCCGGGGTTCCGCCTGCCCCCGAAACGGGCGGTCCCTGAGCCTGAGAAGATCGAGGACGAAGGCCACGACCCGGAAAACGGCGCGCATAACGCGATCATCCGCACGGTGCTTTCGGCGCTGCTTTACGAGATCAGCGTCGTGACCCGTCCGGCCTATAACGAGGCGCAGGTCGAGGCGCGATCGTGGGAACGGCAACCGCAAGCGCGCGTCTATCTGCCGTCTGCGCGCAACCGGTGGAGGGCCTGACCATGACGATTGATCTGATCAGGCAATTCGAGGCGGTGCCGGTGTCCTATCCTGCGGTTCCGTCCGGTCTGTCCACGGCTGCGGCGGCTCTTGATCCTGCCGTGATCTGGGCAAGGATCGAGGCTTACACCGCACACCGGTTCACCGAGCGGGAAGTCGTCTGGACGCTTATCGCTGACGGTGGCGATCAATTCCATGCGCCCCTGACCCCGGTGGTGTCGCGGGAAGGCCATGTATGGCGGCAAGAAGCGTGGGTGCCTGTGAGCCTGCTGGACGGGCCGCTTGGCATCATCCTTCCGCATAACGGCACCTTCAGGGTCACGGCGCAGGTCGGTGCTGCTGGCGTCCCTGCTGCGGTCGAAGAAGCCTATCGGCGTTTGGCTGAGTATCTGGC
>JAIVHI010000033.1 GCA_020201155.1 Loktanella sp. | reverse complement strand
CAGACATGGGGCATCGCACCCCGGAAACGGCGCGGCTTATAGTCGTGCGAGCACGGTGCAGGTGGCACCGTAAAAGCGCCACGGCAGCCGGGCGCGGTCATCCATGTCGAAAACCTGTTTCATACCGCTGCGATACACCCGCAAGCCCAACAGGGCAAGAGCCGGTGATGGATCAGGCGCGCCTGCGCGGGGTGCCTTCACCGCCCGAGGAGGAAGAGACATCCTGATAGATGACGGTCCGGTGGTCCATGTCCTCGGGGCTGACCCCGACCAGCCGCGCGATCACCTGTGGCGTCTCATCGTCCAACCCCGGCCCCGTGGCCCTGAGGCGCACGAGCGTTCCAGCCTGTCCCGCAAAGGTCGCCGGTTCGAGGACGAGGTCGATTTCAAGCTCCGCCCCCGCGCTACCGGGGTCGAGCAGTTCGACCAGCAGGACATCCTGGCCGGGTCTGAAGTAGGAAGGCGCATCGGGTGACGGGGCCATCGCGGGCGACTCGCTTGGGGAAAACCGCCCCCAGTTTAGCCAAGTGACGGCGCGGGCCAAGCACTTGTTGCCAAAGCTGACTTGATCGGCTGTCGCAACACGTGTCAATTTGACGGGAACGCAAGAAGCTGGATCAGAATGGCCGAACATGACGACGTTTCGGGGCCGGCAACGACCACAGAGGTCAATGTCGACCCCATCGCACCGCTCGACGAAATCGTCAGTGTCGGACAGTCGCTGTTCCAGCAGGCAGAGACGTTCGTGGGGACGCTATGGCGGCCATGGAACCTATACCAGATCGCGATCGTAGTCGGCCTCTTTGTTCTGGCGCACCTGCTGCGCCTTGTCTTCGCGCCGCGCCTTCACGAATGGATGCGCACCCGCGTGAACTGGCCCAAATGGCGCATTCGCTGGATGGTCGTGATCCACAAGCGATTGCGTGCGATCTTCTTCGTTCTGCTGATCTGGTTCACCTTCGTGGTCATGCAGGAGCTGACCTGGCCCAGCAGATCCTACCTGATCGGCATCGCCGGCAATCTTGCCACCGCATGGCTTTTCGTCGCCTTCGCCACCCGCCTGATCGCCAACCCCGTTCTGCGGTCATTTGTGCGTTACGGAGCGTGGGCCTGGATCACACTGATCATTCTGGGCATCACCGATGAGGTCGAAAGCCTGCTCGACAGCGTAGCCGTAGAGGCCGGAACGCTCCGGATCTCAATCTGGTTGATCGTGCAGGCGATCTTTATCGTCGGTATCCTTTTCGTGCTCGCGCGCTTTCTGTCGCGCACGGGCAGCGAACGGGTGCGGTCCAACAAGGACATCAGCCCGTCGATGCAGGTGCTGGCCGTCAAGGCGCTTCAGGTCGCACTTTACGGGGCGGCCTTCTTCATCGGGCTGCGCGCCATCGGCATCGATCTGACCGGGCTTGCCGTGCTGTCGGGAGCGATCGGTCTCGGGCTGGGTTTTGGCCTTCAGAAGGTGGTGTCGAACCTCGTCTCGGGGGTGATCCTGTTGCTCGACAAGTCGATCAAACCCGGCGACGTGATCACCATTGGCGATACCTTTGGCTGGATCACGACGCTGGGTGCCCGCTACGTGTCGATCACGACGCGGGACGGCAAGGAATACCTGATTCCCAACGAGGACCTGATCACCGGTCAGGTGGTGAACTGGTCGCACGCCAACGAATTCGTCCGTCTCGATATCTTCTTCGGCACTGCCTATGGCGACAATCCGCACCACGTCCGCAAGGTCGCCATCGACGCGGCCCAAAGCGTCGACCGCGTCCTGAGCCATCGCCCGACGGTCTGCCACATCGTCGGCTTCGGGGATTCGTCGGTGGACTACATCCTGCGGTTCTGGATCAGCGATCCGACGGGCGGGCTGACGAACATCCGTGGCAACGTCTATCTGGCGCTGTGGGATGCCTTTGACGAACACGGCATCTCCATTCCCTTCCCCCAACGCGAGGTGAAGATGCTGGAAGGCTCCGAACTGCGCACCAGGGCACTTGACTGACCTGTGGCGAAAGAGCGCCTTTTTTCGGCGCACCCGCATCCCGCATTGAAATGACGCGCAAGGATTGCTATTTCTTGAGTGGCCAAGCGTCGGGGTCTGACATCGGCGCATCATCCCTGGAGGACAATGCACTGTCTTTATCCACCCCGGCAGCCCAAGCTGCCATGCGAGCCGCTCCTGTGAGCGCCCCCCGCGAAACGCCCACCAGCGACGGTATTCTCGCTGCGATCCTCACATCCCTCAGCGACGACAAGGCCGAAGACGTAGTCGAGATCTCCTTACCAGCTCGAAAAGATGTGGATGTCCGCAGCCGAGGCCGCAGCCATAACCGGCTGATGCGCTTGACGATATGCGCGGTGGGCCGCCTGCGTGGCGGTCCCGAGCGCGCCCTTTACGACGACTATGCCAAGCGGCTCGACCGCGCCGGGCGCGCCTTGTCGCTCGGACCTCTCGACCTGCGCGAGGTCGAGGACAAGAAAGGCGGCGGCATGTCCGCAGAAGCGGTTCTGCTGGACAAGGCAATTCCTGACAACGCCGTGCTCTGGACTCTGGACGAGCGGGGAACGCTTCTGTCCTCGCCCGACTTTTCGCGCAAGATCTGTGCACTGCGTGACGATGGCGCGTCCGATCTGGCCTTCGTCATCGGCGGAGCGGACGGCATAGACCCCACCCTGCGCGCACGGGCAAGTTTCTCGATATCCTTTGGCAAGATGGTCTGGCCGCACTTGCTGGTCCGCGTCATGCTGGCCGAACAGCTTTATCGCGCGGTCGGCATTGCAGCTGGCACGCCCTATCATCGGGTCTAGCACGGATGCGAGCTGGGGATGCCTCCGGCGGGGATATTTTTGGCAAGATGATGAGGGGGCTGTTTTGCGCCCCCCGGCTTTGCGATAGGTGATGGCGCAGCACCGAGAAGGAGTCCGATCATGTCTGTTCCGAAACCAGTTGTCCTGTGCATTCTCGACGGGTGGGGCAAGCGGGCCGAGACAAAAGGCAACGCACCTGCCCTGGCCCGGACCCCAAATTTCGACCGTCTCATGCAGCAGTGTCCCAATGCGCAGCTGATGACCCATGGCCCCGATGCCGGCCTGCCCTCGGGCCAGATGGGGAATTCGGAAGTGGGTCACACCAACATCGGCGCGGGCCGCGTGGTTGCCATGGACCTCGGCGCGATCGAGCTGGCCATCGAGGACGGGACATTCCGGGATCAGGGGGCATTGCCGGATTTCGTGGCCCGGATGCAGGACAGCGGCGGACGCGCGCATCTGATGGGCGTTCTGTCGGACGGCGGGGTTCACGGGCACGTGGATCACATCAGGGCTGCCGTCGGGGTTCTGCATGACGCCGGTGTGCCCGTGGTGATCCATGCGATCACGGACGGGCGCGACGTGGCGCCGAAATCGGCGCTGACCTTTCTGGCACGCCTGCAGGACGACCTGCCCGACAGCGTTACAATCGGCACCGTGATCGGGCGCTATTTTGCCATGGACCGCGACAACCGCTGGGAGCGTGTCGAGACCGCCTTCGACGCGATGATCCGCGGCAAGGGCCGGGCCTGCGACACGCCCGAGGCAGCGATCGAGACCGCCTATGCCGACGGCCAGACGGATGAGTTCATTCCGGCCACGGTGATCGGGGACTATGCCGGCATCGACGACGCCGATGGGCTGTTCTGTCTCAATTTCCGGTCCGACCGCGCACGCGAGATCCTTGAAGCTGTCGCCAATCCGGATTTCGAGGGATTTGAGCGCGACCTGCCAAAGCTGGCCGCGCGTCTGGGCATGGTCGAGTATTCCGACCGGCACGTGGCCTGGTACGACGCTGTCTTTCCCAAGCGGGATATCGTCAACACGCTGGGGGCCTGGGTCGCCGCCCACGCAAAGCGCCAGTTCCGGCTGGCCGAGACCGAGAAATACCCGCACGTCACCTTTTTTCTGAACGGCGGCAAGGAAACCCCGGAAGAGGGTGAGGACCGGTTCATGCCGCAATCGCCCAAGGTCGCGACCTATGACATGCAGCCCGAGATGTCCGCATCGGAGGTCACGGCGCATTTCGTGCAGGCAATTCGGGATGGCTATGACCTGATCGTCACCAATTTCGCCAATCCGGACATGGTGGGTCACACCGGTGATCTGCAGGCCGCCATCGCCGCCTGCGAGGCCGTGGATGACGGGCTGGGGCAGGTTCTGGATGCCCTTGAAGAGGCCGGCGGCGCCATGATCGTGACCGCCGACCATGGCAATTGCGAGGTGATGATCGACCCCGACACCGGTGGGCCGCACACGGCACATACGCTTAACCCGGTGCCGGTGATCCTTGTCGGCGGCCCCGAGGGCGCTGCGCTGCATGACGGACGTCTTGCCGATCTTGCACCGACGCTCTTGCAGTTGATGGCATTGGACCAACCGGCCGAAATGACCGGGCGGAGCCTGATCGACTGATGCGGCACCTGACCGCGATACTGCTGCTACTCGCGCAGGGGGCAGCCGCGCAAGAGCCGCCGGGTGCCGCGGCGGCCGCGGCTGCGGCCCGGCTGGAAACGGCGGCTACGCAACTGGCGCAGGCCAGTGGCGCGCGTGATCGCGTCCAAGCCCTGACCGATACCGTTCAGGCCTATGAGGACGGTCTGATCGCCATGCGAGAAGGGCTGCGCCGCGCCGCTATCGCAGAGGCGCAGATGCAGGCACAGCTGGACTCGCGCAGCGCCGAGGTGGGGCAGCTTCTGGGGGTCTTGCAATCGATGGGCCGCGCGCCCGCGCCGCTTTTGCTGCTGCATCCGAACGGCCCGGTCGGCACCGCCCAAGGCGGGATGATCCTTGCAGACGTGACACCGGCGCTGCAGGCGAAGGTCGACACGCTGCGGGGCGATCTTGCGGATATCCGGAACCTGCAGATCCTGCAGGAAAGCGCCGCCGACACCCTTGCCGAAGGGTTGCAAGGCGCACAGGAGGCCCGCACAGCCCTGTCCGCCGCCATATCCGAGCGCACCGACCTGCCGGAACGGTTCACTGAAGACCCGGTCCAGACCGCGCTGCTGATCGCCAGCACGGAAACGCTGGACGGATTTGCAAGCGGCTTGGCCGAGGCGTTTCTGAACAATGAAGGCGCACCTGACACACCCCTTGAAAAAGGAAACCTGCCGCTGCCTGTACAAGGCACCGTTCTGCGGGACTACAACGCACCGGACGCCGCCGGGATCGCGCGTCCGGGCATCATCGTCGCGGCGCGACCCCGCGCCCTCGTGACGACACCGGTCGCAGCGACATTGCTGTTTCACGGAGAGCTTCTGGATTACGGCACTGTCGTGATTCTCGAGCCCGCAGCCGATGTGCTCTTTGTCATGGCCGGGCTGACCGAGGTTTACGGCGCGCCCGGTCAGGTCCTGCCGGCCGGATCGCCGATTGGCGTCTTGGGCGGAGATCAGCCTGACGCTGACAGTATTTTGATCGAAAGCGAACGTGGATCGACGGGAGCCGCCACCGAGACCCTTTATCTCGAGGTCAGGGACGGGCAAAGTCCCGTCAATCCGGGCGACTGGTTCGCGGTGGAATGAATAGAGGCAGAACGCACTATGAAAAAGCTGATGATGGCCGCCGCCGGTGGCACCGTGTTGGGACTTGTGGCAACGACCCAGGTCGCGGGACCCTTGCTTGCGCAGGAAAACGAAAGCGTCAACATTTATCAACAACTCGACCTTTTCGGCGACATTTTCGAACGGGTGCGTCAGGGCTATGTCGAGGACGTGAATGAACAGGACCTGATCGAAGCTGCGATCAACGGGATGCTTACGTCTCTCGATCCTCATTCCAGCTATCTGTCAGCCGATGATGCCGAAGACATGCGGGTGCAGACCCGGGGAGAGTTCGGTGGTCTGGGCCTTGAGGTCACGCAAGAGGAAGGGTGGGTCAAGGTCGTGTCACCGATCGACGGCACCCCCGCCGCCGATGCCGGCATGGAGTCGGGCGATTTCATCACGGCGGTGGACGGCGAAAGCCTGATGGGCCTGACGCTGGATGAAGCACTCGACTACCTGCGCGGCCCCGTCGGATCAGAGGTCATCATCACTGTCGTGCGCGAAGGCACGAGCGAGCCTTTCGAGGTATCGATCATCCGCGATACCATCCGGCTGACGGCGGTGCGTCACCGTACCGAAGGCAATGCCGTCGTCCTGCGGGTCACGACTTTCAACAACCAGACGTTCCCCAACCTCGAAGAAGGTCTGGCCGAGGAGATCGAAGCCGCGGGCGGCATCGACAACATCGACGGGATCGTTCTGGACCTGCGCAACAACCCGGGCGGATTGCTCAATCAGGCGGTCTATGTCTCGGATGCCTTCCTTGAGGGAGGCGAAATCGTCTCGACACGCGGCAGGGCGCTGGAAGACGGCGACCGCTACAATGCCAGTGCCGGCGATCTTGCCGAGGGCAAGCCCATCGTCGTCCTGATCAACGGCGGGTCTGCGTCGGCGTCCGAAATCGTGGCGGGCGCATTGCAGGATCATCGCCGGGCGATCGTCGTCGGCACCAAGTCATTCGGCAAGGGCTCGGTCCAGACCGTGGTCCCTTTGCAGGGCGACGGCGCGATGCGGCTGACCACGGCGCGCTACTACACGCCGTCGGGTCGGTCGATTCAGGCGCTGGGAATCAGCCCCGACATCATCGTCGAGCAGCCGCGTCGCACACCGCAGGAAGAAAGCTCGGAAGACGAGATCCCGGACCTTCGCTCGGAAGCCAACTTGCGCGGCTCGCTGTCCAACAACAGCCTGAGCGAGGAAGAAGAAGAACAGATCGAGGAAGACCGGGCCCGGGCCGAAGCGGCATCGCTTCTGCGTGAGGAAGACTACCAACTGGCCTATGCCGTCGATATCCTCAAAGGTCTGAACGCGCTTGGAACGCAGGACGAATAGCACCGGGATCACGCCTGTATCCGGCCTTCGATGATGAAACGGCCCCTGCTTGCGGGGGCCTTTCACGTGGCGTTGCAATTGCCTGCCCTGCGCCACTGAGATAATCCTGATCCAGACTTATTCTAAAGGTGAACCGATGGCCGAGATCGAACGCGAAGCAATGGAATACGACGTCGTGATCGTGGGCGCAGGGCCTGCGGGCCTTTCGGCTGCGATCCGGTTGAAGCAGCTCGATGCGGATTTGCAGGTCGTGGTGCTTGAAAAAGGGTCGGAAGTCGGCGCGCATATCCTGTCGGGTGCCGTTCTCGACCCTGTCGGGCTGAACCGTCTGATGCCCGACTGGAAGGAAAAAGGCGCGCCGCTGAATGTGCCCGTCACGAACGACAAGTTCTACATGCTGGGCGCAAGCGGCAAGGCCCGTGTGCCTCATTTCGCGATGCCACCGCTGATGAACAACCATGGCAACTACATCGTGTCGATGGGCAACGTCTGCCGCTGGATGGCGGAACAGGCCGAGGCATTGGGCGTCGAGATTTTCCCCGGAATGTCCTGCTCGGAAATCGTCTATGGCGCGGACGGCGAGGTCAAGGGCGTGGTCGCTGGCGAATTCGGCAGGCAATCGGACGGCACACCCGGCCCCGGCTACGAGCCGGGCATGGAGTTGCACGGCAAATACGTCTTCCTGTCCGAAGGCGTCCGCGGGTCCCTGTCCAAGCAGGTGATCGCGAACTACGGGCTGGACGCCGAAAGCGATGTCCAGAAATACGGCCTCGGGATGAAGGAAATCTGGGAGATCGACCCCGACAAGCACCGTGAGGGAACGGTCGTGCACACCATGGGCTGGCCGTTGAGCGAAAGCGGCGCCGGCGGCGGATCGTTCATTTATCACCTTGAAAACAATCAGGTCTACGTCGGTTTCGTCGTCCACCTTGGATACAAGAACCCGCATGTGTTCCCCTACATGGAGTTCCAGCGCTTCAAGCATCACCCGATGGTGGCCGAGCTGCTGAAAGGCGGCAAGCGCGTGGCCTATGGCGCCCGTGCGATCAGCGAAGGCGGCTATCAGTCGATCCCGCAGATGGCCTTTCCCGGCGGCGCGCTTCTGGGCTGTTCTGCCGGGCTGGTGAACGTCCCGCGGATCAAGGGCAACCACAACGCCATGCTGTCGGGCATCCACGCCGCCGAATCCGCCCACGCCGCAATCGGCAAGGGGCGTCAGGGCGACACGCTGGATGACTACGACGCGGCAGTCAAAACCGGCGAGATCGGCAAGGACCTCAAGCGCGTGCGCAATGTCAAACCGCTCTGGTCCAAGCGCGGGCTCATCGCCTCGCTCGGTCTGGGTGGCTTTGACATGTGGACCAACACGCTGGGCTTTTCGCTGCTGGGCACGCTCAAGCACGGCAAGTCGGACGCAGAGGCCACCGAACCCGCAAACCAGCATAAGGTGATCGACTATCCCAAGCCCGACGGCGTTCTGTCGTTCGATCGCCTGACGAACGTCAGCTATTCGTTCACCAACCACGAGGAAAGCCAGCCCGGGCATCTGAAGCTGAAGGATCCGGCCATTCCCGTCGCGGTGAACCTGCCCAAATATGCAGGTCTTTCAGCACGCTATTGCCCGGCGGGTGTCTACGAATTCGTGGGCGAAGGCGAGGACGCGAAGTTCCAGATCAACTTTCAGAACTGCGTCCACTGCAAGACCTGCGATATCAAGGACCCCAGCCAGAACATTGTCTGGACCGTGCCGCAGGGGGGTGACGGCCCGAACTATCCCAACATGTAAGCGAGGGCCTGCCGTCTCGCGCAGCTGTGACGGATGATGCGTTGCAACAGGCTCTCTGCCTTCGATAGGGTTATCGGGTAATGGGCATCGGCGAATTGCCCGCCAGACACTATCCGGGGCAGTGAAATGTTGAAGACGACGATACGTGCAGCCGCTCTGATCGGTGCGCTTGGCGCGGCCCCGGTCGCCAGTGCCGATCCGGCACCGGGCGCCTATCTTGCCGCGCGTCAGGCGGCGGCCGCGAACGATTACCAATCGGCTGCCGGCTATTTCACCAAGGCCCTGATGAGCGATCCGCAAAATCCCTTTCTGATGGAAGGTGCGATGGCCTCTTATCTGTCGCTCGGTGCGATGGATCAGGCCGTCCCGATTGCCCGCAGCATGCGCGAGACAGGCATTGAGAGCCAGATCGCGCACCTTGCGTTGCTGGGCCATGATGCCGCCTCGGACAACTGGGATGCGATCTTCAACAGCCTCGAAGAAGGACACGAGGTCAGTCCGCTGGTCGATGGTCTGGTTCAGGGCTGGGCCGCCTTGGGTCAGGGTGCGATGGATCGCGCCGTCGTCAATTTCGACAGCGTGATCGAAGCCGAAGGCATGCGCGGCTACGGGCTTTACCACAAGGCGTTGGCGCTGGCGCTGGTGGGCGACTTCGAAGCGGCAGAGGAGACCTTTCGCGCGCTGAACGACCGGGGGGCCTTCAGCGCCCGTGCCGCGATTGCCCATGCGCAGGTGCTGAGCCAGCTTGATCGCAACGACGAGGCAAGGGACATCCTGACCGCCGCGTTCAACGTGGATCAGGCACCTTTGGTCCGCGACATCACCTCTCGCCTCGAAGCGGACGAGTCTGTCCCTTTCGACATCGTCGACAGCCCGCGTGCCGGCGTGGCCGAAGTGATGTTCATGATCGTCAACGTCCTGCAGGACGACACGCCGGACGGCTATGTTCTGCACTATGCCCGTTTGGCCGAGTATCTGGACCCGAGCCATACAGAGGCGCTGATCGTGACCGCTGCCCTGCTGGAGCGTCTGGGTCGCTATGACCTTGCCGGCGAGGCTTTCGCGCGCGTGCCCAAGGAAGATCCGGCCTATCAGGCCGCCGAGATCGGGCGCATTGACGTGCTCTACCGCGCGGACCGTCTGGAAGCCGCCAGCGAGGCCGCACAAGCGCTGGCCCGCGATTTTCCGGATACCTGGGGCCGTGCGCTCGACCTCATTGACGCGGACAACGGGCCCGGCCGTGTGAGCCTCTATTTTGCCCGCGCGATCACCTCCCACACGCTGGATGACTGGCCCGAAGCCGAAGCCGACTTCCGCGCCGCGCTCGAGATCATGCCAAGCAACGCGGGCGTGTTGAACTATCTTGGCTATTCACTGGTCGAACGCGGCGAAAATCTCGACGAGGCGCTGGACATGATCGAGCGCGCCGCCGCGGCACAACCTGACAACGGCGCCATTATCGACAGCCTCGGGTGGGTCCTGTTCAAACTGGGCGACTACGAAGAGGCCGTCGGCTACATGGAGCATGCGGTCACGCTCGAAGCCGTCGACCCGATCGTCAACGACCATCTGGGCGATGTGTATTGGGCAGTCGGCCGCAAGACCGAGGCGCATTTTCAATGGAAACGCGCCCTGTCCTTCGGACCCGAACCCGAACTGGCCGATCGGATCAAGCGCAAGCTCGAAATCGGTCTGGACGCCGTATTATCCGAAGAAGGCCGTGCGCCGCTGACGGTTGCCGATGACTCTCCTTAGTGCACCGGCCCCAGCCAAGGTAAACCTGACGCTGCACGTCACCGGACAACGCGCGGACGGCTATCACCTTCTCGATTCACTTGTTGTCTTCGCAGACGTGTCGGACACGATCACGGTCGGACCCGCCCCGGATCTGCGTCTGACGGTCGAAGGGCCGTTCAAGCAAGGCGTTCCACTGGATGAAACCAACATCGTGATGCAATGCGCGCGGCTGCTGCGCGACAGGCGCGGGGTCGGCAAGGGCGCGGCCCTGACGCTGAACAAGTTCCTGCCCCATGCGGCCGGTCTTGGTGGCGGATCGTCGGATGCCGCCACGACCCTCAAACTTCTCGCCCGGTTCTGGGAGGTAGAGCCCCTGCCGCCGCACGACCCCGACGTCGTCGCATTGGGGGCCGATGTGCCTGTGTGCCTGCAAGCACCGTCACCCATGCGCATGCGCGGGATCGGGGACGAACTGTCACCGGTGCCCGCGTTGCCCAACGCCGCGGTGGTTCTGGTCAACCCGCGTGAACCGACGCCGACCGGCACGATATATGGTGGGCTGCAAAAAACCGACAACGCACCGATGGATGACATCCCGGAGCGGGCGGATCTGGCGACCTTTGCCGACTGGTTGAAAGTCCAGCGCAACGACCTGACCGCCCCTGCCGTCGCGATGGCACCCGGCATCGAGGCCGCGCTCTCGCGGCTGCGCACGCTTCCCGCCGTCAAGGTCGCGGGCATGTCAGGTTCGGGTGCGACCTGCTTTGCGCTGGTCAAGGACATGGCGAATGCACGACAGGTCGCGCGGGTTCTGCAAGTCGCCGAACAGGGTTGGTGGGTCGCGCCAGCCGCGCTTCTCAGGTGATCCGCGCGACGACGTAATCGGCGATATCCGCCAGCATGCCCTTGATCTCGTGGTCCGGCAATTTGTCCAGCGCCGCCTTGGCACGCGCGGCCCAGTCAAGCGCATCCTTGCGCGTCGCCTCGAGCGTGCCGTGCTTGGTCAAAAGCTTCAAGGCCGTCTGCAACCGATACTTTTTCCGGTCGCATCGGTGCCACCGTAATCCAGCAGGTCATCGACGATCTGGAACGAGATACCCAGCGCGTCACCGTAGTCGAACAGCGCCTGAACCTCGTCCTCGGACCGCTCCGCAATGACTCCGCCGACCTGAGTCGCAGCCGAAAACAGCGCTGCGGTCTTGCCACGCACGACCTTGAGATAGGTCTCTTCGGTTGTCTCCAGATTGCGCGCGGCGGTCAGTTGCAGGACTTCGCCCTCGGCAATGGTTGCCGCCGCGTTGGACAGGATGTCGAGTACGCGAAGATTGCCGGTGCGCACCATCAGCTGGAACGACCGTGCGAACAGGTAGTCACCCACCAGCACGCTGGATGTATTGTCCCACAACAGGTTTGCCGTCGGACGCCCCCGCCGCTGGCTGCTTTCGTCCACCACGTCGTCGTGCAGCAGCGTCGCGGTGTGGATGAACTCGACCGTCGCGGCAAGGTCGATGTGACTTTGACCCGTGTATCCGCACATCTTCGCAGCCGCGATGGTCAGCATGGGACGCAGGCGCTTGCCCCCCGCCTCGACCAGATGGGCCGTCACTTCGGGGATGCGCGGGGCATGCTCGGACGACATCCGTTCGCGGATGACACGGCCCACCGCCTCCATTTCCGGAGCAATCGCGGCGGCAAGACGTTCGTGCGGTTTGGTGGCGGCTTGATCAAGGCTCATACTTGGCTTTCAGCGTCGTGAGTGGACAAGGGAGACAGTCGACCTTAACCAAAGGGTATGAAAGAGCTTTTACGCACCAACGACCCCACGGTTCTGGCCCTGGCCACCGCCCTTCTGGACGGTGAGGGTATAACCAGCTTCCCGTTCGACGTAAATATGAGCGCGCTCGAAGGAAGCATCGGCATATTGCCGCGCCGTCTCATGGTCGCGGACCGCGATCTGTTCATGGCCGAGGCGATCATGCGCGACGCAGAAATAGACTTGGGTCGGTGAGCGCGCTGACGCAGGACGCCTTTCTCGGAGGGCAGCTTTACCTGTGGCAACCCCGGCGCGGCGGCTATCGTGCGGGTGTCGATCCCGTACTTCTGGCCGCCAGCGTGCCCGCACAAGCCGGCGAAACCGTGCTGGAACTGGGATGCGGCGCCGGCGCGGCGATGCTCTGCCTGCACGCCCGCGTCAAAGGGCTGCAGCTGACCGGCGTCGAAGTGCAGCCCGACTACGCCACGCTGGCCCGTCGCAACACAACCGATGCGCAGGCCTGTGCCACGGTCGTCGCCGCCGATCTGCGTGACCTGCCGCCGGACCTGCGACAACAGCAGTTTCATCACGTCCTGATGAACCCGCCTTACTTCGACCGCACCGCCGGCACAGCCGCCCGCGATCCGGGCCGCGATACGGCCATCGGGGGCGACACGCCCCTGTCCGACTGGCTGGACATCGGCATCAAGCGCCTGACCCCCAAGGGGCGTCTGTCCCTCATCCAGCACATCGCGCGGCTTCCCGAAGTGATCGCCACGGTTCACGGGCGGTTGGGGTCGCTTGTCGTGCTGCCGATCCAGCCGCGTCCGGCGCAACCGCCGGGGCTGTTCATCCTGCAGGGTGTGCTGGCCGGACGCAGCGCCTTTCGAATGGTATCCCCCCTGGTGATGCACGAAGGCGCGGCGCATGATTGCGACCGCGAAAGTCGCGCGCCTGTCGAACTGATGACCAGAACAGCAGCGTCCCTTGGGCGCTGCTGTCACCCGAAACCCGAATGATCCGTGCTCTGCACGTAGAAAAGGGCCCGTGCGACACCGCACAGGCCCTTATGCAATCTGACCCCGAGGTCAGACCATATATTGCCCACCGTTGGCCGACAGGGTCGAGCCGGTGATGAAGCCCGCATCATCCGACGCAAGGAACGTGACGGCGCGGGCAATTTCCTCGGCCTCGCCCAGACGCCCCACGGGGATCGCGCCCACGATCTGGTCCATGATCTTTTCTGGGATCGTGCTCATCATGTCGGTGTTGATGTAGCCGGGCGCCACTACGTTCACCGTGATCCCGGCCCGCGCGCCTTCCTGCGCCAGCGACTTGGTGAAGCCGATGTCACCGGCCTTGGCGGCGGCATAGTTGACCTGCGCGAACTGCCCTTTCTGACCGTTGATCGAGGAAATCGAGATCACGCGCCCGAACTTGCGTTCGCGCATTCCGCCCCAGACGTTATGGGTCATGTTGAACAGGCCCGTCAGGTTCGTGTCGATCACCGCGTTCCAATGCTCGGCCGTCATCTTGTGGAACGGCGCGTCGCGGGTGATGCCGGCGTTGTTCACAAGGATATCAACCGGCCCAAGATCGGCTTCGACCTGGGCGATCCCGTTCTTGCAGGCCTCGTAGTCCGCCACATCCCATTTGTAGGTCTTGATGCCGGTTTCATCAGTAAAGGCCGTGGCCCTTTCGTCGTTCCCGGCATAGGTGGCAGCAACCTCGCAGCCCTGCGCCTTCAATGCCTTGGAAATGGCGGCACCGATGCCGCGCGATCCTCCTGTTACGAGTGCGACTCGTGTCATCTTGTTCTCCTCCTTCAAGACTTCAAGTTTGACTGTAGCGGCTTAGAAACGTTTTGCCATCATCCAGACCCTGTTCCCATGCTTGGTGCAACAGATCGACATCCGTGAAATCAAGGCGCGAGCCGTCCAGCACCGGTGATTGCGGTTGGATATACTGGACACGTCCTCCTGCATCGTCGGGCAGTTTCTTGAACCGTTTGGTGAGCAGAACAAGGGTTCGACCCGCGTCAGGTTCAGGAAGAGGCGCCTTGTTGACCATGCCACCGTCGTAGATCCATTCACCGTCCCACTGGTCGGCACGAAAGGCGGGCGGCACCGTCGCGGCCATGCGGATGAGATCGGGCAAGGTGCCGTCGCGGGCCGCCTGGCGGGCATCGAAAATCCGCTGCTCCAGCCCCGCATAGGCCGCAAGGCGCGGCTTGGGGGTCGGTGCCACGACCTGTTCGAGCTGATAGACCGACCCGCCCAGCACGGCGCGCGTCGTCGCGCCCGCCTGTGATTCGCCCGTCGTCGACACCGAGATCTGAAACACGGGACCCTCTGCGATCCGACCCATCGCGGCGCTGTCGATCACATCTTCGACAACACCTTCGTAGACCCGCTGGTGCGCAGAGCGCCCATCCTCATCGTCGAGATCCTGAACGGAAAAATTGGCGGTGCAGGATTTGACCGCCTCAATGAAACGATCCGCCAGAAAATGTTCGCGCCCGGCGATCAGCGCCGCCGCAGAAAGCGCACCACCGGAACTGCCGGTAATGCGCCTTGGCTTGAACTCCATCCGCTGCTGGACCGCTTCGACCCAGCCGCCGTGCCAGAAACAGCGCAACCCGCCCCCCGAGAAGACAAGCTGCTCGTAGGGCGCGGTTTCCGTCAAATCAGGCCCGCTCGACGCAAAGCGCCACGCCCATGCCGCCGCCGATGCAAAGCGTCGCAAGGCCCTTTTTGGCGTCGCGGCGCTTCATCTCGAACAGCAGCGTGTTCAGAACGCGACAGCCCGAGGCACCGATGGGGTGACCGATGGCGATGGCACCACCGTTGACGTTCACGATGGCAGGGTCCCAGCCCATTTCCTTGTTCACGGCGCAGGCCTGTGCTGCAAACGCCTCGTTGGCTTCGACAAGGTCGAGGTCTGACACGCTCCAACCGGCTTTTTCCAGCGCCTTTTTCGAGGCGTGCACCGGGCCGACGCCCATGATGGCGGGGTCCAGACCGGCTGTGGCATAGGACGCGATCCGCGCCAGCGGCTCGATCCCGCGCTTTTCAGCCTCTTCCACGCTCATCAACAGGGTTGCGGCTGCACCGTCGTTCAGGCCGGACGCGTTGGCGGCGGTCACCGATCCGTCCTTGGCGAAGGCGGGGCGCAGTTTCTGCATCCCTTCCAGCGTGGCACCGTGACGGATGTATTCATCCTGATCCACGACGGTGTCGCCCTTGCGGGTCTTGACCGTGTAGGCGACGATTTCATCAGCGAACTTGCCGGCCTTCTGCGCCGCTTCGGCCTTGTTCTGGCTGGCAGTGGCGAACTCGTCCTGCTGATCGCGGGAAATCTGCCATTTCTCGGCCACGTTTTCCGCTGTCTGCCCCATGTGATAGCCGTTGAAGGCGTCCCACAGACCGTCGCGGATCATCGTGTCGATGTAGGTCATATCCCCCATCTTCTGGCCCTGACGGATTGATGCGGCGTGGGGGGCAAGGCTCATGCTTTCCTGACCACCGGCGCAGACGATCGACGCATCACCCAGCTGAATATGCTGTGCCCCCAGCGCCACGGCGCGCAGGCCCGAGCCGCAAACCTGATTGATGCCCCAAGCGGCTGCCTCTTGCGGGAGACCTGCGTTGATATGCGCCTGACGGGCCGGGTTCTGCCCCTGTGCTGCCGTCAGCACCTGACCGAGGATCGTCTCGGAGACTTCGGATTTGTCGATGCCGGCACGGGCGACGACCTCTTCCAGAACGGCGGCGCCCAGATCATGCGCGGGCACATTGGCAAAGGCGCCAAGAAAGCTGCCCACGGGGGTGCGCGCGGCGGAAGCGATTACGACATTGGTCATCAATAGGGTCTCCTGTTCCAGTCAACTGGTGGACCCAAGCCCCCGAAAACGCCGTTCTTTGCGTCAGAACCCGGCCCACCGGGTTGAAGATTGATTACGCAATAAGCGACCTCAGCACAACGGAAATCCCGATTTCCGGCACCTAGAGCTCGAATCGCGGCGTGCCGAAAAGGTAACCTTCGAGACATTCCACGCCGATCCGTTCGAGAAAGGCGGCATCGTCGCGCGATTCCACGCCGTCCGCGATGGTCAGCATTTCGAACTGTTTGGCGATGGTGATCAGTGCTTCGACAATGACCTGGCTGTCGGAATTGCGCGCCACGTTGCGCACGAACCCTTTGTCGATCTTCACGAGGTCGAAAAAGAAATCCTTGAGATGCTTGAAGGAAATCAGCCCCGCCCCGAAACCGTCCAGCGCGAATCCCACGCCCAGCGGCTGCATTTCCGCCATGAAACGGGTCACGATTTCAGGCAGCAGCATGGCGGAGTCTTCGCTGATCTCGAAAATCAAACGGTCGCCCAGATGCCCGCCCGAACGCAGCGCGGTGTCGAGCGTGCGGCGCCATGCGCCGTCACCGATCGAGCGGGCCGAGACATTGACCGACAGCCGCAGGTTCGCGGTAGAGCGCAGGACCTTCATCGCCAGTTCAAGCGTCACGATATCGATTTCGCGGCCCAGATCGGTGTCTTCGATCAACGGCATGAACTGCGCGGCGGGAATGACCCGCCCACCGTCATCCATGACGCGGATCAGCCCTTCGTAGAAGGCGACCCGCGCATGTGCGCCGGACAGGACGATGGGCATATAGGCCAGCCGCGCCCGGTTGTGGGCAAGGGCGTCGCGGACCAGTGTCAGCGTGTCGCGATCCCGGCTGGTCACCGCATACCCGAAAGGGTCGCCCCAGCGCGGATCGTCGGCGTTGTGTTTTGTCAGTGTCCGTGCAGTCATGCGCCTGTCCCAAAACGGTTCAGGCGACGTTGCGCCGGTTGGGCCTAATGGCGGGTTAAGGGGGCCGGAAAAAATGCTCACACGCTGCGACTGGGTCAGTGAGGATCCGATATATCTGGCCTACCACGACACCGAATGGGGTGTGCCGGAGCGCGACAGCCGCGCGCTTTGGGAGAAGCTGGTGCTTGACGGATTTCAGGCGGGTCTGAGCTGGCTGACCATCCTGAAAAAGCGGGACAATTTCCGCACGGCCTTTGCCGGTTTCGACCCCGAGATCATTGCGGGCTGGGGCGAAGCCGAGGTCACCCATTTGCTGACCGATCCGGGCATCATCCGGCACCGTGGCAAGATCGAGGCGGCGATCAAGAATGCCCGCGCGTGGCAGGAAATCGAAGCCCGCGAAGGGTTCGACAGTTTCCTATGGTCATACGTGGACGGAGAGCCCCTTCAGCCCCGCTACCGCGCACAGTCCGATGTACCGCCGAAGACGCGCCTGTCCGAGCAGATCTCGAAAGACCTGAAGAAAGCGGGGTTCAGCTTTGTCGGCCCCACCATCGTCTATGCCTTCATGGAAGCCTGCGGTCTTGTGAACGACCACATCGTTCCCTGCCATTGCCACGCGGCACTGGCCGGTGATGCCTAACGCCAGCGGGACAGCGCGTCTTCGTCACTGTCCTTGGCAGCCACCCAGTCGGACCCCTCTGCCGTCACTTCCTTTTTCCAGAAGGGCGCGCGGGACTTGAGGTAATCCATCAGGAAATCAGCCGCCGCGAAGGCGTCGGCACGGTGGGCAGAGGCCGTCGCGACCATCATGATCGTCTCCGAGGGTGCAAGTCGCCCGAAGCGATGGATCACCAGCGCGTCTGTCAGCGCCCATCGCTGCATGGCTTGCCCTGCGATGTCGCTCAGTGCGCTTTCCGTCATGCCGGGGTAGTGCTCGATTTCCATGTGACGCAGTCCGCCATCCGTATCACGCACGATGCCGGTGAAACTGACCACCGCGCCCGCTTTGGTCTGCCGTTCGGTAAAGGCGTTCAACTCCGCGCCTACGTCGAACCGGCCGTCCTGCACACGGATGTCCATATCAGCCACCTGTCATGGGCGGAAAAAAGGCGACTTCCTGAACGCCTGCCAAGGGCGCGTCGAAATCGGTCAGCTTTTGGTCCACCGCGACGCGCAGGGCGCTGGTGTCGGCAAAGGCGGCGGCATAGCGTTCTTCGCGGGCGCACAATTCCGCGACCAGATCGGCCACCGTCGCGGCTTGCGTCTGCACATCTTCGCGCGGCAGTCCGATCCGTTCGCGCACCCAGGCAAAATACATCACGCGCATCACATCTCATCCTTCAGATAGGGCAGTGATTTCCGGAAATAGTCCCAGCCTGTGATCAGCGTCAAAGCAGCCGCGGCCCAAAGCAACGCGATGCCGGCCCACCAGGACGCCGCCGCGCCGAATTCCTTCCAGCGCAGGCCAACTTCGTCGGGGATCGTGCCGTTCAGGATACCGTCGATCGTCGCCTGATCCATTCCGATGGTCTGGTCGATCAGGTAATGTTCGAACGCGCCCTTTGCAAAGAGCACGGCAATCGCGGTCATCTGTGCGGTCGTCTTCCACTTGGCAAGGGTCGTCACCTTCAGCGTGCCGGCGGTATCGCCCAGAAACTCGCGCAGGCCAGAGACGAAGACCTCGCGGAACATGATCAGCGTTGCGGGCATCAGGATCCACGGGTTCATCCCGGAAAAGCCCGTGATCACCAACAGCGCGATGATGACCATCGCCTTGTCGGCAATCGGGTCGAGCATCGCGCCCAGCTTGCTTTCCTGCTTCCACGCGCGCGCCAGATACCCGTCCAGAAAGTCGGTGATCGCGGCTGTCACGAACAGGATCAGCGCGAACCAATCCGCCCAGGGGCGGTTGAAATAAAGGAACATGATCGCGACGCCGGGCGCCGCCAGCAGGCGCAGGATCGTCAGGAGATTTGGCAGGTTCAGGCGCATGAGAGATACCTAGCGATCTGTCCAGGCCGTGACCAGAGCGGTCACCCGTTCTCGTGGAAGTAGTCGTAGATCGTCTGCGCCATGTTGTCCGACACACCCTGCACGGCCTTGAGGTCGGCAAGGTTCGCACGGGCCACGGCCTTGGCGCTGCCGAAGTGCGCCAGAAGCGCGCGTTTGCGGGTGGCCCCGACGCCCGGCACGTCGTCCAGCGGTGTCGCGCCGATGGCTTTCGAACGTTTTGCCCGGTGCGTGCCAATGGCAAAACGGTGCGCCTCGTCCCGCATCCGCTGGATGAAATAGAGCACGGGGTCGTTGTGCCGCAGGGCCTTCACGGGTTTGCCGGTGCGGTAGAACTCCTCTTTGCCCGCATCCCGATCAAGCCCCTTGGCCACGCCCACCATTGCGAGGTTGTGAATGCCCATCCGGTCCATGATCTCGCGCACGGCACTGACTTGTCCCGCCCCGCCGTCGATCAGCAGAAGGTCGGGCCACAGGCCATTCTTGCGATCGGGGTCTTCCTTTTGCAGCCGCTTGAAACGGCGCATCAGGACTTCTTTCATCATGCCGAAGTCATCGCCTGGCGTCAGTTCATCGCCCTTGATGTTGAACTTGCGGTACTGGTTCTTGTCGAACCCGTCCGGGCCGACGACGATCATCGCGCCCACGGCGTGGCTGCCCTGAATGTGAGAGTTGTCGTAGACTTCGATCCGCTTGGGCGGCTCATCCATGTCGAAGGCTTCGGCCACGCCACGCAGCAGCTTGGCCTGCGTCGCCGTCTCGCTCATCTTGCGGGCAAGGCTTTCGCGGGCGTTGCGCAGGGCACCCTGCACCAGTTCGGCCTTTTCGCCACGCTGGGGCACAAGAACCTCGACCTTGCGCTCGGCCTTTTCAGCCAGCGCCTGCAGCATCAGGTCTTCGTTGTCCAATCCGTGCGACAGGATCAGCTGCCTGGGCGGTTCGCGGTCGGAATAGAACTGGCCGACGAAGGCCTCCATCACTTCGGAGGGGTCTTCATCGCCGTTGATGCGGGGGTAATAGTCGTGGTTCCCCCAGTTCTGATAGGCCCGGATAAAGAAGACCTGCACGCAGGCCTGACCCTTGTCGATATGCAACCCGATCACGTCCGCCTCGGCCACGTGCTGCGGGTTGATGCCCTGCGCAGACTGCACCTGCGTCAGCGCCTTGATGCGGTCGCGCAGGGCTGCGGCACGCTCGAACTCCATCGCGGCGCTGGCCTCTTGCATCTGGTCGGCAAGACTTTCCTGAATGCCCTTGGTGCGGCCTTGCAGGAACTTTTCGGCGTCCGCCACAGACCGGGCGTAATCTTCCTTGCTGATCTTGCCGACGCAGGGTGCGGTGCAGCGTTTGATCTGGTGCTGCAGGCAAGGCCGCGTGCGGCTTTCAAAATCGCTGTTGGAGCAATTCCGCAACAGGAACACGCGCTGCAGCTGGTTCAGCGTCCGGTTCACGGCCCCTGCCCCGGCAAACGGCCCGTAATAGCTGCCCTTTTCCTTTTTCGCTCCGCGATGCTTCTTGATCTGCGGATAGTCGTGATCGTGTGTGACAAGGATGTTCGGAAACGACTTGTCGTCGCGCAGCAGCACGTTGTAACGCGGCTTGAGCTGCTTGATCAGGTTCTGTTCCAGCAAAAGCGCTTCGGTTTCGGTGCGCGTGGTCAGGAACATCATCGTCGCCGTTTCGCGGATCATCCGACTGATGCGGCTGGAGTGCTGATTGGACGGGCGCGAATAGGAACTGACCCGCGCTTTCAGGTTCCGCGCCTTGCCGACGTAGAGCACCCGCGCCTCGCTATCCAGCATCCGGTAGACACCGGGAGAGCTGTCGAGACTCCGAAGGTAACCGGCGATGACAGCATAGCCGGTCTTTGCTGTGGCGGTGTCATCACTCATGGACGATTCTCTGGCGTGGTCTGTTTGAGTTCATGCTAGCGCACCAATCTCAAGGCAAAAGGCATCCACGGTTTGTGTGGATAACCATGGGGGCGAATACCCGGTTAACCTGTATTTTACCATGTTTTCATGGCTATCGACCTGTCTGCTTGTTTTTTAGGCTACAAGTTAAGCTTCTGAAATCGTTTGGTATTTACTTTTACCCCCCTCCAACTCACTGATAAATATAGCGTTTGTAACCGGATTGTGACGTGTGGTTCCGCGTGTCTAACAACTTCCGCGGCGTCACTCGACGCCCAGCACGTCCGGTGTCTGCCAGCCAAGATGCTGACCGCCGTCGACAGCTATCATCTGGCCGGTCACGGCTTTGGCAGTCAGCAGGTAGTCCAGGGCCGCCACGATGCCTGCAGGATCGGCGCCCCGCTTGAGCACGGTCGATTGCCGCTGCTTGGCGAAATGGTCTTCCGACTGTCGCGCACCCTTCAAGGTCGGTCCCGGACCGATCCCGTTGACCCGTGCCTTGGGGGCCAGTGCTTGCGCGGCGGTCTGGGTAAAGGCCCAAAGTCCCATCTTGGCAAGGGTGTAGGTCATGAACTCGGGCGTCAGCTTTCGCACACGCTGGTCCAGCATGTTCACGATCAGCCCCTGCGCGACCGGTTCGCCGTTTTCATCGTCCAAGGGCGCGGGCAATTGCGCTGCGACGGCTTGCGTCAGGATGAAGGGCGCCCGCAGGTTGCTGCCTATGTGCCGGTCCCAGCTTTGGCGTGTCGCCGTTTCGACCGTGTCGTATTCAAAGATGGAAGCGTTGTTGACCAGAACCGTCACCGGTCCACCCAGACGCTCAAGAACTTGGCCCACAAGCGCCTGCGTCGCATCCTCGTCCAGCAGATCGCACTGGAAAATCTCGGCACGCTGGCCCGCGTCGCGCACCGCGGCTGCGGTTTCCTTGGCACCGTCGTCAGAAGAGGCGTAGTGGACCGCCACGTCGAAACCGCGCCGGCCCAGATGCACGGCCATCGCCTGCCCCAGTCGCGCACCCGCGCCGGTGACAAGTGCGACAGCCATCAGGCCAGCACCACGAAAAGATAAGCCACGTAGGCCGCCGAAAACCCGATGCCCCAGACACGCGTGATATTGCGCCGCATGAAGACGAAAGGGATCAGCAGCAGGGACGCACCCAGCATGATCCACAGATCGAAGGTCAGAAACTGTTGATCTACGGGAATCGGGCCGAAAAGGGTGGCCACGCCGATGATTGCCAGAAGGTTGAACATGTTCGACCCGATGACGTTGCCCAGCGCCACATCGGCCTGACGCCGCAGCGCTGCCATGACGGTCGTGGCAAGTTCCGGCAGGCTGGTGCCGATCGCGACAAGCGTCAGGCCGATGACCGTATCGCTGACGCCGATGCGGGTCGCGATATTCGTCGAGCCATCGACAAGCAGGTTCGCCCCCAGCGGCAGGCCGATGATCCCCAAACCAAGGAACAAGACGATCAGCGGCCAAGAGATCGACGGATCCGCGCCCTCTACCTCTGCAAGGTCAAGGTCCAGACTGGCGCTACGATGCCGGCGCGCCACGACGACCGCATAGATCAGCATGGCTGCCAGGGCCGCCAGCAGGATCACGCCGCTGACCGAGGTAAGGATACCCATGAAACACAGACCGATGAAAAGAACACTGGCCGCGATCATCTGCAGGTAGGACGACCGCGTGTCATGTTCACTGGTGTGCATCGTGGCCAAAAGCGCCGGAATACCCAGAACCAGCAGGATATTCGCGACATTGGACCCCACCACGTTCCCCAGCGCCAACCCCGGCACACCGTCCAGAATGGCCTGCACCGAAATCAGCAATTCGGGGGCCGAGGTGCCGAACGCCACGATCGTGAGCGAGACGATCAGCGCGGGCACGCCCAGCCGCAACGACAGGTTGACGGCGCCTTTCACCAATGTGTCCCGTGTCCCCGGCAAACAGCAGGACCGTCAATCCGATGGCTACATATACCCAGTCCCATACCGGACCCATTGGAAGAGAAAGCGCTTGGATCATCCGTGCGGTCCCCGTCCGCAGGCACAGGGGCCCTTGCCGATCCGGTAGCGACCGCAGGCCGTGCATTTGGCCTTCGCCAGCCGATCCTGACCGGGAAAGCGCCATTTGCCGAAGATACCCAGCACGGCGATGAAGACGAAAAAGAGAGCGACGACCTTGAAAAGCACTTTAGAGCCCGAACCTTGCGAAAGCCGCGCGATCTTCGACATGGGTCATCGCGCCGCCCAGCAGCGAAATCCCGAACCTTTGAAGCAAGCCGCGTTTCTTGCCATAGCGCCGAAAGCGGACGTCGTCGCCGAAGCGGCGTTTCATTTCGGGGACCAGATGCCCGATCCCGTCGGCCAGCCCCTGACGGATCGCGCCTTCGCCGATGTAGATCTCGCCGGTGAACAGGTCTGGATTGTCGGCCAGCCTGTCGCCACGCCGTGACTTCACATGGGCGATGAAGGTCTGGTGGATCTCGCCCAGCAACCGGTCGAGCCGTGCCACGTCCTCGTCCTTGCGCGGGCGGAACGGGTCCAACATCGACTTGGATTCCCCCGCCGTATGGACCCGCCTCTCGATGCCGTAGCGGTCGATCAGTTCGACGAAACCGAACCCGGCCGAGATCACCCCGATGGAGCCGACGATCGAGGTCTCGTCGATGAAAATCTCGTCCGCGGCACAGGCCAGCCAGTACCCGCCCGAGGCCGCGACATCTTCGACGAAGGCGAAGACCGGGATGTCCTGCTCTTTCGCCACGCGGCGGATCCGGGCGGCCAGCAAGGAGGATTGCACAGGCGATCCGCCGGGTGAATTGATTTGCAACACCAGCGCCTTGGGCTTGCCCCGCTTCACGGCCTTTTCGATAACCGGCCCCATGCCCGGGTCGTCAAGACCCGAACCTGAGTTGCTGATCTGGCCTTGCAGCCGGACGACGGCCACCGATGGCCCTGGCTTGAACGGATTGCGTAATTTCATCATCGTGATCTAGTGTGGGACAGCGGCAGCAACAAGGGCCGCGTCACTGGCGAATTCGCCAGCCCGTCCGGAAAATCCACCAGATCGCCGTGACACAGGCCGCAGTGAAAAACGCGATCGCCAGCAATGACAGGCCGATCGGCACGTCGGCTTGCCCGAAGAACGCCCAGCGAAACCCCGAGATCAGATAAACCACCGGATTGAACATCGTGATCGTCTGCCAGACGGGCGGCAGCATCGAGACCGAGTAGAAAGAGCCCCCAAGGAACACCAGCGGCGTAATGACCAGAAGCGGGATCAGCTGCAATTGCTCGAAATTGCCGGCCCAGATCCCGATGATGAATCC
Source organism: Loktanella sp. (assembly GCA_020201155.1). Taxonomy (GTDB): domain Bacteria; phylum Pseudomonadota; class Alphaproteobacteria; order Rhodobacterales; family Rhodobacteraceae; genus JAIVHI01. The sequence goes on along the minus strand of JAIVHI010000033.1, from coordinate 5,536 downwards.
CAGAAGTGCAAAACTCACGCAGGTCAGGATCAGAAAGGCTATCATCGCGAAAGGGTGGGCGATGGTCAGATCGACAAAGAAGAAAGCTGTAATCAGGATGATCGTCCCGATGAACAGCGCCTTGGTCGCCGCAGCGCCGACATATCCCAAAGTGATCTCCAGAAAATTCACGGGTGCTGACAGAAGCTCGTAGATCGTTCCCGTGAATTTCGGGAAGTAGATACCAAAGCTGGCATTCGTCGTGGCCTGCGTCATCACGCTGAGCATGATCAGGCCCGGCACGATGAAGGCGCCGTAGGATACGCCTTCGACCTCGTTGATGCGGCTGCCGATGGCGGTGCCGAAGACCACAAAGTAAAGCGACGTCGACAGGACAGGCGACACGAGGCTTTGCGTGATGGTGCGGAAGAACCGTGCCATTTCAAAGCGATAGATCGAACGGACAGCAACAAGGTTCATGCGTCTTCCTTCACGAGGCCAACGAAGATTTCTTCCAGTGAGTTCTGGCGTGTTTCGATGTCGGACAGCACAAGACCGGTCGCGGCCAGATCGGTCAGAAGCTTGGTGATGCCCGTGCGTTCCTTCGCGGTATCATAGGTGTAGACCAGCACGCGGCCATCCTGTTCCAGCGACAGGTTATAGTGCGCCAGTGCAGCCGGAACAGCCTCGGTCGGCTGGCTCAGGTGAATATGCAGCATCTTCTGCCCCATGCGGGTCATCAGCGCGGCCTTGTCTTCGACCAGCAAAAGCTCGCCCTTGCTGATCACGCCGATCCGGTCGGCGATGGCCTCGGCCTCTTCGATGTAATGCGTCGTCAGGATGATGGTGACGCCGCTGGCTTTCAGCCCGGCCACGACGTCCCACATGTCCTTGCGCAATTCCACGTCCACACCCGCGGTGGGCTCGTCGAGGAACAGCACCCGAGGTTCGTGGCTCAACGCCTTGGCGATCAGCACGCGCCGCTTCATCCCGCCCGACAGGGTCATGATCTTGTTGTCGCGCTTGTCCCACAGCGACAGGCTTTTCAGCACGCGTTCGATATGGCCATCATCCGCAGACTTGCCGAAAAGACCGCGGGAAAAGCGCACCGTGTTCATCACCGTCTCGAAGGGTTCGAGATTGATCTCCTGCGGGACCAGCCCGATCAGTTGCCGCGCGGCGCGAAAGTCGGTGACGGTATCGTGCCCGCCGACCGTCACACTCCCGCTGGTCGGGATCGTGATCCCGCAAACGGTCGAGATCAAAGTCGTCTTGCCCGCACCGTTCGGCCCCAGAAGGGCGATGATCTCGCCCTCCTCGATATCCAGGGACACCCCCTTCAGGGCTTGAAATCCGCCTGCATACTGCTTGCGGAGGTCGCGTATGGCGACAATACTTGGCATAGGTCTGGTGCTTTCGTCTTTTGGCGGACCCTAGCGGGCGGCAGCGGGGGTTGAAAGGGCAGTTGCATATGCGTCCACAGGACGGAAACCAACAGATCGTGAGCACGGGATCCCGATCCGCCGCCACGTGTTTCGATCCATGAGGATCGCCAGCTACAACATCCGCAAGGCCGTCGGCCTCGACTGGCGACGCGATCCCGAACGGATCATGCGCGTGCTGGACGAAATCGACGCCGACGTGATCGCCCTGCAAGAGGCGGACATCCGCACAGGGGGACGGGCCGGCGTGCTACCCTTGGACCGGATGCTGGAAGAACACGGCTATCAACTGGCGGACGTTGCGGTCCGCCCCGACAGCCACGGTTGGCATGGCAACGTCCTTTTCGTGCGGAACCCCTATCTCATCACCGAAAGCCGCCGGATCAACCTGCCCAGCCTGGAGCCGCGCGGCGCGGTGTCTGCCCTGCTCGAACAGCCCAAGATCGAGATCGTGGGCGTTCACCTGGCACTCGACCCGGTGACACGCCGCAGACAGATCGCCCGGCTTGCATCGGACCTGCGCGCCAAGCCTCATGCCACGATCGTCGCGGGGGATTTCAACCAGTGGAGCCCCCGCAAGACGTCGCTGACGCCACTCGGTCAGGTCGTGTCACCGGGTTTTAGCTTTCACGCCTCTCGTCCGCTTGCGGCGCTGGACAAGTTCGTGGTCAGCGGGCTGTCGGGCATGCACAAGGCATGGGTCCACCAGACCCCGTCCACCCGCACGGCGTCGGACCATCTTCCCATTGTCATGGATGTCTCGCTTGATGGGCTGGATGCCACTCCATGATCAGCATTCTCGTTCTGGCGGGGCATATCGCCATCGTCGTCTCTTTCTCGGTGCGCATCCTGATCCGCGAGGATATCTCGCCCCCCGGAAGGCTGGCGTGGTTCATCGTGCTGCTGGTGCTGCCGCTGGCCGGTGCGTCCCTTTATTTCCTGTTCGGGGAAACGGACGTGGGGCATCGCCAACGGCACGTCCATCACCTGATTTTCAACACGATCCGCGCCAAGCGCCGCGCCTACATGGGTCTGCCCGACAACCTCGACACCCTGATCGACCCGCTTTACCGGAGCGGCAGCGCCTATGCCGCAAGCATCAACGGGTTCTTCCCCGTCGCCGGAAACAAAGCCGAAGTGCTGGACGGGCCCGCCGACTACGTGACGCGACTGGTGGCAGATATCGACGCGGCAACGGATCATGTTCATGTTCTTTCCTACATCTGGCTGACGGACGACACGGGAACCGCCGTTGCCAATGCCTTGATCCGCGCCGCGACGCGCGGTGTCACCTGCCGTGCGATCGCGGATGCCATGGGGTCGCGAGGGCTGATCAGGTCCGACCTTTGGCAACGCATGCTGGACGCAGGCGTCATGGCGAAGGTGGCTTTGCCCGTTGAAAGGCCCCTGCTGGTGATGTTGAAAAGCCGGATCGATCTGCGCAATCACCGCAAGATCGCGGTGATCGACAGCAAGATCACCTATTGCGGCAGCCGCAACACCGCCGACCCCGCGTTTCGCCCCAAGCCGCATTTCGCACCCTGGGTCGATATCATGCTGCGCTTTCAAGGCCCCGTCGTCGCCCAGAACCAACTGCTTTTCGCCAGCGACTGGATGTCGGTGACCGGAGAGCCGGTGACCGACATTCCCGTCGCGTCCGAAAACTTCGATGGTGGCTTTGCAGCGCAGGTTCTGGGTGACGGACCGACCGAGAGATTTGGTGCGACCCCGCAGCTTTTCAGCGTGCTCTTTTCCACCGCGCGCGACAGGTTGACGCTTTCGACGCCTTACTTCGTGCCGGATGCAACCGTCGTCGAGGCGCTTTGTGCCGCGGCACATCGCGGAACCCAAGTCACGCTGATCTTTCCCGAACGCAATGACAGCCGTTTCGTCGCCGCCGCCAGCCGAAGCTTTTATCGCAGGCTGCTGCGCGCGGGCTGCCGGATCTTCGAATATCAGCCGGGGCTTCTGCATGCCAAGACATTGACCATCGACGGGGTCGTCTCACTGGTGGGGTCCACCAATCTGGACCTCAGAAGCTTTGATCTGAACTACGAAAACAACATCCTTCTCGAAAGCCGCGACATCACATCCCGGATCGAGACCCATCAGAAAGCGTTTCTGGCGGACTCGGTCGAAATCGATCTGCTTTCAGTGATGGCCTGGCCCACGCACCGAAAGATCCTCAACAACATGGCCGCCACCGTCGGGCCGCTGCTGTAATCGCGCAGCAGCCCCTTAAGCGCTCACGTCAGGGGACAGCGAGTGGACGGCGCTGACCACAACGGCGTCCAGACCCTCGCCACCTGCCGAGACGTAGTCGCAAAGCTGCTGACGCATGCGCGGCTCCCAGTAATCGGTGATGTGGTCGCGAACCTTCGCTGCGGCATCCGCACCCGGCTGGGTCTTGAAGAAGGTGGCGATCTGGTTGGCCATGCGGACCATCTTGTCAGGCGACATCAAAAACCCCGTCCGTGATGCGATGTGGGTGTGCGTAAAGGTCGAAACCACCGCTGCGGGCAAAGGCGGCAAGGGTGATCCCCGCCTCTTCGGCGCTGCGCACGGCCTGACCCGTGGGGGCGGAAACGGCGATCAGCACGGGCACACCCGCCCAGGCGCATTTCTGCACCAGCTCGACCGAAAGGCGCGAGGTCATGACAGCCGCCCCGGAGGCGGGGTCGATCCCCGCACGCCACAGCGCACCGATCAGCTTGTCCAGCGCGTTATGACGACCGACATCCTCGCGCACCAGCACGATGCCTTGCCCCGGAACAAGAAAACCCGCCGCATGCGTGGCATGGGTTGTCTCGTGCAGTTTTTGATGCGGTCGCAGGGCGTCCGTCGCCCGCGCCACCTCGGCGTGGGGCAGGCGCAGACCTTTGCCATCGACCTGCGGCAGGGGGCGCATCGCCTGCTCGAGACTGTCGATCCCGCAAAGTCCGCACCCCACCGGCCCGGCCATGCTGCGCCGACGGGCCGCCAGCGCCTCTGCCCGGTCTTCGGTCAGCCAGAACCGTGCCTCGATGCCCTGCGCATGACTCACGGTCTCGAAGCGTTCGATCTGGTCGGGATCGGTGACGGCCCCTTCGGTCAGGGCGAATCCATGCGCGAAATCCGCGATGTCCGACGGCGTGGCCATCATCACGGCCTGCGTCGATCCGTTGAAGACGATCGCGACCGGCACCTCTTCGGGCAGCGTGCGGTGAACCGCGAAACTGCCGTCGGTCTGGTGCGACCGTCCGGCGGCGCTGACGGTGGGGGCGGGGCGCATGGCTCTACTCCGCCGCCGGCAGAATGCGCCGCGCCCGTGTCGCCTGTGCTGCGTAGTCTTCCTGCCAGTCCGTCGGCCCGTTGGACGCCCCAACCTGCACCGCGGTCACCTTGTATTCAGGGCAGTTGGTCGCCCAGTCCGAGTAGTCGGTGGTGATGACGTTGGCCTGCGTATCGGGGTGGTGAAAGGTCGTATAGACCACGCCGGGGCTGACCCTGTCCGTCACGGTCGCCCGCAATGTCGTCTCGCCTGACCGCGATGCCAGACGCACCCAGTCCCCATCTTTCAGACCACGGTTTTCGGCGTCATGCGGATGGATTTCCAGCAGGTCTTCTTCGTGCCAGACCACGTTGTCGGTGCGGCGCGTCTGTGCGCCCACGTTGTATTGCGACAGGATGCGGCCCGTCGTCAGCAGCAGCGGAAAGCGCGGGCCGGTCTTTTCGTCGGTGGCGACATACTCGGTGACGATGAACCGCCCCCTGCCGCGCACGAACCCGTCGACATGCATCAGTGGCGTGCCTTCGGGGTGATCCTCGTTGCAGGGCCACTGCACGCTGCCTTTTTCCTCCAGCAGGGCATAGTCCACACCTGCGAAGCTGGGCGTCGTCGCCGCGATCTCGTCCATGATCTGGGACGGATGCGTATAGGCCCATCCCGCGCCCATCGCATTGGCCAGAAGCTGCGTCACCTCCCAGTCGGCATAGCCGTTGCGGGGGGACATGACGCGGCGCACACGGTTGATCCGGCGTTCGGCGTTGGTGAAGGTGCCGTCCTTTTCCAGAAAGGTCGAACCCGGCAGGAAGACATGCGCGTAATTCGCGGTCTCGTTCAGAAACAGGTCATG